>NZ_JAZARS010000021.1:0-72471 GCF_036233855.1 Gordonia sp. Z-3
AGAATCCCCCAGCAGACAGGCACTTTCGCGTATCACACGCCGCCCATCACCCAGCCACGTGAAAGATCGAGGCTAGCACCGATCGCATAGCTCGCTGACATCGGGTTGCCAGGCTGTGGCAGGACAGTGGTCGCATGGCATCCCCAACCCTCGCACCAGCGCCGCCGGCGAGCGCAGAGCACGCCGCCGAAGCCGCACGCACGACGCCGCCACGGTGGCTCCGCTGGGCCACCCTCATCACGCTCATCGTTGTGGCGCTGGTCATCCGCATACAGTTCCTCGACATCGAGACCCTTGACTATCGAGCCTTTCTGAGCCGCTGGTACGAGACTCTCGACACGCAGGGCTTCGGCGCATTCCGGGAGAAATTCGCGGACTACAACTACCCCTACCTGTATCTGATCTGGATACTCACCGCGCTCAACATGCCGGCATTGATCGGCATCAAGGCCATCTCGATCGCCTTCGACGTCCTGCTGGCCTTCTTCGCCTACCGCATCGTCGCGCTACGCACACCACGATTCTCGCTGCGGGCGTTGGCGTTCGGCATCGTGCTACTGCTGCCGTCGGTGATCGCCAACAGCGCGTACTGGGGGCAGGCCGATGCCATCTATTCGGCGTTCGTGCTCGGTGGCGTGTACTTCCTGATGAGGGCTACGCCGCAGTCGTCACGAATGAACTCGATCTGGGCATGCGTCATGTTCGGTGTCGCGATCGCGTTCAAGTTGCAGGCGGTCTTCGTCATGCCGGTGCTGCTGTGGTTGCTGATCCGACGGCGCCTGCCGTGGTACAGCCTGCTCGCCATCCCGATCGTCTACGTGCTCCTGGACCTGCCGGCTCTGGTCGCTGGGGCTCCGTGGCACGAGGCGCTCACCGTGTACCTCGATCAGACAGGCTCCTACCAGCAGTTGACTCTGGGCGCGGCCAACCTCTATCAACTGATTCCGGTCTCGGGCGACGTCACCTGGCTGGCCCAACTCGGTATCGCAGTTGCCGCCGCGATCATCGTCGCGTTCCTAGTGTGGTCGGTATGGAAGCGCCGCCCGGCGGTCACCCCCACGTCGATCCTCGCGGTCGCGACGGCGTCCTCGGTGCTGGTGCCATTTCTGTTGCCTGCCATGCACGATCGATACTTCTACACCGCGGAGATCCTCAGCGTGGTACTGGCCTTCTACCTACCGCTGCGGTTCGTGCTCATCCCGATCCTGATCCAGGCCGCGGCGATCGGGGTGTATCACGCATCGCTCACGGGCAACCAGGGACAGCTGATGGGTGGACCGGGCGGCGGGGCCGGGGCGCGACCCGGCGGGCCGGGCGGGCCGGGCGGCAGCGCCGGATTCCATGGCACGGTGGCCGGCGGGCCGGGTCGCGGCGACAGGGGTGCGTCGTCGGGGCCGGGATGGTCGGGCCAGGGACCGCAGGGTGGTGACGATGCCTACGGTTCGGGTCGCGGCGACACCGCGTTGTCGATCTACGCTTCGATGATGGGTCTGGCCGTGCTCGGGGTGGTGTACGCGGTGTTCGACGTCGTTCGGCGAGGTCGTGCTCGGGAGGCCGGGAGTCCCGTTTGAAATGGCCTCTGAACTGCGGTGATCATTCTTGTCGGTGCTGTGTTCTAGTTTGGTGTGTGCAGGATGAGTTGATGCGAAACGGGTAGGCGCGAACTCGCTGACATTCGGCCTCGGGGTCGGTGTCGTCTTGGTGGGTGGCATATCGAAGAAGATCCTGTATCGGTTGGTTGTCGAGTCCGTGAAGGGTCCTTCGTGTCGTCCGTGTTGTCCTCGCCGTCGCCGTGGCCGCAGTTGCCGCGTGACTTTCTCGGTGGTGTGGATGCGGCCTACCCGGATGAGGACCCGACCAACGACCTGCTGCTCGGGATGGCCGAACTCGACCGCGGCCGTGCCTATCTCGCCTACGCCGAGTACCAGTCGGTGGCAGCACTCTACGATCGTCTGGTCGCTGCCCGCGAGGACACCGATGGTTTCGTGGTGGACGGCTTCGCCGACGCCGCAGCACGTATCGCCAAACTCCGCGGCACTTCTCGTGGCGCCGCGGAAACACTGCTCAATGATGCGGTCGCGTTGCGGGACCGGCTGCCCGAGGTGTCGGAATGTTTGCGTGACGGGATCATCAACCCGTGGCACGCGCAGAAAGCGGTCAGCCGGACCGACCTGCTGGCCGAATCATCAGCCGCACCGGCGGTGGACGCCGACATCGCGGAAACGTTGCGCACCAAGCGCGGGACGTGGAGCAAAGCCAGGTTCCGCGACATGATCGATCGGATCGTGTTTCGTCATGACCCCGACGCGGTGCGGGAACGTCGGCAGCAGGCGCTTGATGACCGCCGGATGTGGACCCATCCGCGCGAGGACGGCACCGCCGAGATCACCGGGGTGATGTCGGCGGAGAACGTGCGGATCGCCGCCGCCGCGGTCGCCGCATTGGCCGACAGTGTGTGTGAACACGATCCGCGCACCAAGCCGCAACGGCAATCCGATGCGATGTTCTGCCTGTTGTCGGGCACCGCGTTCGAATGTGACTGCGGCCGCGACGACTGCACCGCCGTGATCCCGGAGCCCGGTGTGATCCCGCCGGTGGACTGCAAGGCCGTCCTCCACGTCGTCGCCGACGAGGCCACCGTGAAAGGGATGGCGAACAACGCCGGTTTCATGGAGGGCCATGGGGTGATCTCGGGCGAGCATGTGCGCGACATCGCTGCTCGTGCGGACACCACGGTTTCCTATCTGGTGCCGCCCACGATCGAACCGGAACCGGATGGCACGTTCACGTTGCCGGCGCATCTGCCGTCGGATCCGTATCGGCCGTCGGCGGCGTTGGATACGTTCATCCGGTTGCGCGATGGGTATTGCACCGAACCGGGATGCCTGACCTCGGCGTGGCGCGGCGACCTCGACCATGTCGATGAGTACGACCACGCCTGCCCGCACAGAGGTGGGCAGACCACCGAGGTCGGGTTGAACGCGAAATGCCGTCCCGGACACCTGCTGAAAACGTTCGGTGACTGGGTCGATGACCAGTGGCGTGACGATGACGGGCGGCTGGTCACCGAATACATCACCCCCGAAGGCCTGGTGTTGCCCGGCGAAGCCGAAACCCAGGAAGACCTGTTCCCCGGACTACGCAGGATCCGGTTCACCGCACCCGCGCAGGCCCCACCCCCGCACACCAGTGCCACGATCGAACGCAGCACCCGCGTCAACACACGGGTGGCGAACAAACACGCCCGCAGACGCGCCGAACGCGCCCGCAACCGCAAACGCGTCACCGACGCCGGCCCACCACCGTTCTAGCGCCGACCTCCGGCAACGGCCGCCACGCGTCATCGATCACATCGGGTCGGCCACTTATCATGGGCCCATGACGGCGGGTGTCGGCACCATGTTGCGCCAGTGGCGATCACAGCGATCGATGAGTCAACTCGACCTCGCCTACGAGGTGGGTGTGTCACCCAAACATCTCAGTTTCATCGAGACAGGCAAGTCCATACCCAGCCCGAACCTTATCGAGGCATTGTCGGTGCGTCTGGACATTCCGTTGCGCGAGCGCAATGCGCTCCTCCTCGCCGCTGGTCACGCGCCGAGATATTCCGAACAATCGCTCGATGCCGCGTCGATGGATCGGGTACGGACATCGGTGCAGCGGGTTCTCGACGCGCACAATCCGTCTCCTGGGCTGGCACTTGACCGTGCTTGGAATGTTGTGCTGGCCAACGAATCTGCGCGGTCGCTGGCCGCGATGTTGCCGCCCCATCTCACCGGTCCGCCGTTCAACCTCTTCCGGGCGTCGCTGCACCCGGACGGGTTCGCGAAGATCACCGTCGACTTCGACATCTGGGCCTCGTACCTGCTGATGACGCTGCGCCGGCTCGTCAGCATCACCGGCGATCCGCGTCTGGTCGACCTTGAGCGTGAGGTGACCGGTTACCCGACCGTGGACGACCTGGAACGGCGTAGCCCACGCACCGCGGAGCGGGATCCGGGCCTGCTGGTGCCATTCGCGATCCGGTCTGGTGAGAACGTGTTGTCTTTCTTCACGACGCTGACCACGTTCGGTTCACCCCGAGACATCACGCTCGAGGAGATGACGATCGAGCTGTTCTATCCCAGCGACGATGCAACCGAGCGCATCCTTACGCGCCACACACACCCACACACCGTGTGACAGACCTCCGCAGGCTGTGGCCCGTTTTTCCGGGGAACATCGCGGGTACCCGGATTGCATGACCGAAGATTCCTCTGTGGTGCCGCCAGACCCCAACGGCGACGACGGGACGGACGACTCGGCAGACCAGCGTGGACAGTGGCAGTCGCAACGGCGCGACGTCGAGAAGCGTTGGGACGACCCGAGCACGCTCCGTCGGGCCGCGCTGTACGTGGTCGGTGTACTTGGGGTGGCCGCGATGGGCGTCGTGGCATTCATGAGCACGGGACGAGACAACCTGGTGTGGGCGGTCGTTGGGCCCGCGGTGCTCGGGCTCGGCGGACTCGCCGCGCTCGTCATCGCCTATCGCGTATACCGCGGCGGCGGCACCTGGCCTATCTGGCACGGTGCCGCATGGTTCCTGCTGGCATTGATGCTGCTCGCTCTCGGGTTCCCCATGCTCGCGATCGAATAGAACGTGCCTACGGCTGTCGCGAATGAAGGCTTACGCAATGCGATGATGCTGACGTGACCGACCGACCGACGACCTCAGCATCGACCCCTGCCGCGGGTGGCTCAACCTTCTCTGCTTCGTCCCTGTCCGGCCCGGCTGCCGTGCTCTGGGACATGGACGGGACGCTCCTCGACTCCGAACCGCTGTGGGACGTGGCCATGGCCGACCTCGCGCTACGGCACGGGATCACGATGAGCCCGGCGCTACGCGAGTCCACCCTGGGCAACGCACTTCCCGATGCGCTGAGCAAGGTGTACGCCGCAGCGAGAATCCCCGCCGCCGAACAGGACCGTGCCGGCGATGAACGGTGGTTGCTCGACCACGTCGCCGCGATGTTCGACAAGGGGCTGCCGTGGCGTCCGGGCGCCGACGCCGCCCTCGAGCTGGTCCGATCGGCGGGCCTGCCCATGGTGTTGGTCACCAACACGGTGCGGGAGCTGACCGATGTGGCACTCGAGACACTCGACGCCACGCGCTTCGTCGCGACCGTGTGTGGCGACGAAGTGGCCCTCGGCAAGCCCCATCCCGACCCGTACCTACGCGCGGCGTCACTCGTGGGCCTGCGGCCCGACCAGTGTCTGGCGGTCGAGGATTCGCCCGCAGGAACCGCGGCGGCGACCGCAGCGGGCTGCCCGACCCTGGTGATCCCGTCGGCGGCCCGGGTGCCTCAGGGCAGTCTGCGCAGCTTTCGGCGCTCGCTGGTCGGCCTGACGATCGCCGACGTCGTCGATGCATGGACCGGGCAACACCCCGGCCATCTTCCAGCCGGGCGTGACATGCAAAGATGAGGGACCGTGAAGACTTTCGAGGAGCTGTTCGCCGAGCTGAGCGACAAGGCACAGACTCGTCCCCCCGGTAGCGGGACGGTCGCCGCCCTCGACTCCGGAGTTCACACACTGGGCAAGAAGATCATCGAGGAGGCCGGCGAGGTCTGGCTCGCCGCCGAACACGAATCCGACGAGTCGCTCGCCGAGGAGATTTCTCAGCTCGTCTACTGGCTGCAGGTGATGATGATCAAGCGGGGTCTGACGCCGGCCGACGTGTACCGACATCTGTGACCGGGCGCCCCGGACACCGACATCGTCAGACACAGATCGACACCTCGACCACAGACCCCCACCTAATCCAGAAGGAACCCGACATGCTGCGTGTGGCCGTGCCCAACAAGGGGGCACTCTCCGAATCTGCGGCCGCCGTCCTCGCCGAGGCCGGCTACCGGAAACGTACTGACGCCAAGGACCTCACAGTCCTCGACAACAACAACGACGTCGAGTTCTTCTTCCTGCGCCCGAAAGACATCGCCATCTACGTCGGCGCCGGCACGCTCGATCTGGGCATCACCGGCCGCGACCTGGCGCGGGACTCGGGGGCGTCGGTCGACGAACAACTCTCGATGGGCTTCGGTTCATCGACCTTCCGTTACGCAGCCCCCGCGGCGGAGAGCTGGTCGGTCGAGTCGTTGGCGGGCAAGCGCATCGCCACGTCGTACCCAAATCTCGTGGCAGATGATCTCGCCGGTCGCGGGGTCGAGGCCACCATCATCCGCCTCGACGGCGCCGTCGAGATCTCCATCCAGCTCGGTGTCGCGGATGCGATCGCCGACGTGGTGGGTTCCGGGCGGACGCTGCGTGCGCACGGGCTGGCCGCCTTCGGCGAGTCGCTGTGCGACTCGGAGGCCGTACTGATCTCGCAGGCCGGGATCACGCAGACCAAGGCCGCGCGGCAGTTCGTCGCCCGCGTTCAGGGCGTGGTGTTCGGCCAGCAGTACGTGATGATCGACTACGACTGCCCGCGGACACTGCTCGCCGAGGCATCGAAACTGACGCCTGGCCTGGAATCACCGACCGTCGCGCCGATGGCGGACCCCGATTGGGTCGCGGTACGGGCCATGGTCCCGCGTAAGATCCACCAGAGCCTGATGGACGAACTGTCCGAACTCGGGGCCAAGGCGATCCTCGCCACCGACATCCGGTCCTGCCGGTTCTGACGGTCCGGCACCGCGCCTCAGGCCATCCGATTCAGCAGGACGGTCTGCGCCGATCGGCCGATGAAGCCGTGGCGGTCGTGGAGGTCACCGAACGTCGCGCCGAAGCCGTCGGGCCCCTGCACCATGTCGGCGTCGATGCCGACCCACGGGCCCGACGGGATGCGGGTGAGGTGGACGGTGGTGTCGGTGTTCATCCACGTCCACTGATCGGTGCGTAGCCGGGTGCCCAGACCGTTGGCGATGTCGATGACGGTGAACATCGACTCGAGGTCGGAGATCTCCTCGCCACCCACCAGAGCGATCGCCGGCCGGACCCACACCGCCGGGGTGTCGCCGGTGCGGCCCGGTGCCGTCGCCGACTCGATCGAGCCAATGAAACCAATTGTGCCCCAGTCCACTCCGAGATCAGAGTTCTCGGTGACGCCATGCACCGGGGTCAGGTCGTCGGGGGTCGGCGTCAACGCCTCGGGGGCTTCGGCGATGTCGGCGGTGTCTGCGGTGCGCAGCCGCCAGCCCACCGATCGAGCCGCGAGGCGAAACGAGCCATCAGCCTGCTGCACCTCGAGATCGGTGCCGACCAGGCTGATCTGGCGGCCGGGCCGGATCACCTCCGCGCGGACCCGATTCACACCCAGTCCGATCGGCCCGAGGATCTCGGTGGTGACGCGGGTGAACTGCTGGCCCGGCTGGGCATCGCAGCGCAGCAGGGAGCGCATCATCAGACCCGACGGTGGCCCGCCGTGTTGCATCGTCGACGCCCACACGCTCTGGGTGGCCTCGGTGGGTTGGAAGTATTCGTGGCCGGTGTTGCCGGCAGAGGCCGGCGGATCGATCGGCACGTAGTAGCAGGACTCCACGACAAGCACAGTATGCCTACCGTCATAACCGACGCGGTCGGGGGTCGGGCTGCGTGACCTCAGCTGGTCATCCGGTGAAGCCCGGCGGCGGCCCCGGATACGGGGGGATCTCCCCGCCGAACTCCGGACAGCGGTGCTGGTGCTCGCACATGCGACACAGCCGAGAGCGGTGCGGGCGGAAGTCGCCGGTGGCGACCGCGGCCCGGATTGCCGTCCAGATGGCCTTGAGCGTGCGGGCGAAACGTTCCAACTCTTCGCGGTCGGGTGTGTAGCTGAGCTGTTGACCATCGGACAGGTACATCAGCTGCAACCGCGCCGGGACCACGCCGCGGATACGCAGCACGGCCAGCGCGTAGAACTTCATCTGAAACAGCGCCTTGGCCTCATAGGCCTCGCCGGGGGATCGGCCGGTCTTGTAGTCGACCACCCGTATCTCGCCGGTCGGCGCGACATCGATCCGATCGATGAAACCCCGCATCGCCACGTCGTCGGCGGTGATCTCGACGTGCTCCTCGCAGGCGTCCGCCTCGAAGGCGGTCGGATTCTCCATCGTGTAATAGGTCGCGATCAACTTCTGCGCATCGGCGACGAATCGGTCGGTGCCGCTTTCACCGATGATTTCCGCCAGCAGGGGATCGGCCTCACACAACGCCGCCCAGGCGCCTTCGACCAGCAGATCCGCCGACTCTTGGGTGCGCAGCTCAGCCGGCATGTCGAAGAGGTTCTCGAGCGCGGCGTGCACCACCGTGCCGCGGGTCTGAGCTGGGGTGGGGGTCTCCGGGAACCGGTCGATGGCGCGATATCGGTACAACAGCGGACACTGTTTGAAGTCGGCAGCGCGTGATGGGGACAACGCCAACGGTCGGCGCACCACGCTCGACCCGGGTGTTGCGGTGTCGTCGCCGGTCTGCTGAGGCGACCCAGCGTCCATCGTCATACTCACATTTGGCAGGGTAGGTCGCGACAGTGACAGGTTCGCGAAACGACACCCGTGCGACCAGCCGGAAGGACTCCAGCCCGATGCCGACGACCGGCCCCTTCGCCGTGGGTGACCGCGTGCAATTGACCGACGCCAAAGGTCGCAAGTTCACCGTTCACCTGGAGGAGGGCAAGCTCTTCCACACCCATCGGGGAGCCATCGCCCACGACGATCTGATCGGAGCGCCCGAGGGCAGCATCGTCGCAGCCACCAGCGGCACGCAGTATCTGGCGCTGCGGCCGCTGCTGGTGGACTACGTGCTGTCGATGCCGCGAGGGGCGCAGGTCATCTATCCGAAGGACGCCGCTCAGATCGTCACCGAAGGCGACATCTTCCCGGGCGCCCGCGTCCTCGAAGCAGGCGCCGGCTCCGGTGCGCTGACGTGCTCGCTGCTGAGAGCGGTCGGAGATCGGGGCACGGTCACGTCCTACGAGATACGCGCAGACCACGCCGAACACGCGATCCGCAATGTCGAGACCTTCTTCGGTGGCCGGCCCGGCAACTGGGAGATCGTGATCGACGACCTGGCCACGTTGGACGCCGATGCAGTGGCCCCCGACCAGCGATTCGACCGCGTGATCCTCGACATGCTGGCGCCCTGGGAACCCCTGGACGTGGTGCGTCGGGCGATAAAACCAGGCGGGGTCGTGGTGATTTATGTGGCGACTGTCACACAGTTGTCCCGCGTGATGGAAGCACTGCGTGACCAGGAGTGTTGGACCGAGCCGCGAGCCTGGGAATCGATGGTCCGGGACTGGAGCGCAGTGGGTCTCGCCGTGCGGCCGGAACACAAAATGCAGGGCCACACGGCATTTCTGATCACCACGCGCCGCCTCGCCGACGGCGTCACGACCCTGCGTCCACAACGTCGTCCCACGCGCGGATGACGACATCTCGCCGCTGATCCGACCCTGCCGGAAGACTCGGCGAAACGTCGCGAATACGTTGCGAAGACGTAGATTTAACACGTCGTCAACACCGAGTGTTGCGCGGTGCAGGGCGATTTCCGGTTCACACCGGTAGCGTGGGGTTACGGCGCAAACACTCCATGAAGACACCATGAGAGAAGTGTTTGCCGGGGAGAGGAGTCAGCAATGACCGAATCTGACCGCCAGGGCGCCAGCGGCGCCGACCACCTCGGGTTCTCGGGTGCGCGAGACGACGGACCCGAACAGGGCGGCACCGGCCAGATGCCCGAGGATAACTTCGTCCCTGCCTACACGGCCCCTCTGGCCCGTCCGGAATCGCTGCGCGGCGGCGCACGCCCCGGCACCGGCCGCCCTGCTGATGTGACCGAACTCCAGGAGCGGGTCGATAACCTGACCACCCGGAATGCGAAACTGCTCGACACGCTCAAGGAGGCGCGCCAGCAGTTGGTCGCGCTGCGCGAAGAGGTAGACCGGCTCGGCCAGCCGCCGAGCGGGTACGGCGTACTCCTCGAGATCTATCCCGACAGTACCGTCGACGTGTTCACCTCCGGCCGCAAGATGCGCCTGACGTGTTCACCGAACATCGAGGTCGAGACCCTGCACAAGGGTCAGACTCTTCGTCTCAACGAGGCCTTGACGATCGTCGAGGCCTGCGAGTTCGACTCCGTCGGCGAGATCAGCACGCTGCGCGAGGTCCTCGGCGACGGCCGCCGCGCGCTCGTGGTCGGACATGCCGACGAAGAACGAGTGGTATGGCTGGCCGAACCCCTCCTCGGCGAGGTCGACGGCGAGGACGGCAAGAAACGCACGTTGCGACCCGGTGATTCTCTGCTCATCGACACCAAGGCCGGGTTCGCCTTCGAACGGGTACCCAAGGCTGAGGTCGAGGACCTCGTGCTCGAAGAGGTGCCCGACGTCGGCTACGAGGACATCGGCGGCCTTGGCCGTCAAATCGAGCAGATCCGCGACGCCGTGGAGCTCCCGTTCCTGCACAAGGACCTGTTCCGCGACTACGCGCTGCGTCCTCCCAAGGGTGTCCTGCTCTACGGTCCGCCCGGATGCGGCAAGACGCTCATCGCCAAGGCGGTGGCCAACTCGCTGGCGAAAAAGATCGCACAGGTGCGCGGCGACGACGCCAAGGAGGCAAAGTCCTACTTCCTCAACATCAAGGGCCCCGAGCTGCTCAACAAGTTCGTCGGTGAGACCGAGCGACACATCCGCCTGATCTTCCAGCGTGCGCGGGAGAAGGCGTCTGAGGGCACCCCGGTGATCGTGTTCTTCGACGAGATGGACTCGATCTTCCGTACCCGCGGTTCGGGTGTGTCGTCCGACGTGGAGACAACCGTCGTCCCGCAGCTGCTCAGCGAGATCGACGGCGTCGAGGGACTCGAGAACGTCATCGTGATCGGTGCGTCCAACCGTGAGGACATGATCGACCCGGCCATCCTGCGTCCGGGCCGTCTCGACGTGAAGATCAAGATCGAACGTCCCGACGCGGAATCGGCGATGGACATCTTCTCGAAGTACCTCACCGAGCAACTGCCGGTGCACGCTGACGACCTCAACGAGTTCGGCGGCGACCGGACGGCATGCGTCAACGCGATGATCGAGAAGGTCGTCGAGCGGATGTACGCCGAAAGCGACGACAATCGGTTCTTGGAGGTCACCTACGCCAACGGCGACAAGGAGATCATGTACTTCAAGGACTTCAACTCCGGTGCGATGATCCAGAATGTCGTCGACCGGTCCAAGAAGTACGCGATCAAGTCGCAGCTCGACACCGGTGCGCCGGGTCTACGGGTGCAGCACCTGTTCGATTCGATCCTCGACGAGTTCGCCGAGAACGAGGATCTGCCGAACACCACCAACCCCGACGATTGGGCACGGATCTCGGGCAAGAAGGGGGAGCGGATCGTCTACATCCGTACCCTGGTCACCGGCAAGAGCGCGGGTGCCAGCCGCGCCATCGACACCGAGACCAACACGGGTCAGTACCTGTGACCTGCTGGGTTTCGCGCCCTTCGTGACGCCCCTTCGCCAGCGCTCCGGAGCTCCTCAGGGATCAGTGACGCGACCCGTGCGCAGCGCGCGTGGGTCGCGTCACTGAGGAGCGAGCTTGCGAGCGTCACGAAGGGGCCTCACGAGCCAGAACCCTGCCCCGGCCCGGCATCCTCGACGGTACCCACCGGGTAGCGCACCAACCCCAGTTCCGCGTCGTCGGAGAGCTGGGGATGTCGCGGCAGTACGCGTGCGGTGTAGCCATGACGGCCCGAGCGTGCCGGCATCACGGTGGCCCGGAACAGCGTCCTGCCGGAGGGATCGGTCTCCGACGTCGGCGACATCTCCGCGATCTCCGGGTCGATGATCTCGCCGTCGCTGTCGACACGCCCCACCAACGCCTGCACACACACGCGTTCCGGACTCAACTCGCCCAGCGCGACGTGTGCGGTGAAGGTGAGGTTGACCCGTTGCGGGCCGTCGGCGTCGAGCGAGTCCCCCGCATCGGATTCGTCGATGCCGGCGATCTGCACCGCAGGCCACGAGCGCTCGAGTTGGTGGCGATATTCGGCGAGATCGCGGGCCGGTGCGAAGTCATCGGCGCAGATGGATGCGAGTTGGTCGGCGGCCGGCACATAGAGTGCGGCGGTGTAGTCCCGGACCATCCGTCCGGCCTGCACCTGCGGGCCCAGCCGGGTGAGCGTGTGACGCACCATCTGCACCCATCGTTCGGGCACCCCACTCGCCGAGCGGTTGTAGAACAGCGGGATGACCGTCTCCTCGAGCAGTGTGTAGAGGGCCTCGGCCTCCAGGTCGTCGCGACGGTGATCGTCGGCAACACCCTCGGCCGACGGAATCGCCCAGCCGTTCTCCCCGTCGGCCATCTCATCCCACCAGCCGTCGAGGATCGACAGGTTCAACCCGCCGTTCATCGCCGATTTCATGCCGGATGTTCCGCACGCCTCCATCGGACGCACCGGATTGTTGAGCCACACGTCGCAACCGGCGTAGATGTCGCGGGCCATCGAAATGTCGTAGTCCGGCAGGAAAACGATGTGCGTGCGCAATTCGGGATCCTCGGTGAACCGCACGACCTGCTGGATCAGTGCCTTGCCGCCGTCGTCGGCCGGGTGTGCCTTTCCCGCGATGACGAGCTGGACCGGACGCTGCGGATCGGTCAGGATGCGGCGCATACGCTCGGGATCACGCAACATCAGCGTCAGGCGTTTGTAGGTGGCCGCGCGCCGAGCGAAACCGATCGTGAGTGCGTCGGTGTCGAAGAGTTCGGCCGTCCACCCGAGTTCGGCCTCGGTGAATCCGCGGTCTCGGGCGCTGTCGTGGGCGCGGCGTCGGACCTCCTCGACCAGACGCGTGCGCAACTCCGATCGCACCTGCCAGATGTTCTCGGGCGACATCGCCGCGATGGCCGCGGCCTGCCCGGCCTCGTCGTCGACCGCCAGATCGAGCCATGTCCGCGCCGTCCAGGTCGGTCCGTGCACACCGTTGGTGACCGAGCCGATCGGCACCTCGTCCGCGTCGAATCCCGGCCACAGGTCGGCGAACATCTCGCGACTGACCGCACCGTGCAACCGGGACACACCATTGCTGCGTTGGCCGAGTCGAAAACCCATGTGCGCCATGTTGAACACACCGGGGTCGGCCTCGTCGCCCAGATCGAGGACGGTGGCGACCGGCAGGCCGGGCAGCAGCCGCGACATCCCCGCGTCGTCGGCATCGAGGTAGTAGCGCACCATGTCGCGTGGGAAGCGGTCGATTCCGGCGGGCACCGGGGTGTGGGTGGTGAAGACGTTCGACGCCCGCACCACCGCCTCGGCGGTGTCGAAGTCCAGCGCTTCGGTCCCGGGGCGGCCGACCATTTCGCGGATGCGCTCCACACCCAAAAAGCCCGCATGGCCCTCGTTCATGTGGAACACGGCCGGCTCGGCCCGACCGGTGACGCGGACATACTCCCGCACGGCCCGAACACCACCGATGCCGAGCAGGATCTCCTGCTTGATCCGATGGTCTTGATCGCCACCGTAGAGGCGGTCGGTGATGCTGCGCAGTTCCTCGTCGTTGTCCGGTAGGTCGGAGTCGAGCAACAGCAGCGGGATCCGGCCCACGGTGGCGACCCAGATCCGGGCGGACAACTGCCGGCCACCCGGCATTGAGATCGTCACTATCACGGTCTCACCGGCATCGGTGAGCAGCTCCAATGGCAGTGAGGTCGGATCGTTGACCGGATACCGTTCGACCTGCCAGCCGTCATGGGACAGACTCTGGTGGAAGTACCCGGAGCGATAGAACAGACCGACCCCGGTCAGCGGTAAACCCAGGTCCGAGGCTGCTTTGAGGTGATCGCCGGCGAGGATGCCGAGGCCGCCGGAGTAGATCGGTAGTACCTCGGAGATGCCGAACTCCATCGAGAAGTAGGCGATCCCGGTCGCGGCCAGGTGCG
Source organism: Gordonia sp. Z-3 (assembly GCF_036233855.1). Classification (NCBI taxonomy): domain Bacteria; kingdom Bacillati; phylum Actinomycetota; class Actinomycetes; order Mycobacteriales; family Gordoniaceae; genus Gordonia; species Gordonia sp. Z-3. The sequence continues at coordinate 13,884 of NZ_JAZARS010000021.1, forward strand.
CCGAGCCCAGTTCGTCGGTGGTGTCGCCGAACCATCGCGACCCGGCCAGATAGCTCTCGAGATCGTTGCGGACGGCGGTCAGGCGTTCCCGGAAGGCGGGGTCGGCGGCGAGCGCGGCGAATCGCTCCGGCTCGACATCTGCGAGTAGTCGCAGCGGGTCGCCGGTGGCGTCCCACAATGCTGGGTCGATGGTGGCGAACAGATCCTGGGTGGGTGCATGCCACACCCAGCGCAGATTGTGCGCCAGCACGGTGAGGTGGGTGAGTTCGGTGGGCAGCGGCACCCGAACGGTGAACCGGCGGAAGGCTTTCACCCCAGTAGACGCTACCCAGAGCAGGACGACGCTGCGACCGCTCACAGATGAACATCTAGGCTCGTAGCATGCAGCGAATCATCGGCACCGAGGTCGAGTACGGGATCTCCGCGCCCGGGGACCCGACCGCGAACCCGATCATGACGTCCACCCAGGCCGTGCTGGCCTATGCCGCGGCCGCGGGCGTGCCCCGCGCCAAGCGCACCCGATGGGATTACGAGGTGGAGTCGCCGCTGCGTGATGCCCGCGGGTTCGACCTCGGTCGCGGCAGCGGACCGGCGCCGATCATCGACGCCGACGAGATCGGCGCGGCGAACATGATCCTCACCAACGGCGCACGGCTCTACGTCGACCACGCTCACCCGGAGTACTCGGCACCAGAGGTGACCGATCCGATGGATGCGGTGATCTGGGACAAGGCCGGTGAGCGGGTCATGGAGGCGGCCGCACGCCATGTGGCGAGTGTGCCGGGTGCGCCACGCCTACAGCTCTACAAGAACAACATCGACGGCAAGGGCGCATCCTACGGGACCCACGAGAATTATCTGATGAACCGGGAGACGCCGTTCACCGCCGTCATCGCCGGACTGACGACATTCTTCGCCTCCCGGCAGATCATCTGCGGAGCCGGCCGCGTCGGCATCGGACAATCCGGCGACGAGGCGGGCTATCAGCTGTCGCAACGGTCGGACTACATCGAGGTCGAGGTCGGCCTGGAGACCACCCTCAAGCGCGGGATCATCAACACCCGCGACGAACCGCACGCCGATCCCGAACGCTACCGTCGGCTGCATGTCATCATCGGTGATGCGAACCTCGCAGAGACCGCGACCTACCTGAAGGTGGGAACCACCGCACTCGTCCTCGACCTCATCGAGGCCGGCGTCGACTTCTCCGACATCGAACTGGCGCGGCCGGTACAGGCGGTGCACACCATCTCCCACGACCCGAGCCTCGCCGCGACCGTCGCACTCACCGACGGCCGAGAGCTCACCGCGCTTGCCCTGCAGCGCGAGTACCTCGAGCGTTGTATGAAGTTCCACGAGTCCGAGCACAGCGACGACACCCGGGCCGCCCACGTGTTGGAGACCTGGGCCGACGTCCTCGATCGGCTCGAGCGCGACCCGATGGAATGTGCCGACATCCTGGACTGGCCCGCCAAGCTGCGGTTGCTGGAGGGCTTCCGGCAGCGTGAAGGCCTCGGGTGGTCCGCGCCACGTCTGCACCTGATCGACCTGCAGTACTCCGACGTGCGGCTCGACAAGGGCCTCTACAACCGGCTCGTCGCGCGCGGATCGATGAAGCGGTTGGTGGACGAGAGCGATGTCACCCGCGCCATCAGCGAACCACCGCAGAACACCCGTGCCTATTTTCGCGGCGAGTGTCTGCGCCGCTTCGGTGCCGACGTCGCCGCGGCGAGCTGGGATTCGGTCATCTTCGATCTGGGCGGCGACTCGCTGGTGCGTATTCCCACCCTCGAACCGTTGCGCGGCAGCCGGGCACACGTCGGCAGGTTGCTCGACTCGGTGGACTCGGCGGCCGAACTCGTCGATCAGTTGACCACCACCTGACCGGGCCCAGCGACTGCCCGCAGCGCGGCCGGTCGCTTCCACCCGCGGCGGCTCGCACACCGGTAGTGTGTGAAATACGCGGTTTTTCAGATCCGGTGACCCATAGCCGGATCGGCGCCCGTCAGGGTGGATCGGGCCGGATTCGCAGTTTGTGTGTCCGGCGAGATGAAGGAGGCAGCAGATGGCGCAGGAACAGACCAGGCGTGATGGCGGCGGCGACGACGGTGACGTCGGCTCGGACGGCAGCGCCGGTCAGGAACGCCGCGAGAAGCTCGCCGAGGACACCGACGACCTGCTCGACGAGATCGACGACGTGCTCGAGGAGAACGCCGAGGACTTCGTACGTGCCTACGTACAGAAGGGCGGCCAGTGAGCGATCGGTTCGGTTCACTGCACACCCACAACTCACCCGCACGACCCATCCCGGCCACCACATCGTCGTTGGGTGCCGACATCTCGTCGTTCACCGACTACCTGCGCAACCATGCGCCCGAGCAGTTGCCGCAGCATCGGTGGGACGGTATGAGCGCGCACGCCACAGATGAGATCCCGCACGGCACAACCATCGTCGCGGTGTCCTATCCCGGTGGCGTGGTGCTCGCCGGCGATCGTCGTGCCACCGCGGGCAACCTCATCGCCACCCGCGATGTGAAGAAGGTCTACATCACCGACGAGTACTCGGCGTGCGGTATCGCGGGCACCGCGGGAATCGCGATCGAGATGGTGCGGTTGTTCGCGGTCGAACTCGAACACTACGAGAAGATCGAGGGCGTCCCGCTGACCCTGGACGGAAAGGTCAGTCGGCTGGCATCGATGGTGCGGGGCAACCTCGGCGCCGCGATGCAGGGCCTGGCCGCCATTCCGCTGTTGGTGGGGTACGACATCGACCACGACGACCCTACCGAGCGTGGCCGGATCTTCTCCTTCGACGTCGCCGGTGACCGGCACGAGGAGTTCGGAGGCTATCAGGCCATCGGCTCTGGATCGGTATTCGCGAAGTCGTCGCTGAAGAAGCTCTACCGGCCCGACCTCGACACCGGTTCGGCGCTGGCGATCGCCATCGAGTCGCTATACGACGCCGCCGACGACGACTCGGCCACCGGTGGTCCGGACCTGGTGCGCAAGATCTTCCCGATGGCAGTCGTCGTGACCGCCGAGGGCGCGCGAGAGGTGGACACCGCCGAGATCGAGGCGGCGGCCCGCGTCATCATCGAACGGCGTGCCGCAGAGCATGAAGGGGGCTCGCGATGACGTTCCCGTATTACGCCAGTGCCGAACAGATCATGCGCGATCGGTCGGAGCTGGCGCGTAAAGGCATCGCCCGGGGCCGCAGCGTCATCGCCCTGACCTATGCCGAAGGCGTGCTGTTCGTGGCCGAGAATCCGTCGAACACTCTGCGCAAGACCAGCGAGATCTACGATCGGATCGGTTTCGCCGCAGTCGGCAAGTACAACGAGTTCGAGAGCCTGCGCAAGGCCGGCATCCAGCTCGCCGACATGCGCGGATACAGCTACGACCGCGCCGATGTCACGGCACTGTCGTTGGCCAACACCTATGCCAACGCACTCGGCTCGGTGTTCACCGAACAGGCCAAGCCCTATGAGGTCGAACTGTGCGTGGCGGAGGTGGCCAAGTACGGCAAGCCGCGGCCGTCACAGCTGTATCGCATCTCCTACGACGGGTCCATCGCCGACGAGACGCGTTTTCTGGTGATGGGCGGTGCGAACGAGGCGATCACGGCCGCACTGCGCGAGAGTTACGCACCCGATCTGGACCTGCCGGCGGCGCTCGCGCTGGCGGTGGCTGCACTGACGACCCCACCGGACACCAATGGATCCTCGACCGGATCGTCCACGTCGGCACCGTCGACTCCGCGCGAACTCGCCGCCACCGACCTCGAGGTCGCGATTCTCGATCGCAATCGGCCCCGCCGCGCATTCCGCCGACTCAGCGAAGCGGCCGTGGCCGAGCTGATGCCGTCCGCCACGACATCAGCGTCACCGTCGAACGAATCGGATGGCTCGGGGTCAGACGGCACGTCCGCTGCCGATGGTGACACATCGTCGAATCCGGATACCTGAGTCGAATACCGGCACATCACCGCAGACCCGGCCACGCGAGCACCCGTCGCGTCGCCGGGTCTGTGGCGTTGTTCGCGGGTAGGGTTGACCTGTGCAGCGTCGAATCATGGGTATCGAGACCGAATTCGGTGTCACGTGTACCTTCCATGGCCATCGCCGACTGAGCCCGGACGAGGTCGCCCGGTATCTGTTCCGGCGGGTCGTCTCGTGGGGCCGATCGTCCAACGTCTTCCTGCAGAACGGCGCGCGGCTCTACCTCGATGTCGGTTCGCATCCCGAGTACGCGACCGCCGAGTGTGACAGTCTCATCCAGCTGATCAACCATGATCGAGCCGGGGAACTCGTCCTCGAGGATCTGCTCGTCGACGCCGAGCAGCGGCTCGCCGATGAGGGGATCGGCGGTGACATCTACCTGTTCAAGAACAACACCGATTCGGCGGGCAATTCCTATGGCTGCCACGAGAACTATCTGGTGGTGCGCGCCGGCGAGTTCTCCCGGATCTCCGACGTCTTGCTGCCGTTCCTGGTGACCCGGCAGCTGATCTGCGGCGCCGGAAAGGTCCTGCAGACCCCCAAGGCGGCCACGTTCTGCCTGTCGCAGCGTGCCGAGCACATCTGGGAAGGAGTGTCGTCGGCGACCACCCGCTCGCGGCCCATCATCAACACGCGCGACGAACCGCATGCCGATGCCGAGAAGTATCGGCGTCTGCACGTCATTGTCGGCGACTCCAACATGTCGGAGATGACGACCCTGCTCAAGGTCGGCTCGGCGGCGCTGGTGCTGGAGATGATCGAGGCCGGCGTGGTGTTTCGTGACTTCGCCCTCGACAACCCGATCCGCGCCATCCGCGAGGTCAGCCACGATCCGACCGGGCGTCGGCCCGTGCGACTGGCCGGTGGCCGACAGGCCAGCGCCTTGGACATCCAGCGCGAGTACCACGCGCGTGCGGTCGAACACATGGCCAACCGTCGCCCGGACCCGGAGATGGATCAAGTCGTCGACCTGTGGGGGCGGATGCTCGACGCGGTGGAGAGCGGCGACTTCTCCACGGTGGACACCGAGGTCGACTGGGTGATCAAACGCAAGCTGTTCCAGCGGTACCAGGACCGCTACTCGATGGATCTCTCGGACCCGAAGATCGCCCAACTCGATCTGGCCTTCCACGACATCAAGCGTGGTCGGGGCGTGTTCGACGTGATGCTGCGCAAAGGCCTGATCGCGCGCGCGACCACCGACGAGGCGATCAAGACCGCGGTCAACGAACCGCCTCAGACCACCCGTGCCAAACTGCGCGGCGACTTCATCTCCGCGGCGCAGAAGGCCGGGCGGGATTTCACCGTGGACTGGGTCCATCTGAAACTCAACGACCAGGCACAGCGCACCGTCCTGTGCAAGGACCCATTCCGCAGTGTCGATGAGCGAGTCGATCGGCTGATCGCGTCCATGTGATCGTAAGCTGGCGGGGTGGCAACGCAGAAAGTCGAGCGCCTGCTCAATCTGGTGATCTGCCTGCTGTCGACACGCCAGTTCCTGACCGCCGACTACATCCGCCGACATGTCGCCGGTTACAACGACGATGGCCAGTCCGACGAGGCGTTCAACCGGATGTTCGAGCGGGACAAGAACCAGCTCCGGGATCTCGGGATACCGCTGATCACCGGCCGGGACCGGATGTCGGGCAACGCCGAGGGCTATCGCATCAACCGCGACGTCTACGAATTGCCCGACATCGAACTCGACCGCGCCGAGGCAGCGGTGGTGGCGATGGCGGCGGCGCTGTGGGAGGCCCCGGAGATCGCTGCGACCGCGCAGAACGCGGTCCTCAAGCTGCGCGCCGCCGGGCTCGATGTCCGCGCAGACGATGAACTGGTGGTTTCCGCCAGTCTCTCGCCCAAGACGGTCGGGTCGGAGGCCGCACTGGCAGCGTTGCTCGCCGCGATCGACGCTGCCACGGCGGTCACCTTCGATTACCGTCCCGGCGCTGCGGCATCGACGACCCGCCGCACGCTGGAACCGTGGGGCATCGTCACCCATCGCGGGCGGTGGTATGTCACCGGCCACGACCGTGACCGGCAGGACACCCGTACCTTTCGGCTGTCCCGGATCTCGGAGGTGACACCGACGGGGACGCACGGGGAGGTCGTGGTTCCGGACGGAACCGACATCCAGCAGATCGTGGCGACCGCCGTCGACTCCGCGGCGGGCGCCGACACCGGCACCGCGCGCATCTGGCTGGCCCACGACCGAGCCGCCGGACTGCGTCGGATCGCGACGCGCATCGAGTCCGAGTCACTCGACGGCGAGCCGGGAGATGTGGTCACCATCGAGATCCGGTCGCTGACCACGCTGGCCCGGATGGTGCTCGGCGCCGGGGCCGACGCCGTGGTCCTGTCGCCGCCGGAGTTGCGTGACAACGTGATCGGTGCGCTCGACCAGCTGAGCGGGGTGACCAGCCGATGACACCACGACCGGACCGACTGAGCCGCCTGCTCGCGTTGGTGCCCTACTTCGCGACCCGCGACGGGATCGCACTGGATCAGGCCGCTCGCGACCTGGGTATCTCGCAGACGCAACTCACCAAAGACCTCGAGTTGCTGTTCGTCTGTGGGTTGCCGGGCTACTTCCCACACCAGCTGATCGACCTGCAGTTCGAGCACGGCTTCGTCGACGTGATCTTCACCGCCGGGATGGATCGGCCGCTGCGCCTGACGAGCGCGGAGGCCAGCACCATGCTGGTCGCGCTGCAAGCGCTTCTCGATCTGCCGGGCGCGGTCGACCAGGAGGCCGCGCGACGCGCCATCGCCAAGATCGAGGCCGCCGTCGGTTCGTCGGACACCGCGGTGCGCATGCCTGCGGGATCCACAGACTCCGACAACCCGACATTTGCGAGCATCCGGGAAGCCGTGACGGCGCGGCGGGCCCTGCGGATCCGGTACTACTCGGCCACCCGGGACAGCGTCAGTGATCGCATCGTCGACCCGATCGGGCTGCAGACGATGGACAATCACACCTATCTCGAGGCGTGGTGCCGGATGAGTGAGGGTGTGCGCCTGTTCCGTTTCGACCGGGTCGACGAGGCCGAGGAGCTCGACGAACCGGCGTCACCTCCGGAGGAAGCGAAGGCCCACCCCCAACGCGCGGTGCTGTCGGAGAATCCCGACCTGCCCTCGGTGCAGATCGAGATCGACCCGGGCGAACTGTGGGTTCTGGACTACTACCTCATCGAGCCGTTGGAATCGCTCGAGACGCGGCTGGACCCGCAGGCACCTGTACGTGCCCGGCTGGTGTACGGGTCGCCGGAGTGGTTGACCCGGTTCCTACTCGGCTTCGGTGGCCGGGTGCGCGTGATCTCCGACTCGGCGATCGCCGATTCGGTCATCTCCTCGGCGGCCGCGGCCCGAGCACGGTATACCTAGGGGCGCCCGCTGGGCGCTGCCGTCGGGGTGGCTCGGGTAGCATTGGCAACGTCGGAATTCGGAGGTGGAGAATATGGGTGCTCTGTCCTGGTGGCACTGGGTGATCGTCCTGCTCGTCGTGGTGATCCTGTTCGGCTCCAAGAAGCTTCCCGACGCAGCTCGGGGACTGGGCCAGTCGCTGCGGATCTTCAAGAGCGAGGTCAAGGAAATGCAGAACGACGGCAAGGACTCCGCAGATGCGGGCGAGTCCGCCAAACGTGAACTGCCGCCCGGTGAAGCGTCGCCCACGTCGGCGCCGACCTCGACCGACGATGTCAAGAAATCTGCCTGATCATCTGTCGTCGACCTGAGGCCAGGCCCCCGCGTGCGCATTTCTCTGGACCCGAGGCGCCGTAAGCGCAAGGTCAATCCCGACGGCACGATGTCGTTGGTCGAACATCTCTACGAACTGCGGACCCGAGTGGTCATCTCGGCGATTGCGATCGTCGTGACAACCATCTTCGGGTTCGTCTGGTACACCCACGGCTTCCTCGGTATCCCGTCGCTGGGCGACCTGCTCCGCGGGCCCTACTGCGATCTGCCGCCGGAGTCGCGGGCAGTACTGACCGAAGACGACTCGTGCCGCCTGCTGGCCACAGGGCCGTTCGACCAGTTCATGCTGCGGCTCAAGGTTGCGCTCACCGCCGGAGTGGTGTTCGCGTGTCCGGTCTGGCTCTACCAGCTGTGGCAGTTCATCACGCCAGGTCTGCACTCGAATGAGCGGCGGTACGCGGTCGGCTTCGTCTCGAGCGCGGCCGTGCTGTTCGTCGGCGGTGCGGTGCTCGCTTATCTGGTGGTCGCCAAGGCGTTCCATTTCCTGCTCACGGTCGGCAACGACGTGCAGGTCACCGCGCTGGCCGGCGACCAGTACTTCAACTTCATGCTGCACTTGCTGATCATCTTCGGTGTCAGCTTCGAACTGCCGTTGCTGATCGTGGCGTTGAACATCATCGGTGTCCTCACCTACGAGAAGCTCAAGAGCTGGCGGCGTGGTCTGATCTTCGCACTTTTCGTGTTCTGCGCCATCGTCACGCCAGGTCAGGATCCGTTCACCATGCTGGCACTGGCGTTGGCGCTGACGGTGCTGATGGAACTGGCCATCCAATTCGCCCGGTTCAACGACCGGCGCCGCAAACGCTCCACACCCGATTGGGCGGCGATCCCCGACGATCAGGCCAGCCCGTTGCCCGCCACCGGACCATCGCCGATGGCGTCGCGACTCGACCGCACCACCACATTACCGACCGATCACGGCGCATCGAAGAACGCACAGGCCCCGTCGGCGCGCACCTCCGTCCGTGAACGCGACACCTTCGACGACATCCTGTGACTCGACTCGACGAGTTCAGTGGGCGGTTGGCGTTCGCCCTCGACGATTTTCAGCAACGTGCATGCGTGGCGCTCGAGGCCGGGCACGGCGTATTGGTGTGCGCCCCGACCGGCGCCGGCAAGACCATCGTCGGCGAGTTCGCCGTCCATCTCGCGCTCACCTCGGGCACGAAGTGTTTTTACACGACGCCCATCAAGGCGCTGTCCAATCAGAAGTACGCCGATCTGGTGGCGGTATACGGTTCGGACTCCGTGGGCCTGCTCACCGGCGACAACTCGATCAATCCTCATGCGCCGGTCGTGGTGATGACCACCGAGGTCGTGCGGAACATGATCTACGCGAACTCGCGGGCGCTGGACGGGCTGTCCTACGTCGTGATGGACGAGGTGCACTTTCTGGCCGACCGATTCCGTGGCGCGGTGTGGGAGGAGGTGATCCTGCATCTGGATCCGTCGGTCCGCGTGGTGAGCCTGTCGGCCACCGTGAGCAATGCCGAGGAGTTCGGTGACTGGATTCAGGCGGTGCGCGGCGACACCACGGTCATCGTCGACGAACATCGCCCGGTGCCGCTCTCACAACACATGCTGGTGGGCACCCGGATGTTCGACCTGTTCGAGCCGGCTCACCCGTCCGTCACCCGGTCGGCTGCAAAGAGGCCGGCCCGGCGGGAGGTCAATCCGGAACTGAAGCGCTACATCCGGCATCGGATGCTGCTTGCCGACGACTCCGACGGACGGTCCCGGGGTGGTGGCCGCCGCGGTGGCGGCCCGCGCGGCCACCGGCGCGGTGGTGCGCGCGGGCCGTCGCGACCGGACCTGGTGTCCAGGCTCGATCGCGAAGGGCTGCTGCCGGCCATCGGGTTCATCTTCTCGCGGGTGGGTTGCGACGCCGCGTTGGCTCAGTGTCTGCGGTCGGGCATTCACCTGTTGACCCCCGAGGAGGCGCAGACGGTGGACGCCGTCGTCGATCGTCACCTGGAAGAACTGTCGCCCACCGACGAGGAGATACTCGGCGTCGAGGAATGGCGTGCCGGACTGCGGCGCGGTTTCGCCGCGCACCACGCCGGACTGCTTCCGACCTTTCGGCATGCGGTCGAAGAACTCTTTGTGCACGGCTTGGTCAAGATGGTCTTCGCCACCGAAACGCTCGCGCTGGGCATCAACATGCCGGCCCGCACGGTGGTCCTCGAACGGCTGGTGAAGTTCAACGGCGAGGCGCACGTCGACCTGACTCCCGGCGAGTTCACCCAACTGACCGGGCGGGCCGGTCGCCGCGGGATCGACATCGAGGGACATGCCGTCGTGGTGTGGACGGCGGAAACGGTTCCGGATCAGGTCGCCGGCCTCGCCGGCGCGCGGACGTTCCCGTTGCGCAGTTCGTTCCAACCCGAGTACAACATGGCCGTCAACCTGTTGGGTCGTCTGGGACTCGCCGGATCGCGTGAACTGCTGAACCGATCGTTCGCCCAGTTCCAGGCCGATCGTTCGGTGGTGGGGCAGGCCCGCAAGGTCGATGACGCGCAGCGGCGACTGCGCAAACTGGATCTGGAATTGATCCGGGCCGCCGAGGACCGCGGCCTCGAGCCCGGTGGCGCACTCGCGGAAGACCCTTCGGGCGACGACGAGGATTTCGATGAGGCCGACGCGGCGGACGCGCAACCCTACAGCGGGTTTCTCGGGTATGTGCAACTGCGCGAGGACATCCGACGCCGCGAACGAGATCTCAAGTTCGAGCGGCGGGCCGCGCACAATCAGTCGACGGTCGCCGATCTCGCCGCGCTCAAACGGGGGCATGTGATCGGCCTGCACGGCGGGCGGCACCGAGGTATCGCAGTCGTCCTCGAACCGGCTGCCCAATCGGTGGATCCCAAACCGCTCGTCCTCGCGCAAGACGCCTGGTGTGGGCGAGTCGGCAGCCGCGATTTCGTCAATCCGCCCCAGGTCCTGGGGAACATGCGGCTACCCAAACACGTCGACCGTCGCACGGGGCGGGGGCGCCGCGATCTGGCGTCGGCGCTGCGCTCCACCGGGATCGAGATGCCGCGTGGTCGATCCAAGAAACGCGCCGCAGCCGCGGACGACCGTGAACTCGGCCGGCTACGGTCCACGCTGCGATCCCATCCGGCGCACCGTCTCGACGGGTCCGACGAGTTGTTCCGGCTCGCCGAACGACGCAACCGGGTGGTCCGCGAGATCGTATCCGCCGAACGGGTCATCGCCGAGCGGACTTCCACCCTCGGTGTGCAATTCGACCGCATCGTCGCAGTGCTGGCCGAACTCGGGTACATCGAGATCGCCTCCGATCGTTCGGGCGCCGAGCAGGTGACCGTCACCGCATCCGGCGAACTGCTCAGCAGGATCTACAGCGAGAGCGACCTGCTGGTCGTCGAATGCATTCGGGCGGGGGTGTGGGATCACCTGGCTCCGCACGAACTCGCCGCAGTGGTCGCCGCGATGGTGTTCGAGGCACGGCGGGAGAGCTTCGCGGGCGCCGACGCGATGCCGGGCAACGCCGCACTGCGTCGTGCGCTGGCAGACACGGTCGACATCTGGCGAGAGCTGACCGCGCTGGAATCTCGTCATCGGGTCGATGCGACGCGCGAACCCGACACCGGATTCTCTGTCGCGGTCTCATTGTGGGCGTCGGGTCGCACGCTGACCGAATCGTTGGCGGCGGCTGGTGAGCGCGGCCAACTGTTGTCGCCGGGAGACTTCGTGCGATGGAATCGGCAGGTCGTCGATCTGTTGGAGCAGATCCGGCTCTGCGTCGGACCCGGCACCCGGCTCGCCGATTCGGCGCGAGCCGCGGTTGCCGGCATCCGTCGCGGCGTCGTGGCAGCCGAGCTGGGCTGAGTTCGGGGTCTTCGACGTCGCACGCCGCGCACATGGCGGGCCGGTTCAGTGATCCCGCCCCCGGCGTGGGGTAACGTTCACGTCGCGGTCGTGAAGCGGGGCGGACCGTTCCGGCGCGGATCCGGTGAGCTGCGGGAACAGTGCTGCGGGAACACGGTTGCGGCCCGCTTCGGCGGACCGGTGTCCTGGCGTTGTGGTGCCCTTGTCGCGGGCGGAGCGGGAGATCGAACATGAGCGAGCCGAACGATCCGAGTCGACCGGACCGACAGACGTCGGACCCCCATGGTCTGGTGCCCGACGACGCGACCGCCTCGGCTGCGCCAGACGGCCCCACGGCACCGGCACCGGGCGCAGCGAACACCCCTGGTGGCCACGACGCCCCGGCGCAGGACGCCTCAGGAGCCCCCGGGACATACCCTCCCTACGGGGCCGGCGGCCAGACCGCACCTCCGGGTCAATACGGTGCTCCCCAGTACGGAAGTGAGCAGCCCGGCGGCCCGCAGTATGCCGCTCCGCAGTACGGGGGTCCGCAGTATGCCGCTCCGCAATACGGGGGTCCGCAGTACGGGGGCTCGCAGTATGGCGCACCCCAGTACGGCAGCCCGCAGTACGGCGCACCCCAGTACGGGGGCTCGCAGTATGGCGCACCCCAGTACGGGGGCTCGCAGTACGGCGCACCCCAGTACGGCAGCCCGCAGTACGGCGCACCCCAGCCCGAGAGCCCGCAGTATGGCGCACCCCAGTACGGAACCGTGCAGCCCGGCGGCCATGCGGGGTACCCGACCACCGCCGAACAGCCGACCCAGGCCGGCGGCCAGTTCGGGGGTGATCAGTTCAGTGCCATGGCCACTCCGCGCGCCACGCACGGCCGGCGCACCGTCCTGCTCATCGGCGGTGGCGCCGTGGTGCTCATCGCCGCGATCCTGTTGTTCACGGCTTTCGTGATCCCCGGCTGGGCTCCCAAGACGATCTCGCAGGACGCCGTCCAGGACGGCGTCCGACAGGTGTTGACCGAGGACTATCAGGCCAGCGACGTGTCTGCCGTCTCGTGTCCGTCGGGTCAGCGCGTCGAGGAGGGCAGTTCCTTCGACTGCACCGCGACGGTCGGCGGGCAGGAGCAGACCGTCACGGTCACATTCCTCGACGATGACGGGACATACGAGGTGTCGCGGCCCACGAACTGAACGGAATCCACATGGCCGACGGTACGATCCGTCGGTCCCCGGTGGGGTTCGGCGAGATCTTCACGCCGGGCACGGTTCGCCTTCATGTCGCACGCGGCGTGGTCGGCCACCCGAGTGCCTTGGCCAACCTCGACACCGAGGCGCCGATGCCGAGTTCGTCGACGAGATCGGCCAGTCCGTTCGCGTCGGCCGGTTCGGTGGGCAGGCTGTCGGCACCGCTGTCGATGGTCTCCGCGTCGGTCCGCACCAGGACCACGGTCCGGGCGGCTCGGAGATATTCCGTCGCGGCCGTCAACGCCTTGCGATTTCGTGGCGTCAACGACGACGTCGAGTCGCCGACCGCGGCCTCCAGCGCATCGAGCGAACCGAACTCCGTGATGAGCTTTGCTGCGGTCTTCTCGCCGATCCCGCTGACCCCCGGGAGCCCATCGGACGGGTCTCCGCGCAGCATCGACATCTCGGCATAGGCCGTACCCGCCCGATCGACGGGCAGGGAGTATTTCTCGGCCACCTCGACGGGGCCCATCATCTCCGCCTTCGACAGACCGCGTCCCACATAGAGCACCCGAACCGCGACCGGGTCGTCGGCGACCACCTGCAACAGGTCGCGGTCACCACTGACCACGACCACAGGGTCCACCGACTCGTCGTAGGCGAGGGTCCCGATCACATCGTCGGCCTCGCAACCGAGCGCCCCCGAGGTCGCGATGCCGGCGCAGCGCAGTACGTCGAGGATCATGTCGACCTGCGGTGTGAGGGTGTCTGGGACCTCCTCGATGTCGACGGTTCGTTCACCGGTGGGCCCGTCCTCGGTTGCATCCGCGGTGTGCGGCGCCTCCTCGGCGACCCGGTGCGCCTTGTAGGACGGGATCAGGTCGGTACGGAACGCCGGACGCCAATCCAGATCCAGACACACCACGAGCCGTGTGGGTTGCTCCCGCGTGACCAGCGCGGCGATGGTGTCCACGAATCCGCGGACGGCGTTCACCGGCCGACCGTCGGGTGACGTCATCTTCTCCGGCAGGGCGAAGTAGGACCGGAACCACAGACTCGCGCCGTCGAGGAGCATCAGAGAACCAGACATCCTCCAACTCTGTCATGGTCGGCTGCGCCGTGGCCCGGCACGCATGACGTGACATCGACCGGCGCCGGTAGGCTGCGCCCATGGCCTACCGCTTTGCTTCGGATGTGTACCGACACCGGCTCGAGCGCGCCCGCACCCTCACCCGGGCCGCCGGTCTCGATGCGCTGGTCGTGTCCACCGGACCGGATCTGCGCTATCTCACCGGTTCGCGCGCCGACACCTTCGAACGTCTCACCGCACTGGTGGTGCCGGCCGATGCGGACCCGCGACTCGTTGTGGCGCGACTCGAGTTGGCATCGGTACGGGACTCGGCGCTGGCCGACCTCGACATCGAGATGGCCGCCTGGGTCGACGGCGAGGATCCGTATGCGATGGCACTGGACGGACTACCCGGCACCGCGCGCGTCGCGGTCTGCGACACCATGCCGGCATTGCATGTCGTGCCCATTGCCGCTCGCACCGGCGCCACACCCGCCCTGGCCACTGACGTGCTCCGAGAACTCCGGATGACCAAGGACACCAGCGAGATCGACGCGTTGCGACACGCGGGCGCAGCCATCGACCGGGTGCACGCCCGCATGGGGGAGTGGCTCGTTCCCGGGCGCACCGAACGCGCCGTCGCCGACGACATCCGCGCCGCGATCCTCGACGAGGGGCACACCGAGGCGGCGTTCATCATCGTCGGTTCGGGGCCGCACGGCGCCGATCCGCACCACGAGTTCTCCGACCGGGTGATCGAGGGTGACGACATCGTGGTCATCGACATCGGCGGACCGGTCGACCCGGGCTACAACTCGGACTCCACCCGCACCTACTGTTTCCGCACACCCGCCGCCGATGTGGCGGAGGCGTACGCGGCGCTTCAGGAGGCCCAGCGCAAGGCGGTCGAGGCGGTGCGGCCCGGCCTCGCCGCCGAGGCGATCGATGCCGTGGCCCGCGACCATCTGCGCGACCACGGTCTCGGCGACGCCTTCATCCACCGGACGGGCCACGGGATCGGGTTGTCGGTGCACGAGGAGCCGTACATCGTGCGCGGCAACGACATCGAACTGCGGGCCGGGATGGCGTTCAGCGTCGAGCCGGGAATCTATTTCGACGGACGCTGGGGAGCGCGCATCGAGGACATCGTCGTGGTGACCGAGGACGGCTGCGAACTGATGAACACCCGGCCGCACGACCTCCAGGTGCTGTGAGGCTCGCGAAAGCGGTCACATCACGCGAACATCCGCGAGGAACCCAGCACCTTCGTCACCGTGATCTCGATGACCACGCGGCGCGGATTGGGCTTTGGCTCGCGATAACGTTCGGCATAGCGGCGCTCGGCCTCCCGAACGCGATCCGGCTCGCGTCGAACCACCGCCTCGCCCTCCAACGTCAGCCACCGCGGCCCTTCGATGTTGGTCACCGCGGCCCGACCGCGGCGTTCGACGTTGCGCACCTTCTGGTTGCCGTCAGAGGTGATGACACGCGCCAGCCCGTGCTCGCCGTCCCAGGTGAATCCCACCGCCACCACATGCGGCGAACCGTCGGCGCGCAGCGTCGCCAACGTCGCGAGGTGACGTTCGGCGAGGAACTCGGTGGCGACGGTTCCCAGGTCTGCGGCGGAGCGGGTCATGGCTGCCACGCTAGCGGGCGATGCGATACTGGCAGCCATGGCCCCGACTCCGACGCCCGCGACGATCGTCCTGTTCGGTGGCCGCAGTGAGATCGGGGTGGCACTGGCCCGCGAACTCGGTGCCGGCCGGCAGATCGTGCTCGCCGCCCGCCGACCCGACGATCTGGAGCCCCAGAAAGCGCAACTGATCGCTGCCGGCGCCACCGCCGTGCACACCGTCGCCTTCGACGCCGACGACACCGACACGCATCCGGAGCTCGTCCGTGAGATCGCCGCCCGTTACGGACCCATCGAGGCCGCGATCATCGCGTTCGGCATCCTCGGAGACCAGGCACGTGCGGAGACCGACACCGCGCACGCGCTGCAGATCGCGCACACCGACTACTTCGCGCAGATCAGCGTGCTCACCCCCCTCGCTCAGGTGCTACGAGCGCAGGCCTCCGGGACGCTCATCGTGTTCTCGTCGGTCGCCGGAATCCGTACTCGCCGAGCCAACTACGTGTACGGATCCACCAAGGCGGGGCTCGACGGCTTCGCGAGCGGGCTGGCAGATGCGCTACACGGTAGCGGTGCCCGCCTGCTGTTGGCCCGGCCGGGCTTCGTCATCGGGGAGATGACCAAGGACTTGATGGCCGCCGGCGTCAAGCCGGCACCGTTCTCGGTCGACGCCGAACGGGTGGCCGTCGACGTCGCCCGCGCCTATCGGCGCGGCCGCGGGGAAGTGTGGATTCCGGCGATCCTGCGTCCGGTGTTCGTGGGCATGCGACTGTTGCCGCGCGCGATATGGCGGAGGCTGCCCCGGTGACCGGCACGTTTGTGGTGGTCGGCATCGGCGCCGACGGATGGGAGGGCCTCGGACGCCGCGCGCGCGACGAACTCGCCGGCGCCGAGATCATCATCGGGTCGCACCGACAGCTGGACCTGTTACCCGACCTGCCGGCGCGTACCGAGGCGTGGACATCGCCGATGAGCACCCACCTGAACCGGTTGATCACCGACGAAGACGACGGTGTGCGGCATATCCTGGCCAGCGGCGATCCGATGTTTCACGGCGTGGGCACCACCCTCGTGCGCGCTGTCGGCTCCGATCGTGTCCGGGTGCTGCCCACGGTGTCGAGTGCCGCGCTCGCCTGCGCACGGCTGGGCTGGGATCTGACCGACGTGCAGGTGGTCAGCCTCGTCACCCACGACGTGGCGACCCTGAGCGCCGAACTCGACGACGATCGAGAACTACTCATCCTCAGCCGAGACGACACCACCCCGCACGAGGTGGCGAAACTGTTGACCGCCAACGGCTTCGGCTGGTCATCGATGACAGTTCTGGAGCAGCTCGGCGGACCCGACGAGCGAGTCATGCGTGGCGTCGCCCGCACGTGGGTCGAACCGCCCGGAGATCGCCTGAACATCATCGCGATCGGCTGCGTCGGCCCCCACCGGTCGCGGGCTCCCGGGCGACCCGACGACGGCTACGACCACGACGGTCAGATCACCAAACAACCCATCCGCGCCCTCACCGTCTCGGCCCTCGCACCCAGTCGGCGACAACTGCTGTGGGATATCGGTTCAGGGTCGGGCAGCGTGGCCATCGAATGGCTCAGGGCCGAACCGACCGGGCGAGCGATGGCCTTCGAGATCGATGCCGAACGCCGACAGCGACTTCACGACAACGCCGTCCGGCACGGTGTGCACGAGCGGCTCACGGTCCGTGGTGCCGCGCCATCGGACTGCGCCACCGCCCCGGAGCCCGATGTCGTCTTCATCGGCGGCGGACTCGACGACGACCTGCTCACCGCAGTGTGGGAACTGGCCCCGAGCGGGGGGCGGCTCGTCGCCAATGCTGTGACGCTGGAAAATCAAACGCTGCTCACCGAATGGTATGCGCGACATGGTGGATCGCTGCGACGCCACATGGTGGAGACGGCCGCGGCACTGGGCTCGATGACCACTTGGCGGCCCGCCCTGCCGATCGTGCAGTGGGTGGTGGACCGCCCGTGACCCTCTACGTCATCGGCGCCGGTCCCGGCGCCGCCGATCTCATCACGGTCCGCGGCGCGGAAGTCCTCGGCCGGTGTCAGACCTGCCTGTATGCCGGTTCGTTGGTCCCCACCGAACTGCTCGACCGGTGCCCACCGGGCGCCGACCTCATCGACACCGCACGAATGCCCCTGTCACAGATCGTGTCCCACATCGTCGACGCGCACACAGCCGGTCACGACGTCGCCCGTCTACACTCCGGCGACCCGTCGTTGTATTCGGCGATGACCGAGCAGCGACGTGCGCTCGCCGCGCACCGGATACCCGTGGAGGTCGTGCCCGGCGTACCCGCTTTCGCCGCCGCCGCGGCAGCCCTCGACGCCGAACTCACCGTCCCGGGGGTGGGCCAGAGCCTGCTCATCACGCGGGTGTCGACATTGTCGACCGACATGCCACCGGGGGAGGAACTCGACCGCCTCGCGGCAACCGGCGTCACCCTGGCTCTGCATCTCGCCGCGCACCGTGCAACGGAGATCGCCGATATCCTGGCTGTCCACTACGGCAAGCACTGTCCCACGGCCACCGTGGCCTTCGCCGGCCGCCCGGACCAGCAGATCGTGCGGTGCCCGCTCGACGAGTTGCCGGATGCGCTGGCGGCCGCGGGGATCCGGCGGACCGCGGTGATCTTCGTCGGCAACATCCTCGACCCGGACTCGCAGCCTGGCCTCAGCGAGAGCTACCTCTACTCACAAGCCCGGATGACCAAGCTGCGTACCGATGGCTGACCGGCCCGTCCTGCTTCTGGGCGGGACCGCCGAGGCGCGTTCGCTCGCCGCGGACCTGCACGCCGCCGGCATCCCGGTCGTGAGTTCCCTGGCGGGTCGGGTGCGTGACCCGCGGCTTCCGGTCGGGCCGGTGCGGATCGGCGGGTTCGGCGGAGTCGAGGGCCTCGTCGGATGGCTACGTGAGCACGACGTCGCCGCCGTCGTCGATGCCACGCATCCGTTCGCCCGGACCATGTCCGAGCATGCGGCGGGTGCTGCCGAACAACTGGGCACACCGTTGCTGCGGCTGCGCCGGCCGGCATGGCAGCCATCCGAGAGTGACCGGTGGGAGCAGGTGGCCGACATCGGCGAAGCCGCACGCGCGGTCGCCGACCGCACAGTCGCCCATCTCGCGGGGGTGGACCCGTCTGGGATGGACTCGGCTGGGCGGCGTCTTCGGGTCTTGCTCACCACCGGACGTCAGGACGTGGGCGTATTCGCCGACAATGCCGACGCCTGGTTTCTCATCCGGGTGGTCGATCCGCCGACCTGCCCACTTCCGCCGCGCCATCAGATTGTCCGGTCGCGGGGCCCCTACGACCTGAGCGGCGAGCTGACGTTGTTGCGCGAGAATTCGATCGACGTCCTGGTCACCAAGAACAGCGGAGGAGATCTGACCCGAGCGAAGCTCACCGCGGCCGCCGAGCTCGGTGTGCCGGTGGTGATGGTGCAGCGGCCACCCGAACCGGCTCTGGGCACCGCGGTGCACACTGCGGCGGCGGCCAAGGAGTGGATCGCGCACCTGAATGCATGATCCCGCTCCGCGGACGGTCGGCGACAAGCCGTCTGCAATTGCGTGTATACCCAGTCGACGGAAAACAGCGCCCAGTCAACGGAAAACGGCACCCACTCGACGAGGCAGGAGCGGGGCGAGGTGGGTCAGGCGTCGTGGCGCCGTGGGGTGTAGGTCAGATCGCCACCGGAGCGGCTGACCACCGTGGTGGCCGGCGACCCGATGATCAGCAACGTGCGCATGTCGACGACCGCCGGGTCGAGTGCTCCGACCGTGGTGGTGCACAACGATTCCTCCGGCCCGCCGACGTCGCGTCCGAGTACCACGACCCGGTCATCGGACACCATTTCCCGCAGCACCTCGCGCAGCCGAGCGACCTGCCAGGTGCGGGCGGCCGAACCGGGGTTGTAGATCGCCACCACGAGGTCGGCACCCACCGCAGCACGAAGCCGATGCTCGATCATGTCCCACGGTTTGAGGCGATCGGACAGGGAGATCACCGCGTAGTCATGACCGAGCGGGGCGCCCACCGCCGCCGCGACCGCGTTCGCGGCCGTGACACCTGGTTGGACGCGGACCGGCACGTCATGCCAGCGGGACTCGGCCGCGACCTCCGCGACGGCGCTGGCCATCGCGAACACCCCGGGATCGCCCGAGGACACCACGGCAACGCGCGCGCCGCGGGCGGCGAGATCGAGCGCGAATTCCGCGCGTTCGGCTTCCACCCGGTTGTCGCTGGCGTGAATCCGCTGGCCCGGTCGCGGGGTGACCCGCGCGAGATAGGTCTTGTATCCGACGAGGTCGGTTGCCAGCGCCAGTTCCACCTGCACTGCCGGTGTGGTGTGTTCGTCGGCGCCGGGACCGAGTCCCACCACCACGACCTCACCGCGCCCCGAGGCTTCGTCGTGGCGTGGGTTGTTGCGTGGCCCGGGCACCACGATCATCGAGAAGTACGGCACCTCTTCAGGGTTCACCTCCGAGACCGGAAGTACACGTTGCACCCGGGTGGAGGCACGTTCGACGTACCACGCCTCGTCGAGCCGACCGGCCGACTCGAGGGCATCGCGCACCCGCGTGAACGTCCGGCCCAGCTTCATCACCGCGATCGCCTCGGCCGTGCGGAACCGGGAGATCAGCGCCTGCGAACCCAGCGTGCCCGGCACCACGGTCAGCGTCTCCTCGCCCTCCACCAACGGGATGCCCACCGCGGCCGACGAGGCACTGACCGAGGTCACGCCGGGGATGATCTCCGCGTCGAACTCACCGGCGAGCCGCTTGTGCATATGCATGTACGAACTGAAGAACAACGGATCCCCCTCGGCGAGGAGGACCACATCACGGCCGGCCCGCAGGTGGCCGGCGAGTCGTTCGGCACTGGCCGTGTAGAAGTCGCGCAGCGCCCCGTCATAGCCGCCGGGATGGTCCGTGCCCTCGGTGGTCACCGGGTACATCAGACGTTCCTCGAGCTGCCCGTCACGCAGATAGGGCTGCGCCACCGAGCGGGCGATGCTGTTGCCGTGACGTGCGCAGTGATAGGCGACGACATCCGCGGATTCGATCACCCGGGCGGCCTTGACGGTCACCAGTTCGCTGTCGCCGGGGCCCAGTCCGATGCCCCAGAGTTTTCCGCTCATCGTCACTCCTCGGGACTCGCGAGCGCATTGACCGCCGCGGCGGTGATGGCCGAGCCACCGCGCCGGCCGGTCACCGTGATGAATTCGAGGTCCTCGCGCGCTGCCAGCGCCCCGCAGGATTCTGCGGCGCCGACGAATCCGACCGGCGCACCCACGATCGCGGCCGGCCGGGGCGCACCGGCGTCGATCATGTCGAGCAATGCGAACAGTGCGGTGGGCGCATTGCCGATCGCAACCACCGCGCCCGCCAGGCTGGGCCGCCAGAACTCCAGGGCGGCTGCGGTTCGGGTGGTTCCGAGCTGTTCGGCGAGGCTCGGCAGCGTCGGTTCGGACAGATGGCACCGAACGTCGTTGTCGGCGGGCAGACGCTTGCGGGTGATCCCGGAGGCGACCATCGATGCGTCGCAGAGGATGGGCGCCCCACCGCGCAACGCCGTTCGCGCTGCGCGGACCACGCCGTCGGTCGCGACCACGTTGTCGGTGAGGTCGGTCTGGCCGCAGGCATGGATCATCCGGACCACCACGCCCGCCACGTCGGGGGAGAACGCGGACAGATCAGACTCCGCACGAATGGTGGCAAAGGACTGGCGATAGATCGCGGGGCCGTCACGCAGGTAGTCGGTCATGGTGCGCTAGAGCCTATCGACGGGCGGAGCGGTACTCGCCGTCGGGACCGGCCTGAACGTACTCGTGCGGCCCGGTGGGCGAACCGCAGCCACGCGGGCAACCCACCCAGTGCTCGCGGTCGTCGACGGGGTCGCCGGACCGCACTCGGGCCAGTAGGTCATCTCGCACCGGGGCGTGCGACTTCGCGCAACCCGGCGAACCCACACAGCAGGTCACCCGCACCCACGGCGAGGACGCGTCGAAGATCAACCCCATCGGCGCGAGCACGCGGACCACCGTCTCCGCGACCCCCTCACCGAGATCACACAACAGGATCTCGCGATCGGGGGTGAGCACGATCGGGGCGTCGACGGCGGCCAGGAATTCGGCCAATCGGGCCGGCAATCGACCCAGTTCCACCACTGCGCCCAACAGGACCTGACCGTCGTCCTGGTCGAACCATCCGACGACTGGCGCCGCCGGTTCGTGGTCGAATGAGCCACCGACGGGCGGAGCCAAACGGGCACGCGCCCGGCTCTCGAGGCGAGTGCGCTCATCTACGGCGAGGTCACCGACCCGCCAGGCGTTCGGATCGATGTCACGCATGTCGAGCGCGATCTCACACATCGCCGCCACGATGGGATCGATGCCGCGTGCCGAACCGACCGGTACGCCGCCCACGACCAGGTCCGCCCCGATCAGGTCGGCAGGGTTCGGGTCGGCAGGGTTCGGATCTGTAGGGCTTTGATCTGCAGCCGGTAGGTGCGGGCCGACGTCACCTCCGGCGTCCGGTGTCGCAGTTTCGCGCACCACCGCGCAGACGTCGGGCCGACGCCCGGCGACGTCGCCGCGGCCGTCGTCGACGCCGAACAGGAAACGACCCGAGAGGCTCGTCGCCCATGCGTCGGCCCGCAGTCGCGCATCGAGTGCGTCGGCGATCGGCGCAGCGTCCACCAACCCGCCGATCCGGCCCGTCAATGGGCTCAGGGCGATGTTGCGGATCTTGTCATGGGCACCACTGGGTGCCAGACCCGCCGCGACGACCTCGCCGGCCACGCCGTCGACATCGTTGATGCCCCGGATCTGCAGGTTCGCGCGCGCGGTGAGCTCGAGAAAACCATCACCGAACTCGGCTGCGGAATGTGCGAGTCGCTGCAACTGGTCGGGACGCAGCCGTCCACCCGGTAGCCGGATCCGGGCGACGGCGCCATCTGCCGCCGAGTGGGTGTCGAACACCCCTGGGCAGCGGTCGGCGGCGGTACGACGGTCGGCTTCGGGCACATCCTCCAGGGTAGGCGCCTGCACTGCGGGTCACTGTCCTAGGCTGAACGCATCGAGGGCGGCAGAAGCCGGTGGGAGTCCGGCACGGTCGCGCCACTGTGACGGCCGGAAGGCCGGAGTCAGACCTACCCCCTCGCCGCACCACACGCCAACACCCCACAGAGCCCGAATCCGGGCTCCACGACGCACCGGGCGCGCCTCCCGGCGAGGAGATCTGATGATCCTGCTGCTCTCGACCTCGGACACCGACCTCATCACCGCTGCCGCGAGCGGCGCGGAGCTGCGCGGTGCCAACCCCTCCCGGATCCTCGTAGATGACATCGACGAGCTCGCGGCCGGGACCGATCTCATCGTCGTCCGGATTCTCGGGGGTGTCCGGGCGTGGGAGGACGGCCTGGCCGCGGTCGCGGCAACAGGAAAACCACTGGTGGTGTGCTCGGGTGAACAGCAGCCCGATCCCGACCTGATGGCGCGATCGACGGTGCCTGCCGGGGTGGTGGCGCAAGCACACAACTATCTGGCCGCCGGGGGCGTGGCGAACTTCGTCAACCTGCACAACTTCCTGTCCGACACAGTGCTCCTGACCGGCATCGGTTTCGAGTCGCCCGCGCAGACACCGGCCTGGGGCGTGCTCGATCGCGCCGCGGCGACACCCGATACGAGCGCGCCGACCGTTGCCGTGCTGTACTACCGCGCCCAGCACCTCGCCGGGAACACGAAATACGTCGATGCCCTCTGCGCAGCGATCGAGGCCAAGGGCGCGCGGGCGCTGCCGATCTTCTGTGCGTCGCTGCGAACCGCACCCGACGATCTGATCGAGCTGCTCGGTACCGCCGACGCGCTGGTCGTCACCGTGCTCGCTGCGGGCGGTGCCACCCCCGCGACCGCAGCCGCCGGTGGAGACGACGACGCCTGGAACATCGAGCGCCTGGCCGCGCTGGACGTCCCGATCCTGCAGGGCTTGTGTTTGACGAGTTCGCGCGCCGACTGGGCGGCCACGGACGACGGCTTGTCGCCGCTGGACGTGGCCACTCAGGTCGCGGTACCCGAGTTCGACGGCCGCATCATCACCGTGCCGTTCTCGTTCAAGGAGTTCGACGACGACGGGCTGCCCTGGTACCAGCCCGACCACGAGCGGTGCGCGCGGGTGGCCGGTATCGCGGTCGCCCATGCCCGACTACGCCACACGGCACCCGCCGACCGCCGCATCGCCCTGATGCTGTCGGCCTATCCGACCAAACACGCGCGGATCGGCAACGCGGTGGGACTTGACACCCCACGCAGCCTGCTGCATCTGCTGGACGCCTTGCGCTCCGCGGGATACGACATCGGGCCGGGTCAGGGACCCGACGCTATCCCGGGCCTCGCCGAGGCCGACTCCGACGCACTGATCCACGCGATCATCGAGGCCGGGGGACAGGATTCGGACTGGCTCACCGAGGAAACCCTGGCCGCCAACCCGATCCGGGTGTCGGCCGCGGACTATCGCCGGTGGTTCGCCACGCTCGGAGAGCCATTGCGTTCCGCGGTCGAGGAGCATTGGGGTCCGGCCCCGGGCGAACTGTTCGTCGACCGCTCGGTCAACCCGGACGGCGACATCGTCGTCGCGGCGATGCGGTTCGGCAACATCGTGCTGATGGTGCAGCCGCCCCGCGGATTCGGCGAGAATCCGGTGGCGATCTACCACGACCCGGATCTTCCTCCGTCGCACCACTACCTGGCGTCGTACCGGTGGCTCACCGGCCGAGCACCCGGCGAGATCGACGGCTTCGGCGCAGACGCCATCGTGCACGTGGGCAAGCACGGCAACCTGGAGTGGCTGCCCGGCAAGACGCTGGGCATGTCGGCCGACTGCGGTACCGACGCCGCACTCGGTGATGTCCCGATGATCTATCCGTTCCTCGTCAACGATCCCGGCGAGGGCACCCAGGCCAAGCGCCGCGCGCACGCCGTGCTCGTCGACCACCTCATCCCGCCGATGGCGCGGGCCGAATCGTATGGCGACATCGCCCGCCTCGAGCAGCTGCTCGACGAACACGCCAACATCTCCGCACTCGATCCGGCCAAGCTCCCGGCGATCCGTCAGCAGATCTGGACCCTGCTCACCGCCGCCAAGATGGATCATGACCTCGGACTGACCGAACGCCCCGACGAGGAGGTGTTCGACGACATGCTGCTGCACGTGGACGGCTGGTTGTGTGAGATCAAGGACGTCCAGATCCGCGACGGCCTGCATGTGCTCGGGCAGGCACCGACCGATGACAACGAGGTCGACCTGGTGCTCGCGATGCTGCGGGCCCGTCAGATCTGGGGCGGCGCCCAGTCATTGCCGGGACTGCGTGAGGCACTCGGACTCGCCGAAGACGGCTCGGCCGCCCGGGGCAGCGTCGACGACATCGAGACCACCGCGCGCACGCTGGTCGCCACGTGCGCCAAGGATGACTGGTCACCGGCGTCGGTCGCCGATGCTGCTGCCGAGCACCCGGCCGCGGTCGCCGACGTCCTGTCGTTTGCAGCCACCGAGGTGGTTCCGCGGCTGCGTCAGACCCGCCGCGAAATCGATCAGGTGCTGCGGGCACTCGACGGCCGCTTCATCGAAGCCGGTCCCAGCGGTTCACCGCTGCGAGGTCTGATCAACGTCTTGCCGACCGGTCGCAATTTCTACTCGGTCGATCCCAAGGCGGTGCCCTCCCGGCTGGCGTGGGAGACCGGCCGCGCGCTGGCCGACTCGCTGCTGACGCGCTACCTCGACGATCACGGCACCTATCCGGCCTCGGTGGGCCTGTCGGTGTGGGGTACCAGCGCGATGCGCACCTCCGGCGACGACATCGCCGAGGTGCTCGCCCTGCTCGGCGTGATGCCGGTCTGGGATGAGGCGTCGCGCCGGGTGTCGGACCTGGAGCTGATCGGGCTCGACGAACTCGGTCGGCCGCGTATCGACGTCACCGTCCGCATCTCGGGCTTCTTCCGCGATGCCTTTCCGCACGTGGTCACCATGCTCGACGACGCGGTCGCGCTGGCCGCGGCTGCCGACGAACCCGACGAGCAGAATTTCGTCGCGGCCCACGTGCGCTCGGCCACCGCCGAACACGGTGACCGGCGACGGGCGCAGACCCGCATCTTCGGGTCCAAGCCGGGGACCTACGGAGCCGGTCTGCTCCAGCTGATCGACTCCCGCGAATGGCGCAGCGACGCCGACCTCGCCCAGGTCTACACGGAGTGGGGTGGCTACGCCTACGGGCGTGACCTGGCGGGAGTTCCGGCAGTCGAGGACATGCGCGCCGCCTACCGCCGCATCGCGGTGGCCGCCAAGAATACCGACACCCGCGAGCACGACATCGCCGATTCCGACGATTACTTCCAATATCACGGCGGGATGGTCGCCACGGTACGCGCGTTGACAGGCAACGATCCGGACGCCTACATCGGTGACAGCACGCGGCCGGACTCGGTGCGCACGCGCACGCTGTCGGAGGAGACCAGCCGTGTCTTCCGGGCCCGCGTGGTCAATCCCCGCTGGATCTCGGCCATGCAGCGCCACGGTTACAAGGGCGCGTTCGAGATGGCGGCGACCGTGGACTACCTGTTCGGATACGACGCCACCACCAATGTGGTCGCCGACTGGATGTACGAGAAGCTCACCGAGTCCTACGTCCTCGACGAGGACAATCAGCGGTTCATGCAGCAGTCGAATCCGTGGGCCCTGCACGGCATCGCCGAACGACTCCTCGAGGCGGTGGAACGGGATCTCTGGGAGGCGCCACCGGCAGAGATGCTCGATCGGTTGCGGCAGGTGTACCTTCAGACCGAAGGTGATATCGAGGGCCGCGACGGCTGAGGCCGACCGCTCCGGATCGAGAAAATCGGTCGAATCGGGAGAAAACCACCGCCCTGCGTCGTTGTACCCATCAGAGAGACACCCACCGACGGGTGGTCGGTGTGCGGATGGTCCCGGGAAGGCAGTGCTGAAGATGCGAATGCTGTTTGTGATCGCCTATATCGCGATCGAGATCGGCGCATTCGTCGCGATGACCCACTTCCTCGGTTTCGGCTGGGCAGTGCTCATCACGGTGGGCGCAGTCGCGGCGGGCCTGCTGCTCCTGCGGCAGCAGGGACGTAAGGTCTTCGCTCAACTGCGACGGGCCTCGCGCAACGAGGTGGACCCACGTGGGCCGCTCACCGACACCGCGCTGCTGGCCGGGGCGACGATGCTGATGGTGATCCCGGGCGTCGTCTCGACGGCGGCGGGCCTGCTGCTCCTGATTCCGCCCGTGCGGCGGGCCCTGCGCCCGGTGGTGGCCGCGGCGGGCGCCAAGAGTTTCGCCGCGAGCATGGATCGAGCCGGGCTGTATGCCTCGGGTATCTATGTGCGCGGTGGCACTGTCGTCGACGGAACCGTGGTGGACTCCGAGGCGACGGTTTCGACACCGCCGACGACCAACCCCGATGACCGTCGGCTGCCGCGGGGCCACTGACCCGTCCCGACCCGTGGCAGGGCACACTGGACGACCGTGACCACGGAATTGCTTCTCGGTGGAGCTGTGTATTCGCCGTCCGCTCCCGACGCGACGGCAATGGCCGTCACCGACGGCGTCGTCGTCTGGGTGGGCAGTGACGAAGTCGGCCGGGCGTTGCATCCCGATGCACAGATCATCGACCTCGGCGGCCGCTTCGTGTCCCCGGGTTTCGTCGACTCCCACGTGCACCTGACCTCCACCGGACTCGCATTGGCGGGGCTGGCCCTCAGCGGCACCACTGACCGATCGGATTGTCTGCGCCGGGTGGCCGAGTACGCCGCCGGCACCGACGAGGGCGACTTGATCTGGGGTCTCGGTTGGGACGATTCGTCGTGGTCGGGCACCGATCCCGACGATCGCCGGTTTCCGACGACGACCGAGATCGACGCGGTGGTCGGCAACCTCCCCACCTATCTCGCACGGATAGACGAGCACTCGGCCGTCGCGTCGAGCGCGCTGCGACGCCTGGTGCCCGATCTGGCCGATGCCGCCGGTTACCACCCCGAAGAGCCGCTGGTCGCCGAAGCCCACCATCTGGTCCGTGGCGCTGCTCGCCAGTTGGTGACGGCCGCGCAGCGCGCCCGCGCGCAACGGCGTGCGCTCGACCATGCCGCGGCACACGGGGTGGTGGCCGTTCACGAGAACGGCGGTCCCGACATCAGTGGGCTCGACGACTTCCTCGCCCTCGCCGATCTCGATCACCCGATGGAAGTGCGCCGATACTGGGGTCAGCCGGTCGGCAGCGCCGATCATGCCCGCGAGCTCCTGGCCATCAGTCGTGCCGACGCGCTGGCCGGTGACCTGTTCATCGACGGGGCGTTCGGCTCGCACACCGCATGGCTGACCGAGCCCTATCACGATGAACCAGGGCAGACCGGTATCAGCTATCTCGACTACGCGACGATCCGCGACCACATCCGGGCCTGCACCGACATCGGCATTCAAGCCGGTTTCCACGTGATCGGGGACGCCGCCACTGCGTCGGTGGTGGCGGCGTTCGACGAACTCGCCGCCGAACTGGGCACTCCGGCGCTGGCGCGATGTGCGCACCGCATCGAGCACGCCGAGATGGTCTCTGACCAGCAGGCCGCGGTCCTCGCGCGCTGTGGCGTCGTCGCGAGCATGCAGCCGCAGTTCGATGCGGCCTGGGGCGGCAGTGGTGACCTGTATGAACAGCGGCTGGGACGTGCGCGGGCGGTGGGGCTGAACAACTTCGCCGGACACGCCCGGCAGGGCGTCGTCCTGTCGTTCTCCTCCGACGCACCGGTCACCCCGATCGACCCGTGGTCGTCGATCCGCGCGGCGGTCCATCATCATCAACCGCACAATGCGATCTCGGCACGCGGCGCGTTTGCCGCGGCGACCCGGGGCGGCTGGCGCGCCGCAGGGGTCAACGACGGGCTCACCGGCACCCTGGTGCCTGGGGCTCCGGCGAGCTACGCGGTGTGGGATATCGACGATCTCGTGGTCGCGGGGTCGCATGCGAGTGTGCAGCGGTGGTCCACCGACCCGCGATCGCGGGTCCCGGCACTGCCCGACATCGCGCCCGATGCGCGCCTGCCCCGCTGCGTGCGGACCGTGCACCGCGACGACGTGCTGTTCGACATCGGGGTCCTCGACGGCGGCGGGACGTGACCGGCGGTCGGTGGCGACCCGGCTCCGATCGGATGATCCTGCTGCTGCGGACACTGGTCGCCGTGGTCGCCGGTATCGCGATGTGGGCGGCCTTCCCACCGCGCAACCTCTGGTTCCTGGCCGTCGTCGGCCTCGGACTGCTCGCCGCTGTTCTCGGTACCGGACGTCCGCGCGCCCGTACCGGACTGTGGCTCGGCTTCGTGTTCGGAGCGGCATTCTTCGTGCCATTGCTGCCCTGGATCGGCGTGTATGTCGGGCCGCTGCCGTGGCTCGCGCTCGCCGCCGCCCTGGCCGTCTACACCGCCCTGTTCGGACTCATCGCCGTGGTCAGCATGCGGCTACCCGTGCCTCCGGTCTGGTTCACCCTGTCGTGGCTACTGGTGGAGGCATTACGGTCGGCGTTCCCGTTCGGCGGCTTTCCCTGGGGGAGGACTGCGTTCAGCCAGGTCGACGGCCCGCTGCTGCCGTTGGCCTCGGTTGCGGGCGCGCCGGGACTCTCGGCCGCCGTCGCGTTGTCGGGTGCCTCGATCGTCTGGTTGTGTCAGGTGATGATCCGGGCGGTTCGCGACGGTGAGCATCATGGCCGCCGCACCGTCCGCACCGCGGCGATCGCCGTGGTGTTGGCCCTTGTCGGTCCGGTGGCCGCCATCGCGCTGACACCGGACACCGTCGATCGCAATGTGGCATCGGCATCGGTGCGCGTCGCGGCGGTGCAGGGCAACGTCCCGCGCCTCGGTCTGGATTTCAACGCCCAGCGTCGCGCGGTCCTCGACAATCACGTCCGGCAAACCGAGCTGCTCGCGGCGGCGGTCCGCGCAGGTACCGCCGATCAACCTGATTTCGTGGCGTGGCCGGAGAACGCATCCGACATCTCTCCGCTCACCAACCCGGACGCGGCGGCAGAGATCACCGCGGCGTCGGTGTCGGTGGGCGCACCGATCCTGGTCGGCACCCTGGTCATGAACCCCGACGGCCACTACACGAACACGGTGCTGGTGTGGGATCAACAACGCGGTCCGGTCGACCGGTACGACAAACACATCATCCAGCCGTTCGGCGAGTACCTGCCGTGGCGTGGCTTCTTCCGCCTGTTCTCGTCGTATGCGGACCTCGCGGGTGATTTTCGGCCGGGTTCGGGGTCCTCGAGTCTCACCGTGCCGGGACGGTCGGGATCGGTCCAGGTCGGAGTGTCGACATGTTGGGAGGTGGCCTTCGACCGGTCGGCGCGCAAGGCGGTCGATGACGGCGCGCAGATTCTCTACATCCCGACCAACAACGCGACCTTCGGACGCACCGAGATGACCTACCAGCAGTTGGCCATGTCCCAGGTGCGTGCGGTCGAACACGGCCGCGCCGCCGTCGTGGCCGCGACAAGCGGCGTCAGCGCGATCATCGACCCCGACGGGATGATCATCGCAGAGAGCGGGATCTTCACGCCGGCAGTGTTGTCGAGTCGGCTTCCGTTGCACGACGACCGCACGCTCGCGACGCGGCTGGGGGACTGGCCTCTGGCCGTGGCCATCGTGATCGCGGTCATCGGGTTTTTGTTCGCGGTGAGACGGCATACTAGGTTCTCTCTGAGGTGGTTCACGGCGGGCGCACGCCGCGCGCGTGGACGAGCACCCGAGGCGACGCAAACGGAATCGACAGCGACGCAGAATTGGACGGCACAGGGTTGAACGCCCCACGGTCGAACACCACAGGATCAACCACCGCAGGATCGACCACCACAGGATCGACCACTGCGGGACTGAATGAGGAGCTCGGTGGCATTGGGTGAACCGACAGCCGGTGATGGACAACCGGAGAACGGCGCGGACGCGACGGCGCCCGGCGTCGTCGGCCCGTCCGGCGAACGCGCGCTGGTGGTGATCCCGACTTTCAACGAGCGGGAGAACCTACCCGTCATCGTCGAACGCCTGCACGCGGCCCTGCCCGGCATCCACCTCCTGGTGGTCGACGATTCCAGTCCCGACGGTACCGGCGAAGTGGCCGACGGTCTCGCCGCCGAGGATGCGCGCAACCGAGTCCACGTGCTGCACCGGGTCGAGAAGGACGGCCTCGGCAAGGCCTACCTGGCCGGCTTCGCGTGGGGTCTCGACCGTGACTACGCCACGATCATCGAGATGGATGCCGACGGGAGTCACGCTCCCGAGCAGCTCCACCGCCTGCTCGACGCCGTCAACGACGGTGCCGATCTGGTGATCGGGTCACGCTATGTTCCCGGTGGCCAGTTGGTGAACTGGCCACGTCATCGTGAGGTGTTGTCCCGAGGAGCCAACACCTACGCGCGACTGGCGCTCGGTGCCAGGGTGCACGACATCACCGCCGGCTTCCGTGCCTACCGCCGCCAGGTGCTCGACAAGATCGAACTCGACACCGTCGAGTCGGCCGGTTACTGCTTCCAGATCGACTTGGCCTGGCGGGCCGTCCGCGCGGGGTTCGACGTCCGAGAGGTACCGATCACCTTCACCGAACGCGAGATCGGGGAGTCGAAGATGAGCGGTGGTGTGATGGGCGAGGCGTTCGTGATGGTAGCCCGGTGGGGGATCGAGAGCCGGATCGAACGGTTGCGCGGTCTGCGCCGCTGACCGAACCAACCGAGTGCACAGAAACGACAGAGGGCCGGGTGAACATCACCCGGCCCTCTGTTGCGTGTCGTCTGTACCGAATCAGTTCGTGACGCCCTTGCGCCGCTGCTTGAGCAGTTCGAGACGCTCGTTGAGCAGCACCTCGAGCTCTTCTTCCGAACGACGCTCGAGCAACATGTCCCAGTGCGTGCGCGGCGGCTTGGTCTTCTTCTCCTCGGGCTCGGCACCTTCCAGGATGGTGCCCTCCATGCCGTTCTTGCACGGCCACTTCGACGGCACCTCGGCGTCGTCGGCGAACGGGACGTCGAAGATCTCACCGTTGTCGGTCCGGTACTGGACGATGCGTCGTGGGGCGAGGTCGTGATCGCGATCGGTCTCGTAGCTCACCGCACCGAGTCGGCTACCCCGTAGCACTCGATCTGCCATTGACTTTCCTCTCAACATCTCGTCGGTCCGGGCGCAGCCAGACCCCCGCGCGTGACATTCACGCACGGCGATCCGGGCTGAACCGGCGCTGAACACGACCATTCTACGCGTTCGGCCCCGATCGGCGGGGACGCCACGTCCCACACCCGCCCACGGGCCCCGGTACGGTCTACTCCGTGGACGACCCCCGCCGACGGCCCTATTCCTGCGCGTGGTGCGGTCGCAGCATGATCGACTCCGACCTCGGTCGTCGCCGCAAGTACTGCAAACGTTCGTGTAGGCAACGTGCCTACGAACAAAGAGCGCTCACACAGGGCACTTCTATTCCCGACGACGCGGTCATCCTCACCTCGGCCGAGGCGGACGCATTCGGTGACCGCATGTTCGCGCTACGCTGCGCCGCCGAGGACCTGGTGACCGCTGTGGCCGAATGCGCCGACACCCCGACGCTGCAATCGCTGACCGACGACCTGCTCGGCCTGGCCCGCGAAGCCGAGCGCCTGCGGTGATCGTCCGGGTCTTCGGGCTGTCGGTTCTCGTCAGTCTCGCCGCATTGGCTGCCGCCTTCCTGTACCGGGGCTGGACCGGACTGGCGTTGTGCGCCATCCTCGGCATCCTCGAAGTGTCGTTGTCCTTCGACAACGCCGTGATCAACGCGACGGTGCTGGAACGGATGAGTCTGTTCTGGCAACGGATGTTCTTGACGGTGGGCATAGTGATCGCCGTGTTCGGCATGCGTCTGCTGTTCCCGCTGGCCATCGTCTGGATCACCGGGGGCCTCGCCCCGGCCGAGGCGTTCCGGCTCGCGATGAATCCGCCGCCCGATGGCGCCGACCATTTCCCTGATGGCAGCCCGAGCTATGAGGCGATCCTGTTGGAGGCCCACCCGCAGATCGCCGCATTCGGCGGCATGTTCTTGCTGCTGCTGTTCCTCAATTTCGTTCTCAGCAACCGTGACCTGACGTGGCTGTCGTGGATCGAGCGGCCACTGGGGCAGCTCGGTCGTCTCGATCAGCTCGCCGTCGTGATCGCGATGGTGGTTCTGGTGGTGGTGGCAGAGTATCTGTCACCTGACGACACACGGGCCACCGTGCTGATCTCAGGTCTACTGGGAGCGGTCACCTACCTCCTCGTCGATGGCCTCAGCTCGTTGTTCCAACGTCGCCAACCCGGTGTGTTCGGCGGTTCGCCTGACGACGGGCCGGGCGACACGTCTGCGATGGATACCGATATGTCGACACGTACGGGTCGCGATCCCCACCCCACCACGGTGGCGGTGGGCAAGGCCGGATTCTTCTTGTTCCTCTACCTCGAGGTACTCGATGCGTCGTTCTCGTTCGACGGAGTCATCGGCGCGTTCGCCATCACCCCGGACCCCATCCTGATCGCGCTCGGGCTGGGGTTCATCGGCGCGATGTTCGTCCGCTCGATCACCATCTATCTCGTTCGGCAGGGCACATTGGGCCAGTACCGATATCTGGAGCACGGCGCGCACTGGGCGATCGGGGCACTTGCGGTCATCCTTCTTCTCAGCATCCAGATCGAGGTCAACGAGGTGGTCACGGGCTTGGTCGGAGTGGCGTTCATCGGCGCTGCGATGGCGAGCAGTGTGCGCGCGAACCGCCGTGACGGCCGCCGCCGCTCCGATCACGAGGCTGCCGGCACCCACTGACCGCCCGTGACCCACATCCGGGCGGAGCCCTACGGCCGGCGGAATACACTGGCCCACGTGACGCGGACCGACGATGCCGGCGACGAGCACGGCGATGCTGCCGACCCCACCGACGCAATCACGGCGACCTCCTCGACGCGGCATTCGGGCAACCTTGGGCCTGCACGCCGTGCCGCCGACGCACTGGCTCGTTCTGATGCCAACGCCCGAGCGGTTCGGGCGGCGCGTGCGGCACGCGGTCTGCTGCCCGGCTCGCCACCGCAGGTTGGGGGCCGGACCTCCGATCGCCTGGCCCGATTGATCAACGAGGCTCGTCCCGAGCAGCCCAGCGTCATTCGCGAACTGGGCCTGGGTGCGCTGCAGGTGTGGCAGACGATGCTCGCCCGACGCGGCGGCCGGGGGCGCGAACCGGTGCCCGCAACCATCCTGTTCACCGATCTGGTCGGTTTCTCCACGTGGGCTCTCGGGGCGGGCGACGACCAGGTGTTGCGGCTGTTGTCCGAGGTGAACGCGGTGACCGAATCTGTCATCTCCGCGCGGGGTGGCAGTGTGGTGAAGTACCTCGGCGATGGGACGATGGCGGTGTTCCTGGACGGCACCGAGGCGATCGAAGCAGCCCACGAGGCCATCTGCGCAGTGAGCGCGCTGACCATCGACAGCTACCGGCCACAACTGCGCGCCGGTCTGCACACCGGAACCCCGCGCGCGGTGGGGGACGATTTCATCGGCGTCGATGTCAACATCGCGGCCCGGGTGGCCGATGCCGCGGGACCCGGCGAACTGTTCGCCAGTGATGCGACCCTGAACAACGCGGACGCCGAACGCTACCACCGTCGCAAGCGGCGGTTCAAAGCCAAGGGCGTTCCATCGGATCTCGTCGTTTACGCGGTGGTCCCTCGCTACGAGCAGTGAGTGGAGCGAACGAAATATCCGGTGCGCGCGGACTTTTGGACGTTTCGGGGGAAATGTCCGACCCTGCGGCGACACGCCACGCGACATTCACGTCCCGTTGATTCCAGGCAGTGACACACGCCATCATCCGAGGGCACAATATGGGCGACAGGCGTCGAACGGCCGGTGTTGAACAGTCAGCGCGGGTGCCGGTTCCATTCGACGATTCTCCGGCGATATCTCAGGGGCAGAGTGACAGTGCGCGACAAGCAGCGGCTCGACACACCGCACGACAAGCAGCAGAAAATGATCGACTTCGAGAAGCACTGGTATCAACTCGGCGGTGGCTCGTCGAGCGCCATCGCCGAACAGTTCGGACTCACCGATAGGGAGTTCTTCGATGAGGTCGACCGCATCGTCGCCGACGATCCGCCCGCGACGTTGACCTCCGGAGAGCTGCGTCGGATGCGCGGTGTCATCCGACGACGGCGCTGGATGGCCCGCTGACTTGACCGAGTAACGCGCAA
Organism: Gordonia sp. Z-3; assembly: GCF_036233855.1. Lineage (NCBI taxonomy): Bacteria > Bacillati > Actinomycetota > Actinomycetes > Mycobacteriales > Gordoniaceae > Gordonia > Gordonia sp. Z-3. The sequence goes on from NZ_JAZARS010000021.1 coordinate 48,681, forward strand.
CCTTTTTCGCAAAGGTGTCGACGTGGGCGAGCTCACACGTTAATCTGACTACATAAGTCCTCAGAATGAGGTCGCTCGTTGAGACGAGTCAGAACGCGTGGAGGTCCGACATGACAATCACCCAACCGTCCCCGATGCTGGCCGACGAACCGGTGATATCGCACGGCGATGACGAGATCGAACTCATTTCTCCCGATTCACTGACCGCCGAACTCGTTGGCCGCTACACGTTCCTGCCGGTCAACGGTGCGGCGTTCGTGATGCAGGTGATGCATCCGGTCATCGGCGACGTCGTCGGCAAGTACTCGGTGTACCGCACAGACCCGATGGGTAGGGCCATCCGGTCGATCGACTCGGTCATGCGTTGGGTGTATGGCGGGCAGGAGGCCATCGAGGAGGGCAAACGGCTGCGGCGCATGCATCAGCCGCTACAGATGCGCAACGCGGAGGGCAAGCACATCAGCGCGCTCAACCCCGAGGCCTATCAGTGGGTCATCGCCACTGCCTTTCCGACGTCGGTGACGGCAGCACCGCTTGTCCTCGGTCGCGAGTTCACCCCGGTCGAAGAGGAGGAGGTGTACCGCGACAACGTCCGGATCGCGAAGATCGTGCAGGTGCCCATGAAGGGGTTCCCGCAGACGATCGAGGAGTTCACCCCCTACTTCGACAACATGATCGACAACGTGTTGGTCGCCCACCCGACGGCGGTGGAACTGGTCCGCCAGATGCAGACGGCGCCGCGGCTCGACGGCACGGTCCCCGCACCGTTGGTCCGGTTCGCCAACACCATCGCACGCTATGCCTCGGTGCCCGCCCAGAAGTTGAACTATCTGACCACCATCGGCGTGATGGACCCACGCATCCGAGAGATCCTCGGTGTCACCTGGACCGACGGCGAACAGCGCGAACTCGAGCGCATCCACGCGGCGATTCGCGCCGCCTATCGCGTACTGCCCGAGCGGTTGACCTACTTCCCGCTGGCCTACCACGCGCGACGTCACCACGACGCGATCGTGAAGATGAAGCAGCGGGAAGGTGCCGGAGCGGCCTACAAGGTGGCGAGAGCCGCCGGCTGAGCCAACATGCGGGATCGCCTCGACCGGCAGCCATGGGCCGGGCGGCGGTGATCAGTTGACACGGTGATCTGCGCGCGCGGCGCACTAAACTCGTGGGGTGCCGTTCTCCGACGACGATCTCGAGGCGTTCTATCGTGAGATCGAGCAGCGCACCGACGAGCGCCGTTCGGGTCGTCCAGTGCGACCCGAACCGTCGAAACCGCAGGACATCAACGGCCGGCAGCCCGAGTCCTCGTCGTTCACCGACGCCGAACTCGAGAACTTCTATCGCGCCATCGAAGCTCGAACCGCCGCGACTCCGGCTCGCAAGCGTCGGCGCGCCGGCGTCTCGAAAGCGGCCCCACCGCGAACGTGCCCCACCCCGGACAAGGTGGCCTTTGCCTCCGACGTACTCGCCCGCGAGAGCATCGTTGCCGTCCGCCGCCACACCGGCTCCGGGCCGACGCTGCGGTGCTACCGATGTGTCTGCGGCGCATGGCACATCACCAGTAAGCTGCGGCCGTGAACGGAGCACCGCCGACCGGCGTCGACGTCGACCTTATGTCACCGGACGTCGCTGCGACCCACGCCGTGTACACGTCCCTGTTGGGTCGTGGGTCCACGGACGGGGCGTTCGGGTTCGGTAACGGATCGCTGCGGGTTCACGGACATGGGGCAGCAGGACACCGGGTGAGCTTCGGCGTCGACGATCTCGCCGACGCGCAGCGACTGACCAAGCGCCGAGGCCTGGACCCTGACGAACCCGTCGACGTGACCGATCGGATCGACCTACCGCTGTGGCCGGATGCCGACATCCCCAAGCTCGATCATCTCGTCTTCACAGCACCGACTCGTGATCATGCGCTCGCGCTTTTCGGCGCCACCCTTGACCTCGACTTCCGCCTGGATCGCCACATCGGCGGCGATACTCGCCAACTGTTCTTTCGCGCCGCCGATCTCGTCGTCGAGGTCGTGGTCGGAGCCGATCCGGCCCACGGGCCCACGTGCCGATTGTGGGGCCTCGCGTGGTCTGCCCCCGATATCGCGGTGACCCACGACCGGTTGACCTCGGTGGGCATGGCGATCAGTGAGATCCGGATCGGTCAGAAACCCGGCACGCGGTTGTTCACCGTCCGCGATCGCGCACTGGCCACCCGCACCGTGGTGATCGGCCCGACCTGACCGCCCCGTCGGTGGGAGACTGGTTCGGTGACCACGCCAGCTGCGGACAACTCACGTGCGCCATCGATCGTCGTGGTGGCCTCCGGCCATGCCGCGACCCTCATGGGCGAATTCGACCGCTACCGTCGTGACTACGACATCACCTGTGCGGCATCGGCAATCGAGGCGATCACCCAGCTGAGCAGGCTGCGTAGCGACGGGCGGCACATCGCGATGATCGTGGTCGAGTCTGAATTGCCCGACATGAACCTGCTCGAGGCACTCGCGACCTTCCGGAGTATCGTGCCGACCGCACGTCGAGTGGTAGGCATCCACTGGTCGGTGTTCATGGAGCGATCCGAGACTCTGCGGCCCGCACTGCAAAAGGGCAAGTTCGACACATTTCTGTTGATCCCGCGCGGCCCGCGCGACGAAGAATTTCACTACGCCATCACCGAACTGCTCTCCGACTGGGGAGCAACGGTCGCCGCACCGGAAGTGGAGGTCATCCGGATCGTCAGCACCGAACTCACGGCGCTCACCATGTCCATCCGAGACTTCCTCGACCGGATGGGGATGCCGTACCGCACGCACATGCCGGACAGTCCGGAGGGCCGCGCCACCATCGACTTGTTCAGCCGGACCGATTCGCGCACACCCGTTCCCGACACCCTGGTCCATTCACTGCGCGGTGACACCACCTCGGTCATCGCGCCGACGTCGGTCCGTGACGTCGCGGTGCTGCTCTACGGCCGACCCTCCGACATCTCGGTTGACACCGTTGTCGACCTCGCCGTGGTGGGGGCCGGGCCGGCCGGTCTCGCAGCCGCCGTGTACGCCGCCTCCGAGGGATTGCGGACGGTCGTCATCGAGTCGGAGGCGGTGGGCGGGCAGGCAGGTACCAGCTCGATGATCCGCAACTATCTCGGGTTCCCGCGCGGGATCTCCGGGATGCGACTCGCGCAGCGGGCACGGACGCAGGCGCTGCGTTTCGGCGCGCGGTTCCTGACCGGGTGGCCGGTGCAGCGTCTGCTGATCGAGGAGGCGCTGGCGCCCTATCGTCTCGTGACCGACGGCGGCGAGGTATGCGCTCGGTCGGTCCTCATCAGTACGGGCGTCGCCTATCGACGCCTCGGCGTGGCCGCGTTGGAGGAACTCGTCGGTGTCGGCGTCCATTACGGCGCCGCGATGAGCGCCGCACGCGAGATGGACGGGCAGGATGTCTTCGTGGTCGGCGGCGGCAACTCCGCCGGTCAGGCAGCCATCCACCTGGCGCGCCATGCGCGCTCGGTCACAATCGTGGTGCGGCGTCCGGATCTGAGTTCGACGATGTCGGACTACCTCGTCGGGGAGATCGCATTCAATCCACGCATCACCGTGCGCGGGTCAAGCGAGGTCGTCGACGGTGGTGGTTCCGGCAGGCTGGAGTGGGTGATGTTGCGCGACAATCGCACCGGACGCGAGCAACGCTGCGCGGCCGGTGGACTGTTCCTGCTGCTGGGTGCCTCCCCACATTGCGACTGGCTGCCCGAGGTGGTGGAGCGTGACGATGACGGGTTCGTGTTGACCGGCCGCGACGTACCCCGGCAGCGGTGGCCTGGCGACGTTCCGCCTGCCGAACTGACCACCAGCGAACCCGGCCTGTTCGCGGCCGGCGACATCCGTTCGGGGTCGATGAAGCGAGTCGCCGCCGCCAGTGGGGAAGGGGCCAGCGTCGTCCCGCTGGTGCACACCTGGCTGGCCACTCTGCGGGAAGCGCAGACGTCCTAGACTTCCCACTCCTGATCGCGCACCCCGCGATAGATTCCGCGGCGGACGATCCAAGGCTGCAGGACGGTGTCGATCGACCATGCGGGCAGCCGGAACCCTCGACCATCGGGGGTGAAGATCTCCAGTCCGTCGCGCTGGACACCGAGAACCGACCCCCAGCGATGCTGTCGAGGACGATAACGGCGCCGGTGGCCGCCGCGCAGTGTGGCGCGCACATTGTGTGCGACCAGTCGGTCGGCCCGGTTACGTGCCGAGTTGCGCAGGGGATCGGTCGCCGCCACATCGCCGAGCGCGAAGATGCGCTCGTGCCCGGTCACGCCGAGATCGTCGTCGACGCGGACGAACCCGTGTTCATCCAGCAGATCGGCGGGCAGCCACTCGGTGTTCGGACGCACCGCTCCGACCGCCCAGACAACGGCGTCGGCATGTGCCGATGGCTGACCGGTGCTCCAGTGAACGGGTCCGGTACCGATGTGGTCGATCCCGGAGCCGGCGGGAAGTCGGGCGCGATGCCCCGGGTGCAGCTCGACACCATAGCCCTCGAGTCGGGCCCGCACCTGTTGCCACACCCGCGGATGATGACCGGGTAACGCCCGGGAGCCCGGAAAGTACAGGTGCACGTTCTTGTTGGGCCATACCGCGGCCACGTTGGCCGCACTGCTGATCGCGGCCGCCCCACCGCCGATCACCGCAATGCTCGTCGCAGCGCGCAGACGTGCATGTGTCCGCCTGAGGTCGTCGGCGATGTCGGCCGCGGTCTGCAGCGTCGGCTGCCGCCAGAAGCCGTTGCGCACCCCAGTGGAGATCACCAGCACGTCGTAGGGTTCGGCGACGGTCGAGCAGTCGCTGCGCACAACCTCCACCCGCCGCTGACCGGTGTCGAGACCGACGAGTGTGCCGTGCACGGTCCGCACCCGGTCGAGTCCGCGAAAGCGGTCGAACCCGATCCAATAATCGCGGCTCCACACGTCGGGTCGCGAAATCCGGGTGCCCAGTTCCTGTCCGCTGAGCAGCCCGGGTTTCGACGAGATCCCGACGATGTCGATAGCCGCCCGAGAACCGGACCGAGACAACGGAACCGGCGATCTGCCACGCGCCAGATGGAGCGCGGTGAGCAACCCGCTGTCACCCATGCCGGCGATCACGACCCGCGGTCGCCGTCGGTGCGCGCTCATCGGCGAGTCCGCACGGCACCGCCCGCGCGCGGTGGCCGCGGCACGAACCGCGGTACCCGGTCGATCACCGACTGGTAGCCGGGTCGTCGGGCGAGGCTGCGCTGCTCCATCATCGGGATGCTCGCGCCCTCGAACAGAGCGAGCATTACCGCGGCGCCGATGAACAGCCACCAGGCGTCCGCCGGAGACGCCGCCACCCCGAACAGCGCGAGCGAGAACCAGAACGAGAACTCACCGAAATAGTTCGGGTGGCGCGACCATCCCCAGACGCCACGATCCATCACATCGCCGTCGCGAGCGGACCGGACGAACCGGCGCAGCTGCCCATCGGCGATCGTCTCGAGTCCGACAGCCGACAACCCCACCAGGAACGCCACGACGACCAACCAGGTCGGGCCCTGGGCCGGGTGGGTGACTGCAACATAGGCCGGCACCATCCCGGCGAACACCTGCAGGGTCGGGATCACATGGATGGCGAACAGGTCCACCGGCAGCTCCCATCGACCGGCGTCGGCGCGCAGCTGTGCGTAGCGCCAATCTTCGTGGTGCAGACCGGGGAACGTACCGACCCAGTTCGCGGTCAAGCGGACCGCCCACACCGCAACCACGATGAACAACAGCCAGGTGCGGAGATCGTCGACGCCGAGGTCTGACTGCCACCACCAGTACCCGAGCAGCAGCGGCGGGATCACGCTCCAGTACGCGTCGTAGAAGCTGCTGTTGTGGTGGACCCGGCTGAAACCGAAGATGACGACCGTGGCCAGCAGGTCGGCGATCAACGTATCGAGCCACAACACACCGGTCGCGGGTCCCCACAGCAACCACAGCACCGCGACCGCGATGGCGAGCAGGTAGGCGAATGTGACCCGGACGAGTGCGGTGACCCGACCCGACGGCGATTGGCGCGACATCTGGCTGCTCAGATGAGCGTCGCCAGTTGCTCGATCTCGGGCACGCTGCCGGGCGACACCAGCATCATGGTGACGCCGGCGGCCTCCCACCGCTTGACCTCCGACCGCACGTGTTCGATGTCACCGACGATGGCCGAATCGGCCACGACTTCGTCGGGTATCACCTGTGCGGCCTCGTCTTTGCGGTTGCTGCGGAACAACGCGGTCACCTCGTCGACGACGTCGGCGTAGCCCATCCGCCGATACACCTCGGCGTGGAAATTCGTGTCCTCGCTGCCCATCCCGCCCATGTAGAGCGCGAGGAACGGTTTGATCGCCTCGTAGGTGGCGGCCCGGTCGTCGGTGATGACGATCTGGGCGGTGGCGCAGATCTCGAAGTCGGCGCGCGTGCGCCAGGCCCCCGGCCGTGCGAATCCCTCATCAAGCCACTCGTTGTAGGTGTCGGCGAGTCGGGGCGTGTAGAACAGCGGCAGCCAGCCGTCGGCGATCTCGGCTGCCAGGGCGATGTTCTTGGGGCCTTCGGCGCCCAGCATCACCGGGATGTCGGCACGCAGCGGGTGCGTGATCGGCTTGAGTGGTTTACCCAGTCCGGTGGCGTCGTCCCCGGTCAGCGGCAACCGATAGTGTGGGCCCGTGCTGGTGACCGGCGCCTCGCGGGCCCACACCTGCCGCATGATGTCGATGTACTCACGGGTTCGCGCGAGCGGCTTGGCGAATCGTTGACCGTACCAACCTTCGACAACCTGCGGACCCGACACACCGAGCCCGACGATGTGGCGGCCACCGGACAGGTGGTCGAGGGTGAGTGCGGCCATCGCGCACGCGGTCGGGGTACGTGCCGACAGCTGCAGCACCGACGTGCCGAGCCGGACGCGTTCGGTTGACGATCCCCACCACGCCAAGGGGGTATAGGCATCCGATCCCCACGCCTCGGCGGTGAAGACGGCGTCGAATCCGGCGGCCTCGGCCGCCCGGACCAGCTCGGCATGGTTCGTTGCCGGCTGTGCACCCCAATATCCCAGCTGTAACCCGAGTTTCATGCTGCTCCCCACATCAGACCGCCGTCGCGACGGCTCCGTGCAGTTCACCGTAGCCGGTCACGGTCGATCGTCGCGGCAACATGGGCAGCCAGCGCCAGACAGGACGTCAGGCCCGGACTCTCGATGCCGAACAGGTTGACGACGCCGGCGACGCCATGGTCGGTGGGCCCCTGCACCAGGAAGTCGGCGGCCGGTTCTCCCGGGCCGGTCAGCTTCGGTCGGACGCCGGCGAAGTCCGGCTGCAGGGCGTCGTCGGGCAATCCGGGCCAGTAGCGGCGGATGGCGGCGTAGAACGCATCGGCCCGGGCCGGATCGACGACATGCTCAGCGTGGGCGACCCATTCCACATCGGGACCGAAACGTGCGATGCCGTCGAGGTCGACGGTCAGATGGACGCCGAGGCCACCGTCCACCGGCACCGGATAGATCAACCGCTCGAATGGTGCTCGACCGGCTCGCAAGCCGAAGTAGCTCCCCTTGGCGAGGTGCCGGAGCGGCACCCGCTCGGCCGGGAACCCGGTCAGCGATCGCGCGAGCCCCCAGGCGCCCAGACCCGCGCAGTTGACCACCGTCGCGCAGACGATGGCACCGATGTCGCGGACCGTGAGTTCGATCCGACCATCCGGTTGAACGCGGCCCCCTGTCACGTCGCTGCGCAAGGAGATCACCGCCCCTGCCTGCTCGGCGTCGCGGCGAAGCGCACCCATCAGACCATGGGCGTCGACGATTCCGGTCGACGGCGACCACAACGCAGCCACGCCGCTCACTTCGGGCTCCATCTCCGCCAGTTCGGTCCGACCGATCCGTCGCAGATCGTCGACGCCGTTCTCGCGCGCACGCTGGGCGATACCGTCGAGTGCGGCGAGCTGATCGGTGTCGGTGGCGACGATCAGTTTGCCGGTCCGACGGTGCGCGACATCGTGATCGGCGCAGTAGCGATACAGGAGTTCGCGGCCGGCCACGCACATCCGTGCCTTCAGGCTGCCCGACGGATAGTAGATCCCGGCGTGGATGATCTCGGAGTTGCGGGAACTGGTCTGGGTGCCGATCGCGTCCTCACGCTCGAGGACCACCACGCTGAGACCGTCCCGGGCAAGCCGGCGCGCCACGGCTAGACCGATCACACCTGCACCCACCACCACGACGTCCACGGACTCTGTCACGGTGTGCCAGCCTAGTGTCCCGCGAGCCGCCTGATGCGTAACCCACTGGCTCGTGACGCGAGCGGCCGCCGGTTCGGTGAGGAGCCCCGGTGCCTGCCCAGCGGCGTCGCGAAGAACCCTAATTCCACACGATGCGGGCCAAGGCGTCCCGATCCGCGACGTCGAGTTTGATGCAGGCGCGGTAGATGTGCCCCTCCACGGTTCGGATCGACACGGTGAGGCGCTCGGCGATCTCTCGGTTGCTGAGCCCCTGCGCCACCAGCGCGGTGATCTCCCGCTCCCGCGCGGTGACCGGCAGCGGCCGCGCGGCAGCACGGATGGCCGGTGTCGTCGCCGAGTCGCAGCGTGCGGCCAGCCGTGCGGAGCGCGCGGTCGCCTCGGCACACTCGCGTCGTCGTCCGGCCCGGTCGTACAACGGAACCGCCTGCGCGGCCGCATCGGCGGCCGAGAGCATCAGACCGATCTGTTCAAACCGCCCACTTACCACGCAGAGCGCGGCCGGGTCCGCATTCGCGACCGCGGCCGCATGCTGCACATAGAGGCCGACCACCGGACCCTGGACCAACCGGCCGACGTCGGTGAGACGCTGCGCGATCTGCCGGTCGCCGAACCGAGCCGCATGGTGCAACGCCTCGGCGGCTACCGCATACTGCCCCGAGCTCTGGGCCGAGTCCGCAGCCTCACCACACAACTCGATCGCCTCCCGAGGGCTCCCGGTCGATGCCGCGATCCAGGCACGCGAGATCGTGCGTTGCGGTTCGTGAAGGCGCAGGTGCGGTCCGGAGTGTTCCTCCGCGTCGTCGATCACCTGCTGCGCCTTCGCCACCTCACCGAGCGCAGCGTAGGCCCGGACCAGGATCAGCCGCGCGGGCAGCTGCCACGGCAGGGATGTCTCGGCGTTGAGCGCCGCCAGTGCCTGCTCGATCGCCGTCGCCGCAGTGCGGAAGGCACCGCGGTGGGTCGCGACGAGACCCGCCATGATCTTGGCGATCGCCCAGCCGACGAACTGGCCGGACGACGAGAACTCGGCGTACTCTACGGCGCGGCGGTCGGCCGCATCGAGGTCACCGACAGTCGCCAGCGCGAGCACATCGCCGTAGCGGATCATCACCTTGATCATGCCGTCGGTGGCCTTCTGCTCCGGACGGCATTGCGCCGCGATCGGCTCGAAATCCAGTCCACGACCGGCGACCGGCATCGCCAAACCTGCGCCGAATGCCGCAAAGTCTATTGCCTGAGAGGGTGATTCGGCGTCTGCGAGAACCTTCTCGGCCGCCTCGATGCCCTCGTCGATGCGGTTTTCGTGTACCGCCATGGCAGCGCCGGCCGCATCGACGACCAAGCGCAGCGCCCGATGGCCCACCCTGTCACGCATCAGCTGCAACAGCCGGCCACTCTGCGCAACGTCGCCGATCGACCAGAACAGCCGGCTCATCCGCGGAACGCCCCACTGCACCAACTGCAGTTCGTCGAGATCGTCCGGGTCGTAGCCGGCCAGCACTTCATCGGATTCGGCGATCCGACCCTGCCACAGCAGTGCCCGCGACAACAGTTCGGCTGCTGCGACACCGCCGCCGCGTTCGTGGGCGGCGCGGGCCAGCTGTTCACCGAGCGGGAGATTGGTCAGTGCCACCGCATCTTTGGCGGCCGAGATCAACAGCTTGGGCTCGATCTCCTGATCACCATCGACGCAGAGCCGGGCGAGCCGGATCCGCTCGGCGGCCGAGGTGATCGGACGATCACGCAGGACCGCCACGATCCGTGAACGCAGGGTCCGCCCAGCGACGGTGCCGACTCGACGACGGATCACGTCGCCGTAGACCGGGTGACTGAAGCGGGCGTTGACCGTGTCACCGTCACGGGTGATGCGGATCAACCCGCGGACCTCCGCGGCATCCACCGCACCCTCGCCGGCGAGTTCGACCAGCGTGTCGAGATCGAGTGGTTCGTACAATGCGAGCAACTTCAACGCATCCACCACGGCGTCACCGGCCCGATCGAGTCGCTCGTCGATCAATGCCACGAGTCCCGACGGCACGGCGGTGGGGCCACGAAGCTGCCAGACTTCGTTGTTCTCCGTGAGGTTTCCGGCCGCCAGCGCACCCTCCACCATGTTTCGCAGGAAGAGGGGATTACCACCCGACGATTCCCAGATCACGTCGGCGCTGAGACCTTCGAGAGTTCCGCCGAGCACCTTCTCGACCAGCTCGGTGCACTGGTCCTTGGTCAGCGGGTCGAGCTCGATCCGGGTGAGATACCCGTCCTTCCACAGCGTCGTGATGGCGTCGGGGACGGTCTCGCGGCTGCGGGCGGTGGCCACCACACGAGCCGCGTGTTCGATGGTGATCTGGTGTAGCAGCGTTGCCGAGAGCTGGTCGAGCAGGTGAGCATCGTCGACGCCGATCACGGTGTTCGGCTCGGCGATCAATGCCTCTCGCGCCGACACGAGTGCGGCGATCGGATCGCGGGAGGTGCTCGGCGACAGACGGACCCACGGCGCAAAAGCACCCAGTGGAATCGCCCGGGAGGACTCCGTGCAGGCTGCCCAGTGCACCGGGGCACGCAGCGAATCGGTCACCGTTCGTGCCGATGTCGTCTTGCCGACCCCAGGGGGTCCGACCAGCATGACGCCGCTTCCCCCGTCGGTCAGGGCGGAAAGGATCGCCTGATGTTCGGAGGGCCGGCCGAGCAGCTGCCAACCGCCGTCCATGCGTCCTGAGTATAGGTGCCGCGCGCCGCTGCGGCGTCGTGAACGACCACTGTGATGAACGCGGAAGCGCCGCACGACTGGTTGTGACCCGGCACGACAGATCGGGACACGGATCGGTCGCCAGGTGTTGGTCGTCGGGTCACGGCGTCGTCGGCGGTCGGTCACCGGCTGGTCAGATCGGCAGCTCCGATTCGTCGGCGGGTTCGAGCATCGGGGCGTGATTGACGCGATGACGATACTGACTCGACGCGTCGTACACACGCCGCTTGAGCCGGTTGATCGATCCGAGCGGGCGGTGTGCGTCGAGACCCCGCCACGAGTTGAACGACAGCACCTCGTCGCCGAACGCCCGGCGCTGCGGGGTATAGGTGTCCTGCACGGGATATCGGAGGAGCGCGACGGTACGATACGGCGAGCGCGCGGCGTCCCATTCCTTTGTCGCATCCTCGATTGGCATCTCCGCCAGGTCTGTGCACAACTGCACTTGTAGTTCGTATTCGGCCCCGTGGCAGGCGAAGAAGTCGATCACCGACTCGGCGAAGGCATTGACCTCACCGTTGGGCGGCATCGACGCACCCGCGAGCGCACGCACCTCCGGTGACCGTGGGATCAGACGCATCTTGGCGATGTGGTCACCATGGCGCAGCGGCGCCGACGTGTGGAAGGTGTCACCGAGGATATGGGTGTTCGGTTGCACGAACACCGCCAGGTTGTCGGGCAGCCTGCGCCCGAACCGGGGCAACACGTGCTTGTTCAGCGCGTCGAGTGCCTCACTGCCGAGTCGCAGTGCCGGATCGGACAGCCGGGCCAGTGCCCACGCCGTCCACATCCCACTGCGGCTGTAGGCGTGCGCGTCGGCGAACAGGAATTCGCGATGGGTGACCATGATGAAGTCCTGGGTCCGCGCGGTGTCGTCGGGGAGCGCGCGCGGCCCCGATACGCCGATCACCTTGATGCCGAGTCCCCGAACTCCACGCAGTTGGTCGCTGCGGATCGCCCCGGACGTGCTCGACAGTCGTGCGATCACCGAGTAGGTCCCAGGCGCGGCGAACATTCCCTGCGCGAGCTCCGGGTCCAGTTCGTCGAGTACCTCCAGTGTGCCGCGCAGGATGCCGTGACCCTTCGCGTGCGCGTCGCGCAACCCTCGCTTGTACACGCGATATGCGCGCTCGTTGTTCGCGCGCAGCACGCGCACGATCTTCTCGATGTCGTCGGGCTCATCGGCCCGCGGGGATTCGATGTCCTCGTGGAAACGCACATACGTCCGGCCGCCGGAGACGATGTCGGTCATGGGGATCGGTCCTCTCTCGATGCCGCTGCGGATCTCCAGGGGGCGAATGGATTGGCAACTGAGCGCAACGCAGGTGTCAGGATCGGATGATGACGCAGCAGGACCGAGCGCATCGACGATTTCCGGACCCATGCCATACCGACCTCGGTGTACACCTCGGGGCGGAAATCGCTGGTGAAGAAGCGATCACAGGACAGGCGGCGCGAAGCCATCAGGATGAAGATCCGGAAGGCGGTGTCGCTGAAGCCGAATCCGGGCGGCTTGGCTTCGGCGTAGAGCCCGATCATCAGATCCAGCCGCTCGATGTCGCCGTAGATCTCCGCCAATTCGGTGGCGGTCGCGTCGTCACCGGTCAGTTCACGGAACGTCGTCACCGGTGCCATCCGCAGAGCGCGGCGAAAATCGTTGTAACGCGGCACTCCGCGTTCGCGGACCCGCATGATGTCCACGGTGGCGAGGTCGATCGGCGTCCCGTCGGGTCGTGCCAGGTTCTGCAGGGAACGTGGGAAGTTGTGCAACGACAGTTCACCCGGGTGTGCGCGCCCGAACGAGTAGAGCAGATCGGCGGCGGTGTTCGACGTCAGATGTCGTCGTACGTCCGCGGCGAGCAGATCGGCCATCGCGTGCCGCGCCACGACGCGGTCGTCGAGTCCACTGCGGAACGCCACCGTGTCGGGTAGCAGCGGATGCATGCGGTAGACGGCGACGAACTCCTCGGTGAGGGAAAACGGCACGCCGTTGTCGGCGGTCGCCGAGCCGGGGATGCCGGAGAGGATCTCGTTGTCGGTGAAACGTGCGATGCGTCCCGACATCCGTTCGCCGAGAAGTCCGAACCAGTTGCCGCGCATCGCCGCAACCGTGGTCGGATGCGCGATGATCGCCGGGGTCCAGTCCACGGTGTGGATCTTGGCCATCGACGCCGCGTTCACCAATCGGGCGGTGTCGTACAGTTGTTGATCGGTCATGGCGGGGTATGCGGACGCCAACCGGTTGGCGATCGCGTTGTGCTCGCGCAAGAACAACGAGTGCAACAGGGCAAGACCCACCCAGAAATTGGCGGCCTGACCATTCGGGTCGAGCAGTGCCTCGGTCTCCACGGGCGGCAACCCGACGTCGTCGAGCGCGATCCGCCCACCGTCGTGGGTGCGGATGCTCTCCGCGTAGTCGGCCGTCTCACCGTAGATCTGCGAGCCGTCCCACCAATGCGACACCGTCGAGGCGAACACGGGCGGTTGATCGTCTGGTCCGGTCGGGTCGACCGCGGTACGCGCGAATGTCATCGGGTCATGCGGCCAGTCGTCACCGTCGGGTAGCCGGATGCGCCACGGATTTCCGGCCTGTGGCGCGTGGTTGAACCAATCGTGCACCTCGAACTGAATCCAGGCTGCTGCCAGCAGATTGAGCGTGGTGGCCGGCCGGAACTCGCGACGGGTCAACAGCCTTCGGCTGACCAGTCGGGGATTTGGTTCGCAGATGTCATCAGCGTTCTCGGGTGCGGTGCGCGGTAACGGCACGTTGCGGCCGAACCGGCTCCCGGCCGAACCCGCACGAGGCTCGCCGAGATCGTTGTAGGTGCCGTCCACGCTCCGCGCCCGGTGCTCGTCCGGCGTGCCGACCGGTAGCCGGGCGCCCGGTCGGCCCGTGTCGACGAGGTTGTACGCGCGCAGCTGGCTGCGCAGTCCCACCAGCACGGCGAGCCCGACCGGCGACCACAATCGGGACCAACCGACCACGCGATCGACACGTTCTGCAGTCTGCGCGAGTCCACGAGCGGTGGCGCTCCGTCGACGGGGTGTCGGTTCCGCACCCGCGGTGCGACGCGCGGATGTGCGCACCGAGCGAATCATCCCGACCATGATCACCTCCGACTCGTCCGGTTCCGAGTATGCGGGCACGTCGACCGAACGGCACGAGTAATCGACTACTCGAAGTACTCGCACCCGGCCCGCGGATCGATGCCGCACTCAGGTAGCGACGTACTCGTGTCGTCACCGACACCGCCGACGAGGATGAAGGAGGTCGCGGCCGCGCGGCCTGCTGGGAGAAAGGCGCAATGGTGATCGCACCCGTCGAGATCAAGGTGAACGTGGCGTCCCCGGTGACCGATTCGCTGGTGGCGCTGGATCTGCTCGACTCGCCACCGCTGTGGCGTGACATGTGGTTCGCCGAGGCGCGGGCACGTGACGATGTGGGTGCACTCCCGCTGCTGGCCGGTCGTCTCACGATCCGCCTGCGCAGCGGCGATCGGGACGACGTCACCGTCGGGGTGCGGCCATGCGACACCGATCGTCTGGTCGGACGGTGGCGTGCCCCGTTCGAGGAGACACATTTCTCCTATCGACTCGAACGGGACTGGTGTGGGGAGCGTCGAGAGGTCGCGGCCGCGGCGATCAGTCGTCGTCCGCCGGGCTCGGTGGCGACCGCGCTGCGCGACGGCGCGGATCCGGCACACATCCTCGACGCGGCGCAGCGACAATTCGTGGTCACCTGTACTCCGCGCGGGATACCCATCGACCATCTGGGAACGCTGGGACCGGTGACCTGCCAGACCTGGCCCGAGGTGGACCTCGACGGTTGCTCGGTTCAGGTGGAGAGGTGGTCGGTCGCCGACGTCGACCTGCTCGAACTCGCGGTGCGTCTGCAGCCGCACCCTGGCGAGACCGCAGCGCAGTTCGAGGTCCGCGCGATGTCCGCGCACCGAGCGATCCGCGCGACGGTGACCCGGCGCGCCCTGTCGATCGCGGATTTCCGGGAATCCAAGACCCACCGCGTGATGACGGCGCTGAGGGCGACCTCCTGATACGAAACGGGTGGTGTGGCCTGCTGCCACACCACCCGTTCGACTAGTCCGTCAGACCTTGGCCTGCATCGAGCTACGGGCGGGGTTGCCCTGCTCGTCGACCTTGGGGTCGGGCTGGTCCTTCTTTTCGGTCACGCCGGACTTGATGCGAGCACCGATGTCGGGGTCGATTCGGGACCAGTATTCGAACGCCCGGGCCAGGACCGGCTCGGACACACCGTTGAGCAGATGGCCCACGACGTTGTCGACCAGGCGTTCGCGTGCCGCATCGTCGAGCACCTCGCGCACCATCGTGCCCGCCTGCCCCCAATCGTCGTCCTCGGGGTGGTCCACATATGCACTACGGACGATGTCGCCGTCCGCTGCCCACTGCGGCTCGCCCTGGCCTGCGTAGCTCGCGGCCGGCCCGCCCTTGGAGTTCGGCGCATACACCGGATCGGACACGGGGGTGATCCGCATGTGGCCGTCCTTGGTGTAGCTGTGCACCTCGTTGCGCGGCCGATTGACCGGGATCTCCTTGTAGTTGCCGCCGAGACGCGCACGATGTGCGTCGGCGTAAGAGAACACCCGGCCCAGCAGCATCCGGTCCGGGCTGAAGCCGATTCCCGGCACCACGTTGTTCGGCTCGAACGCGACCTGCTCGATCTGGGCGTGGTTGTCGGTGGGATTGGTGTGCAACGTCATCTTTCCCACCTCGTGCAGTGGGTAATCACCGTGCGGCCACACCTTGGTCAGATCGAAGGGATTGAACCGGTAACCGGTGGCGTCCTCATACGGCATCAACTGCACCTTGAGGGTCCAACTTGGGTGATCGCCCGCGGCGATCGACTCGAACAGATCCCGTGTGTGGAAGTCGGTGTCGGCCGCGGCCATCTGGTCGCCTTCGTGCTGCGTGAAGAACTCCACACCCTGATCGGAGATGAAGTGGTACTTCACCCAGTGCTTCACACCTTCGGCGTTGACCCACAGGTAGGTGTGCGATGAATAACCGTTCATGTGCCGCCACGTCTTGGGTATACCCCGGTCACCCATCAACCAGGTGACCTGATGCGCCGACTCCGGCGACAGCGTCCAGAAGTCCCACTGCATGTCGTGGTCGCGCAGATTGTTGTCTGCGCGACGCTTCTGTGAGCGGATGAAGTGCTGGAACTTCATCGGGTCCTTGACGAAGAAGATCGGCGTGTTGTTGCCGACCATGTCGTAGATTCCTTCGTCGGTGTAGAACTTCAGTGCGAATCCGCGAGGGTCGCGCCAGGTGTCGGGGCTGCCGCGTTCACCGGCAACGGTGGAGAAGCGAGCCACCATCTCGGTCTTGACACCGGGTTGGAACAACCCCGCGCAGGTGTACTGCGACACGTCCGCGGTGGTCTCGAATGTGCCGAACGCACCGCTGCCCTTGGCGTGGGGCTGGCGTTCGGGGATGCGCTCACGATTGAACTGTGCCATCTGCTCGATCAGATAGTGATCGTGCAGGACGATGGGCCCACCGGCGCCGACGGTCAGCGAATGCTCGTCGCTGCCGGCCGGTGCCCCGGAATCCCGGGTTGTGTAGATCGACGTGTTGTCGTCGGACATATCGCCTCCGAGAAGGTCTCATCCGTCTAAGGGCTGTGCAGTTGTGTGGACCCGAGCTGTTTGAGGTCCTTGGCCGATGCTACCCCGGCCGCGTGTCGCGCGGTCGTGGGTTGCCGGGCCCGTCGACGGATTGGGTGTGAATGATGTTGCAATCGAACCGCTTTGCTTGCCGTCGTGTGATCACACTACTGGGCCCCACCTCCCGACGCGGCGGAACGGAGCTTGTCCAGCAACGGTTTTGCGGCCGTCTCGAGGAACTCGGCTTGCGATTCGCCACCGATCTGGACAAGTGCGATATCGGTGAATCCCGCTTCCCAGAAAGGTCGCACGGCGTCGACGACGGCGTCGAGATCGGGCCCGCACGGAATCGATTCGGCCACATCCGCGGGTCGAACGTATTGGGTCGCCGCGGCGAACCCGGCGGTGGTCCGCAGGTCTGCGTTGACATCCCACCCGCCGCTGAACCAGCGGAACTGATCGTGGGCTCGGGCGACCGCGGCATCGCGATCACGATCCCAGCAGATGGGGATCTGACCGATCGCGCGGCTGTCGATGCCGATCGTCCCGGTGCCGTCGGTCGCGTTCCAGGTGTCGACAAGACCCGGATTCGGTTCGACCGCAATCAGGTGGTCGGCGAGCGGACCGAACTCCTCGATACCCTGCGCGCCGGACACGGCCACGCCCAGCGGCACCGTCTCGGGCAGATCCCAGATGCGCGCGGCGTCCACCTGGAAGTAGTCGCCACGGAAGTCGACGAGGTCCCCGGTGTGCAACGCGCGGATGATCTCGATCGCCTCGGCGAGCATCGCCTGACGGTCGGCGACGGCCGGCCAGCCTTCCCCGACGACGTGCTCGTTGAGGTTCTCACCGGCTCCGAGGCCGAGGGTGAACCGCCCGTCGGCGAGCAACTGCAGGGTGGCCGCCTTTTGCGCGACGACGGCGGGGTGGTAGCGAATGGTGGGGCAGGTGACATACGTCATGAGGTCCACGCGTTCGGTCGCATGTGCGACCGCCCCGAGCACACTCCACGCGTAGGGCGCATGGCCCTGCGCCGACAGCCACGGGAAGTAGTGGTCGCTGGACACCTCGAAGTCGAAGCCCACCTCCTCGGCGCCGACCGCGTACCGGACGAGTTCTTTGGGTCCGGCCTGCTCGGTCATCAATGTGTAGCCGAAGCGTGTGGGCATGGGGTGCGCTCCTTCGTCGAGCATCGGAGGAATCAGTCGTCCTCCGTGATTGCCTGCAGTACCGACGGGGTAACACCTCGAGTCGACATCCAAACCCAGGGGAGAGCATGACGAACGCATCCGGACACCGCGAATCACCCGACCGCGATGAGTCCCTCGCCGACACCGTGCTGCTCGACGTCGACGGCACCCTCATTGATTCCACCTACTTTCATGCGCTGGCCTGGATACGCGCTTTCGCAGCCCACGACCTGACCCCGGATTGGTGGCGGGTGCATCGAACCGTCGGCATGGGCGGTGACCTCCTGGTCGGCGAGGTCTGCGGCCGCGAGGTCGAGGACCGGCTCGGCGACGAGTTGCGGGCGGACTGGGCCGATCGCTATCGGCAATTGCTCCCCGAGGTCAGGGTGTTTCCGGGTGCCCGCGCGTTGATCGATCAGCTACAGCAGGCCGGCCACCGGGTGGCGCTTGCCTCGTCCGGAGCCGAAGAGTTCACCGAGGCCGCGCTGCGGATGCTCGGCATGGCCGGCGACGAGTTCGCGGCGGTCACCTCGTCGGAGGATGTGGACCGATCCAAGCCCGAGCCGGACATTCTGGCGACGGCACTGCAGCGGGCCGGCGGCGCCGACGCGGTGGTGGTGGGCGACACAGTGTGGGATGTCGAATCGGCCAACCGGCTCGGCGCCAGGTGTGTGGCGGTCCGCAGCGGCGGTTTCTCCGAAGCCGAGTTGACGGCGGCCGGAGCGGTGGAAGTGGTCGACGACGTGGGTGAGCTGGCCACCCGCCGCTGGTTGCCCTGACGGAGGTTCGTTCGACCTGGGCAACAGGCGGTGGGCATGGCACGATCACAACGTGTCCGAGTCGTCTGAAGCCGATCGCCTGCGCGACCTCGCGCGGCTGCGACGCGTTCGCGATCGCATCGATCGCGACTACGCCGAGCCGTTGAACGTCGAAGCATTGGCCCGTGGCGCCCACATGTCCGCCGGACACCTCAGCCGCGAGTTCCGACGGGTCTACGGCGAGTCCCCGTACTCGTACCTGATGACACGGCGCATCGAACGTGCCATGGCACTGCTGCGGCGGGGCGATCTGACCGTGACCGACGTCTGCTTCGCGGTCGGCTGTTCGTCGCTGGGCACGTTCAGTACCCGATTCACCGAACTCGTCGGTGTGCCCCCGAGTGTCTACCGGGAACGGGAGAGCGGGGCCGAATCCACCGCGGGGATACCGGCGTGTCTGGCCAAACAGGTCACCAGACCGGTCAGGAATCGAGAAGCCGCGAGCCGTTCTCCGCGTCTAGCGTGAGTCCCATGAGCATCGTCATCCAGTACACCTTCCTGCCGCAGACCGACCCGGACGCCGCCCTCGGGTTCTATCGGGACATCCTCGGATTCGAGGTTCGCAAAGACGTCGGATACGAGGGGATGCGGTGGCTGACCGTAGGACCACCGGATCAACCGCAGACCTCGATCGTGCTGCATCCACCTGCCGCGGATCCCGGGATCACCGACGACGAACGGCGGGTGATCCTCGACCTCATCGCCAAGGGCAGCTTCGGCGCGGTCACCCTGGCCACCGATGACCTCGACGGACTGTTCGAGAAGCTCGAGGCCGCCGGCGCCGAGGTGCTGCAGGAACCCACCGATCAGCCGTACGGAGTCCGCGACTGCGCGTTCCGCGATCCGGCGGGCAACCTGATCCGTATCGACCAACTGCAGTGACCACAGTCCGCCGCCACGAAGATGTGTGGATACCGAACCGGGCATGCCGTCGCCGAACTCCTGTCGACGCCAAGCCACCAGACGCCACCGGAGACCCTGACCGACAGTGCATCACAACGAGTTGCCCTGACCACGTGCGCCGACCCGACCAGATGGAGATCCTGTGAGCGCCCCCAGCACGACGTCACGATCCACACCCACGTCGCCTGACACCCACGTCGCCGACACCCACGACCTGATCCGGGTCACCGGAGCGCGCGAGAACAACCTCAAAGACGTCAGCCTGGAGATCCCCAAGCGTCGACTGACCGTGTTCACCGGCGTCTCCGGGTCGGGGAAGAGTTCGCTGGTCTTCAGCACGATCGCCGCCGAATCACAACGGATGATCAACGAGACCTACAGCGCGTTCGTCCAGGGTTTCATGCCGAATCTGGGGCGGCCCGACGTCGACGTCCTCGAGGGACTGACCACCGCGATCATCGTCGATCAGGAACGAATGGGCGCCAACCCGCGTTCGACTGTCGGGACCGCCACCGATGCGAACGCGATGCTGCGCATCCTTTTCAGCCGATTGGGCACACCGCACATCGGCTCACCGCAGGCCTTCTCGTTCAACGTGGCGTCCATCAGCGGGGCCGGCGCGGTGACGGTCGAGAAGGCCGGTCGAAAGGTCAAGGAGCGCCGCAGCTTCTCGATCACCGGCGGCATGTGTCCGCGCTGCGAGGGACGGGGCTCTGTCTCGGATTTCGACCTGACCGCGCTGTACGACGACTCCAAGTCGCTCAACGAAGGCGCACTCACCATCCCCGGCTACAGCATGGACGGTTGGTACGGGCGCATCTTCCGGGGTTGTGGCTGGTTCGATCCGGACAAGCCGATCCGCAAGTTCACCAAGCGCCAACTCGACGACCTGCTCTACAAAGAGGCCACCAAGATCAAGGTGGACGGGATCAATCTGACCTACCTCGGCCTCATCCCGCAGATCCAGAAGTCGTTCCTGTCCAAAGACCGTGAGGCGATGCAGCCGCACATCCGTGCCTTCGTTGATCGCGCGATCACCTTCACCACCTGCCCCGAATGTGACGGGACCCGGCTGACCGCGGAGGCCCGCAGCTCCACCATCGCCGGAAAGAGCATCGCCGACCTGTGTGCCATGCAGATCAGCGACCTCGCCGAATGGGTGCGTCAGCTCGACGAACCCTCGGTGAAACCCCTGCTCGGTACGTTGAGCCAGACGCTGGACTCGTTCGTGGACATCGGCCTGGGCTATCTGTCCCTGGAACGCCCGGCGGGCACGCTATCCGGGGGAGAAGCACAGCGCACCAAGCTGATCCGTCATCTGGGATCCTCGCTGACCGACGTGACCTACGTGTTCGACGAACCGACGATCGGTCTGCACCCGCACGACATCGCACGGATGAACGACCTGCTCCGGCAATTGCGCGACAAGGGCAACACCGTGCTGGTGGTGGAACACAAACCGGAGGCCATCGCGATCGCCGACCACGTGGTCGATCTCGGTCCCGGCGCCGGACGGGACGGCGGCGAGATCGTCTTCGAGGGGACAGTCGAGCAGTTGCGTCAGGCCGACACGCGAACGGGCCGGCACCTCGATGACCGAGCCCGGATCAAGGAGTCGGTGCGGACGTCCGACGGCGCCCTGGAGATTCGCGGCGCCGATATGCACAACCTGCGCGACGTCGACGTCGACATCCCGCTCGGGGTACTGGTTGTGGTGACCGGGGTGGCCGGCTCGGGCAAGAGTTCGCTGATCGACGGGTCGCTGGCCACTCGCGACGGAGTGGTGTCGATCGATCAAGGCGCCATCCGCGGGTCGCGACGCAGCAACCCGGCCACGTACACGGGGTTGCTCGATCCGATTCGCAAGGCGTTCGCCAAGGCCAACGGGGTGAAACCAGGACTGTTCAGCGCCAACTCCGAAGGTGCCTGCCCGAACTGCAACGGCGCAGGGGTCATCTACTCGGACCTGGCGATGATGGCCGGTGTCGCCACACCCTGCGAGGTGTGTGAGGGCAAACGGTTCTCCGCCGACGTGCTGGAGTACACATTCGGCGGTAAGGACATCAGCGAGGTCCTCACCATGTCCGTGGCGCAGGCCGAGGAGTTCTTCGGGTCGGCCGACGCCAAGATCCCGGCGGCGCACAAGATCCTCGTCCGGCTGCGGGACGTCGGGCTGGGCTACCTCACCATCGGTCAACCGCTCACCACACTGTCTGGTGGCGAGCGGCAACGGCTGAAGCTCGCCGCTCAGATGGGAGACAAGGGCGACATCTACATCCTCGACGAGCCCACCACCGGCCTGCACCTGGCCGACGTGCAACAGCTGCTCGAGTTGCTCGATCGACTGGTCGACGGCGGGAAGTCGGTCATCGTGATCGAGCACCACCAGGCGGTCATGGCGCACGCCGACTGGATCGTCGATCTCGGCCCCGGTGCGGGTCATGACGGCGGCCGGATCGTCTTCGAGGGCACCCCGGCCGACTTGATCGCCGATCCGATAACGCTGACCGGCACACACCTCGCCGACTACGTCGCGACGCAGTAGTTCGGTGTGCTTCGCAGATTTCGGTGACGTCGCCGGATCCCCGTCGTAGACTACTTTTGAAACATCTGTAGCGATTCGTTCCTTTGGTGCTCCGTTCCTGCGCTACTCGGTCCGGAGGGATCGGAGCACCGGGGGCGATGACATGGGCGGGAGCGCTGGAGTGAACGCGAAGAAGACGATGCAGTCGACGCTGGGCAAGGTCAGCAAGGCCTACCCGAGTAAGCCGCGGCCGCTGGCCGAACCGCCGGCCGGTTCGGGCCTCAAGCCGGTGATGGGTGATGCGGGCATGCCGTTTCTCGGCAACACACTCGAAGCGCTCGCCGACCCGCTCGCGAGCGCGATGGAGCGGTACGAGAAGTACGGCCCGGTTTCGTGGTCGGGTTCGCTCAACATGAACATCGTGACGCTCATCGGCCCCGAGGCCATCGAATGCGGATGGATGAACCGCGAGAAGGCATTTTCCAGCGAGCAGGGCTGGGAACCGATGATCGGCCCCTTCTTCCGTCGCGGCATCATGTTGATGGATTTCGAGGAGCACATGCATCACCGTCGAATCCTGCAGCAGGCCTTCACCAGGCCTCGACTCAACGGATATCTCGACATGATGACACCCCACATCGAGAAGACCCTGGCGAACTGGGACGTGGGCGCCGGGTTCCCCATGTACTCACGTACCAAGGACCTCACTCTGTCGTTGGCCACCGAAGTCTTCATGGGTGCGTCACTCAACGAGAGCGAAACGCATCGCCTCGAGAGCGCCTTCGAGGCCGCGGTCCGCGGCGGACAGGCAATGGTGCGCGCGGACGTCCGCGACTGGACCTGGGCGCGGGGGCTGCGTGGACGAGAAGCGTTGCAGCACTACTTCCGTTCGGAGATCGCCGCTCGTCGCGCCGGTGACGGCGACGACCTGTTCAGCGTGCTCTGCCACAGCCAGGACGAGGACGGCAATTCGTTCAGCGACGAGGACGTCGTCAACCACATGATCTTCGTGATGATGGCCGCCCACGACACCAGCACCATCGCCTTGTCGATGATGACCTATTTCCTGGGTCGCCACCCGCAGTGGCAGCAGCGACTCCGCGACGAATCGCTGGCGCTGGGCAAATCAACCATCGACTACGACGACCTCGACAAACTGCCCAGCCTCGACCTGGCCTTCAAGGAGACGCTCCGCATCAACGCGCCGGTGGGCATGTTGTTCCGAAAGACGGTGGCCGACACCGACATCCTCGGGCACTACGTGCCCAAGGGCACCCTGGTCAGCATCCATCCGTGGGCATCGATGCTGCGCGAGGAGTGGTGGCCCAACCCGACCCACTGGGATCCGGACCGGTTCTCCCCAGAGCGCCGCGAGGACAAGGTCCATCGATTCGCGTGGGCACCGTTCGGTGGCGGCGCCCACAAGTGCATCGGCCTCTACTTCGGTGGCATGGAGGTCAAGGCGATCATGCACCAGCTGCTGCAGCGTTTCGAGTGGTCCGTCCCGGCCGATTACCGACTCGATCTGACCTACGGCACCGGACCGACCCCCGCAGACGGATTGCCGATCGACATGCGTCGTCGGGTGATGCACGAGGTGCCGCGCGCCTGACCTGAGTTGGACCTCCTTAGTGCCTGGCGTTGATGGCGGTGAGGATCGTTTCGGCGTCGTCGTCGAGCGGGGTGC
>NZ_JAZARS010000022.1:0-65504 GCF_036233855.1 Gordonia sp. Z-3
TCAGGATAGCGGCGGGGTGTGACAACTTTTCGTGGCTGAGTGTGGTTGCGTGGGTGGACCCTTCGTGACGCGGCCTCTTAAGCTCGGACGCTCCTCAGGGATCAGGGGGCATCGCTTGTTCGTCGCTGCACTCTTCGTGATTCATGGCTAGGGCGTCCTCTCCGATTCTCTAGTGTTCGGGAAGCGCTGGTGGGGAATCGAACTGCTGTCAGACTATCGGGCGGGTCTGACAACTTTGGCGTGTTGCGGGTGGGTGTGGATGGACTTGTTCGGTGAAGTTGGGTTCGGGATAGCGGTGGGGTGTGACAGCTCTTCGTGGGTGAGTGTGGTTGCGTGGGTGGGCCCTTCGCGACGCGGCCTCGCAGGCTCGGACGTTCCTCAGGAGACAGGGGCGCGGCCTCGCAAGCTCGGTCACTCCTCAGGGTTGGGGGTAGGTGCGCACAGGGGCGGCTCACGCGAGCAGTCTCCAGAGGCCGACGAGGCCGACGACGACGATCACGCCGCGCAGCACAGGCGGGGACAGGCGTCGACCGTAACGGGCGCCGATGAATCCACCGATCAGCGATCCGATGGCGATGACAGCGGCTGCCGCCCAATCGATTCGATCGAACGCGACGAGACTGTAGACCACGCCGGCAACGATATTCACCACCAGTGACAGCAGGTTCTTGGCGGCGTTCATCCGCTGTAGGTGGTCGGGAACCACCACACCCAGCACGCCCATCAGCAGAATGCCTTGCGCTGCAGTGAAGTAGCCGCCATACACACCGACGGCGAAGGTGGCGATCACCATGGTCGCGATGCGTGGGCCGCTCAACGGCGCCGGATGATGGCCGGGGCCGACCGAACGTCGACCGACCCACTTCTGAATCCATGGCTGGGCCACCACGAGGATCAGGGCGGCCACGAGAAGCACGGGGACGACCGACTCGAAGACCGTCTCGGGCAAGTGCAGCAGCAGCCAACAGCCCAGAATCGCGCCGGTGAACGATGCCGGGATCTGCCACCGCAACTGGCTCCACTGGCCCTCCAGCTCCCGGCGATACCCCCACGTCCCGGACACCCCACCGGCGACGAGTCCGACCGCATTGGACATCGTCGCGGTGACCGGCGGCACGCCGAAGGCGACGAGGGTGGGGAAGGTGATCAGCGTGCCGCTGCCGACCACCGCGTTGATGGCGCCCGCGCCGACACCGGCGAGCAGCACGGCGAGCAGTTCCCATGTCGTCATACCTCGAGCCTGCCCGATACCCGCACGATCGCCCTGCGCGGGTCCTAAGCACCACTAAGCTCGACGTATGAGCACAACCGATGAGGTAGTCGAACAGATTCTGAGTCGCTACGACACCATCACCGTGGTCGGCGCCAGCGCCAATCCGGCGAAGGCCGCCAACGATGTGCCGGCGTACATGCAGCAGCACGGCTGGCGCATCATCCCGGTGAATCCGCACGCGGACGAGATCGTGGGTGAGAAGGTGTACCGCACTCTCGCCGATGTCCCGGAAC
This sequence comes from Gordonia sp. Z-3, assembly GCF_036233855.1. Lineage (NCBI taxonomy): Bacteria > Bacillati > Actinomycetota > Actinomycetes > Mycobacteriales > Gordoniaceae > Gordonia > Gordonia sp. Z-3. Next base: position 1,507 of record NZ_JAZARS010000022.1, read on the forward strand.
AGGTGGGTCTGGTCGATGTGTTCCGGCCGTCGCAGGACGCCCCTGAGGTTGCCCGCCAGGCAGTCGCGGCCGGCGCCACCGCCCTCTGGCTGCAACTCGGTATCGCGTCCGCAGAAGCACGTGCCATCGCCGAAGACGCCGGACTGCTCTACGTCGAGGACCGCTGCCTCCTCATCGAACAGCGCCGTACCGGTCTGGTACCCGCGTTTTCCTGATCGCCCGCGCCGACCATCGTGCATCTCGATATCGCGGGCGCGGCCAGCGGTAGTCACCTTCCGCTGTTCTTGCTGTTCCTGGCGTTCTCGCTGACCTTCCTCGTCACCCGGACCATCACCCGGCTGATCCGCGCCGGCCGTGGCCCGTTCCGCAACAACGTGCGCGGTGGAGTCCACATCCACCACGCGGTGCCGGGGATCATCCTCACCGTCGTGGGTGCGTTCGCGTCCGTCGCCGCCGACGGCGCATCCCCGGGCGCGGAGATCAGTGCCCTGGCCATCGGGATCGGGACATCGCTGGTGCTCGACGAGTTCGCGCTCATCCTTCGCCTCGAAGATGTGTACTGGTCGCGCGAAGGCCAGTTGTCGGTGCAGGTGGTGTGCCTGACTGTCGCCGGACTCGGAATGGCCGTGTTGGGCATCGACCCGCTGACCGAGGTCGACACCGGCGATTCCTTTCGGATCGGACCGATCGCCTTCTCGATCCCGTTGGTCCTACATCTCATCTGTCTGCTGGCATGCGTGGCCAAAGGCAAGTACTCGACGGCCGCGATCGGCGCCTTCATCCCGCCGGTCGCCTGGGTGGGCGCGATACGTCTGGCGCGGCCGGGATCGCGCTGGGCGCAGCGGCGCTACTCGCCGGCCAAGACGGCTCGCGCACGCAGTCGCGCCCAGAGATTCGACTCCCGCTACGGCGCCTGGGGGCTGGACGTGGAGGACCTCGTGGCCGGACGACCCACCAACACCGGCACAGATACTGCCGGAGAGACTGCCGCCCACTAGTGCCATCGGTGCCCCGCACCGGGCGGATTCGCGACCGGAACTCGCGGCCGGCCCTGCTGGGGATAGTCTCGAAGAATGGCAGAGCACACCACGCCGAAAGGGCTGACGACACCGAGAGCGAGGTGCGCGGCATGATTGCTTTCGTGGTCATCGCGATCACCGTCGTGATGGCACTGTTCATACTCGTCGGCGCGGCCTGGTTCGCCTGGGACTCCGACAAAAGGGTCAAGAAGTTCGCGCGGTCCACCGACCTCGTCCCGGGCAAGCCTGGCCGCGCGCCCGCATCCTGGACCACGGCGACGTCGACGGAAGCGCTGCTGCATCGGCGAATTCGCTACGCCATCGCCGACGTCCACGCCAATCCGGCGATCCCGCACTACCCCGATCTCGTCGCCGCGCGAGATCGCCTCGACGACGCGGTGTTCGGTCTCGACGACAAACTGATCGCCGCCTCCGATATCGCAGATGACGAGGAGAAGACCGCGCGCTTGTCGTCGGCCGAATCGGCGGTGGTAGTCCTCGAAGAACTGCCCAAGAAGCTGTGGGAGGCGCCCGAGGACAGCCAACTCGCGGATATGGAGAAGGTGACCTCCGCGCTCGAGCGCGCATGACCGGCGCGGCAGGAGTCGTTTGATGACCCCCGACGACGATCGGCGGCCCGACGACCCACCTCATGAGCACAGCGTCGAGGAGGAAGTCGACGGTGACGCCGGCGTCGACGACGCCATCCTCACCGGTCGCACGTTGTGGGTCATCCTGTTGCTGGCCGCCGGTGCCGGCGCCGTGGCCGGCTTCCTCGGTGGAGCCTTTCGGTGGACCCTCGACCTCGTCGACGACTGGCGCGCCGAACTCATCGAGTGGTCGCACACCCATCCGGGGTGGGGGTGGCTGATCCCGGTGGCGGTGGCCGGTGTCGCCGCAGCGGCCGCCGCCGGCATCGCGCGATGGCAACCGTTGTCGGCCGGCAGCGGCATTCAGCACGTCGAGGCCGTCGACCGCGGCGAGGCCGACCCGCCACCACTGTCGGTGGTGCCGGCGCGTTTCGTCGGCGGTGTGTTGTCGATCGGTGCCGCCGGCATGGTGCTCGGTCGAGAAGGACCCACCGTTCACATGGCCGCGGCGGTCGGTGCGGCCGCGGGCCGCCTGGCCCGATTGGCCGCCGAGGAGATCCGGCTGCTGCAGACGGTGCTGTCCGGCACGGGCCTGGCGGTCGCCTTCAACGCGCCGATCAGTGCGGTGTTCTTCATCTTCGAAGAGGTCACCAAGACATTCCGGCTCCGCGAGGGCATCGTCACCATGGTCGCGGTCGCCATCGGTGTCGGTGTCAGCCGGCTGGTGCTCGGCGATGAACCGGACTTCCGGCACGTCGCGTCGGTGTCGTCGCCGCCGCTGACCACCGTGCCGATCTTTGTGGTCTTCGGCCTGGTGGTGGGTCTGATGGGGGTGCTCTACAACCGCCTCATCCTCGCCTGCCTCGACCTCTTCGACATCATCAGTCGCGTACCCGCAGTGGTGAAGGCGGGCGTGGTCGGCGCCGTCGTCGGGTCGCTGCTCATCGCGGACCCGACCGTCGGCGGTGGTGGTGAGGCGCTGGCCGGACTGATCCTCACCGGACAACAGTTCGCGCTACCAGTGGTGATCCTCTACGTCGCGGTGCGATTCATCGCCGGCCCGATCTCGTACTCGGTTGGCACCCCCGGCGGCATCTTCGCACCGATCCTGGCACTCGGTGCGCTCGTCGGGCTGGTCGCCGGCCGGGTCACCCAGGTGATCGTGCCGGGTCTCGACGAGGATCTGACCATCGCTTTCGCATTGGTGGGGATGGCCACCCTGTTCGCGGCAATCGTGCGCGCCCCGTTCACCGGGCTCGTGCTGGTCATCGAGATGACGGCCGTCACCTCGGTCACCATCCCGATGCTGGTGTCGGGGGCGATGGCGGTGGTCGTCGCCTCCGCGTTGCGGTCGCCGCCGATCTACGACGCGTTGCGGGTGCGGATGCTGCGCAAACACGAACAAGCCGAGCGCGCACCGGGATAGCGCCTCGCCGGTCAGTCGTCGGCGAGTTCGATCAGTTGCCCGATGGTCTTCAGGTTGCGGCCGGTGCCCTGCACCCCGAGTCCCTTGGCGATGACCGGCGCGGTGAGCTTGGAGACGCCCGCACCGTCGGCATAACGGATGTGCAGGTCGTCGCCGATGACGCGGAATTCGTCGGAGCCGAAGGAACGTTCGGCGAAGGCATCCACCTTGTCGGGTTCGGGCTTTCCCGCCAAGCAGTAGACGTAGGAGTACTTGGCGTCGAGGATCTCGAATGGATGGGCGTCGAGGGCGCGCACCAATTCGTCCCGGGACCTGCTGATGACCTCGCGGAAATAGCCGAAACGCTTGGTGATCGCTTGCTCCAGCGCCCGGTCGAAATCGCCGGGTTCACCGGGTGGACAACAGATCAGATTGCCGGATGCGATGTAGGTGCTCACCTCGGTGGCGCCGAGTTCGGTGGCCATCGTCCGCAGATCCGCCATCGGCAGTTTCGCGCCTCCCACGTTGATCGCGCGGATCAGCACCACCCGAGTCGACATCACACTCCTGTTCGCAGAACCGGCGTCCCGCGTGAGACGCTCGGTGTCAGATGACCGTCGGTCGCGGTGGTGGTTCCGGTTCCGGCGGCCCGGGCTGGGGAATGGGTTCCGGCTCGGGCACCGGGATCGGTGGTTCGGGTGGCGGCTCGGGGATGGGTTCCGGTGCCGGAACGGGTTCCGGGGGCGGTGGCGGGGGTGGAACCGGTTGATTCATGGTCACTCCTCAGCGTGAGCGGATGCCGAACTGACTGGTGACGTGCCGCGTGCTGGACGTGCCACACGCTCGACGTTACGCCGATGCCCCCACCCCGGCCATGCGATCGGTCGAGTCGCCGTCGGTTGTCAACGGACCTTCGCGAGATCGGTGCGGATCAGCATCACGTTGTAGTCGTCCCATCGGGACGCCACGAAATACAGCTGCTGTCCGGTCGCACGAGGATGGATGTAGGGCGCGTACAGGCCCTTGGTCTGAGCGGCCGGCACGATCACCTTCGGGCCGCTCCACGGACCCACCGGTGTCGGCGAGGTCCGCATCATGATGCTGCCGGTCTGTTCGGTGAGCATCACGAATCGCTTCAGAAAGGTGTTGTACGCCACCGACATCTCGCTGACCGGCTGTCCGACGATGGGCGCCGCGGCGGCCGGATTCGCCGACCACGTCCCGCCACCGCGGTAATACTGATAGCGGCCCAGATCGAGAATGTCGGCGGGACGGACCCGGGCGACGAAGGCAGCGCCGAATCGTCCACTCGGAGTGCCGTACTGATAGACGTAATCACCCGACCGCAGGAATGCGCCCATCTGGAAACGCCCGTGCCCGGCGGCGATCTGGCGAACCCCGGGGATGGTCACACCGGCGTTCATCCGGATGGTGCGATTGTCGGTGACCCAGGTCTGTCCGTTGTCACGCGACACTGCGATCGCCGAGTACCCGGTTGCCCACCGGCCGGGCGAAAGCCACCGACGGATGGACATGTAACTCAGGTACTGGACACCGTTGATCGCGATGCCGCCCGTCGGGATCTTGCCGACCTCGATGTTGCGAACCCCGATCGCGTTGAACATGGGTTGGGCGAATGTCGGATGCTGGGGTGTCACCGACGCTCCCGACCGCACTGACCCGGGGACGGCGTCCGGGAAGGTGATGCCCTTGTCCAGGTTCGCGTCTGCGTCGCTGCGCAGCAGGGTGTTGTGGCGCCACACCATTTGCCCCGCGCACCGACCCCACGTGTCGCCGAAGGCCATCAACACCTGACCGGACCCGTTGTCCCACGGCACCCCGACGTCGGTGGCGGTGATGGAGAACCGCTGATCGGTACGGTTGCGGCTGCGCGGTCCGGTGACCCACGCGACGGCGGTGCTGGCACCCCGCAATCTGGCAAGCGGTCCTTGTGGTTTCTTGCCGTTCGCGCGGTAACTGCCGAAGTCGGCACTGCCGAGGCCGATCTCACTGGAGCCACTGCTGCCGGTGCTGCCGACGTCGCCGCCGTGGAATCCGACGGCACTGCAGATCGATGCGTGCGCGGGCGCAGCCGGACCGACGGCGATGGCGCTCACTGCGAGCGCCATGACCACCGGCCCGGTGACAAGTACATGTCGGCTGACCATGAGACCCCCTACACACCCGGCGACTGTGGTGCCAGTGTTACAGATGTTGATCGAGGTCCACAGATCCCGAGCCGAACCGAGATGTAGGCGTGACCGAAAGCTGCCGCAGGTCAGCGGGGCGCGGGACCCACATACCGCGCGCGAGGCCGGATGATCTTGCGCGAGCGGGCCTGCTCGGCGATGTTGGCGCACCAACCCACCACCCGGCTGACGGCGAAGGTGGGCGTGAACATGGACCTGGGGACCCCGCAGGCATCCATCACGACGCCCGCATAGAACTCGACGTTGGCGTACCGGGGTTGGTCGGGGTGCGCTTCACGCAGGACGTCGACCACCTGACGCTCCACCTCGACGGCTCGTTCGACGGTGGGGCCGCCGAGGCCGAGGGCGATCTCGCGCAGCAACTCCGACCGCGGATCGACCGTGCGGTACACCGCGTGGCCGAAGCCCATGATGCGGCGGCGGTCGGCGATCTGTTCCCGCGCCCAGGCGGTGGCGTCACCGTGGCGGGCGATCTCGTCGAGCGAATCCAACGCCCGGTCGGGTGCCCCGCCGTGCAGCGGACCCGAGAACGCGCCCAGCGCACCACAGACGGCCGCGTGGACGTCGGCACCGGTGGATGCGATGACCCGGGCAGTGAACGTGGAGGCGTTGAACCCGTGATCGATCGTGGCGATCAGATACTGCTCGACGGCCCGCACGTGCTCGTCCGGGGCGCGGCGTCCGGTCAACTGGTACAGCCAGTTGGCGGCGACCGGCAGCTCCGGGTCGGGTTCGACCGGGTCCTCGCCGCTGCGAATCCGGTGCAGCGCAGCCAGGATTGTCGGTGTCATCGCTGCCGCCCGCATCGAGTCGTGGCGGATGGAATCGGCATCGCTCTCCCACAAGGGCGCGACCCCGAGTGCGGGACCGGCCGCCGACAACACCGTCCGCAGACCCGCGAGGGTGTCGCGGCCGTCGCCGAGCAGGGCCGATGCGCGCAGCAGACCGGCCAACTCGTCCGGGAGCGGACGCAATTGCGCTGTCGTGGTGCGGAACTGCGTGAGCTGATGTGCATCGGGAAGTGCGCCGTGGACGAACAGGTACCAGACCTCCTCGAATGATCGCGTCCGCGCGAGGTCGATCGCCGAATGCTCACGGTAGTGGTAGAAGCCCTCGTCGCCGCGGACGTCGCCGATCTCGGTGTCGGCGACGACCACATTCGCCAGGCCTTCGGGGGCGATCAGTTGGTTCATCGTAGGTCTCCGTTCGTGTTCGGCGAGTCGAGCCGCCTCACCTGCCACGATGCGAGTATTGATCGATCGGGTCAATGTTGATTACATCAATGTATGGCGCCTCGGACCCACACTCGCCGATTCCCGAAGCCGATCCGGCACGATGGCCGCGACTACCTGACCACCGAGCAGGTCGCGAAGCTGCTCGGGGTCAAGACGGCCACTGTGTACGCCTACGTCAGTCGCGGTCGGATGACCAGTGTGCGCATCGACGGAGTCGACGGGAGCGTGTTCGGCGTCGACGAGGTGGAAGCGTTGATGTCGGGGCGGGTGCGTAGGGCGCCGGCGGGGGTCGTCGAACGTATTCGCACACAACTGACCCTGCTGCAGGACGATCACCTGTACTACCGCGGGTGTGACGCGGCCGACCTTGCGCGGACCGTGTCATTCGAGAAGGTGGCGAACATGTTGTGGGACAACGAGGTCGACTGGGATTCGTTGTCCCGAATCGACTCGGCGGCAAGGGATTCGATCGTTTCCCTCGCCGGTCCGCACGCCCGCGGGCTCGACCTGATCCGGCTCACCATCGACGTCTTGGGTGCGCGCGACGCGCAACGTCACGACCGGGCCCGGTCCGCGGTGACCACCGCCGCAGCCACCACCATCGCCGCCGCGGTCGACGTGCTGTCGCCCGGCGGTGCGTCGTCGAACGGCGCTCTGGCCCAACGGCTGTGGCCGTGTCTCACCGCCGAGCCGGCCACCGCCGAGACGATCCGCGTGCTCGACGCCGCACTGGTGTTGCTCGCCGACCACGACCTGTCGGCGGGCGCGGTCGCGGCCCGCGTGGCGGCCAGTGCGCGCGGCAACGTGTACGCGGTCCTGAGCGCGGGGCTCGGGGCATTCGATGGGCCGATACACGGTGGCGCAACGACATTCGCCTACCGGATGCTGGCCGGCGCCGTCGCTGATCCGCGTGCGGCGATGGCCGACCAGATGTATCTCGGCGGCCCGATCCCCGGCACCGGACACATCGTGTACCGCCGTCGTGATCCGCGCGCCGACGTGCTCATCGAGATGCTGCGCACCTCGTCGACCGCCGATCCGAGGGTTGTCGACGCGCTCGAGGAGATCGAGCGTCGCCTGCCGTCGGATACATTCGTGAACTCGGATCTGGCGCTTGCAGCACTCGCACTTGCCCATCGGATGCGGCCCGACGCCGCCGAGGCCATCTTCGCGGTGGCGCGGATGGCCGGCTGGACGGCACACGCACTCGAGGAGTTTCACGAAACCCGGCTGCGGTTCCGGCCCGAAGGGGTCTACACCGGTGTTCGCCCGACGAAGTACTGAGCGTCGCCGGACTCGGCGCCCTCAGATGCCCAGCACCGACTTGGCGATGGTGAAATAGATGATGAGTCCGGTGGCGTCGCAGAACGTGGAGATGAACGGTGTGGAGAACACCGCGGGATCGACCCGACAGATGCGGGCGATCAACGGCATGATCCCGCCGACCGTGGCCGCCAGCGCGCAGATGGCGAGGATGGTCGTGCCGATCACGATGCCGATGTCGAGACCGTAGACGGCCGCGGCGACCGCGAAACCGACTGTGCCCAGGAATGTCCCCAACGTGACGCCGACCCGGATCTCCTTACCTGCGACGCGCAGGACATCCCGCGGTGCGAGCTCGTGGACCGCCAGCGCACGGGTGATGGTGGTGGCGGCCTGCGACCCGGTATTGCCGCCGATTCCGGTGAGCAGCGGGATGAACAGTGCCAGCGCGACTTCCTGTTCGAGGGTGCCCTCGAAGATCTCCAGCACATTGACGGTCAGAATCGCCGATACCGCGAGCACGAACAGCCAGACGATGCGTGCCCGCGTGATGCTGAGGATCGATGAGACGAGGTAGGGCTCCTCGAGGCGTTCGCGGGCACCGCTGCGCGCCTCGTCGACATCGCGCGCCTGTTCGACGACGTCGACGGCATCGTCGATGGTGAGGACTCCCACCAGGCGGTTCTCCGAATCCACCACCGGCATGGCCAGGACGCCCCGCTCCACACATCGGAACGAGGCGGGTTCGGCGTCGTCGAGCGCGTGCGCGTAGATCGGTTCCGACATGTGTTCGCCCGGCTGCGATTCCGGGTCGGCGAGCAGAAGATCACGCAGGGAGAGCATGCCGCAGAGTCGGCGCCCGCGGTCGACGACCGGCACGGCGTAGATCGTCTCGGCGTCGCGGCCGTTCGTGCGTATCCGATCGAGCGCCTGTGCCACGGTCTCGTCCGGGTATGCGTGGACGAACTCCGGGCTCATGCGGCGGCCGACCGACCCGCGCGGGTACCCGAGGACGATTCCGGTGATCTCCCGCTCGCCGGGCGACAGCCCGCGCACGAGCGCCTTGGCGACCGATGCAGGGAGTTCGTCGAGGAGTTCTGCGCGGTCGTCGGGATCGAGTTCGCGGAAGGCCGAGGCGACCTCGGCGGTCCCGAGTTCCTCCACCAGGCCACGCTGGAATGGCGGGGGAAGTGCGTCGAAAACGGCGTTGGCGGCCTCTTTACCGAGCAGTCGAAAAGTCACGCCGCGGTGCCGCCGCGGGAGTTGTTCGATGAGGGCGGCCACGTCGTCGGATGGCATGGCCTGTAGATCCGCCGCGACGGCCGGGAGGTCGCCGGCTCGGACGAGGTGGCCGATCCGATCGGCAGCTGTGGTGATCACGCACCGCAACGTATGGCTGTGGCGTGTACGGACGGTTGCCGTGGGGTGACGTGTCCCGTCACCGCCGCACAGTTGTCACGATTTCGACGACGCCGTGTCCATCGTCGGCACCAGCGCGGGTCAGAACGGCGTGGCGACCGCGAAGGTCCTCCGGAACGGCAGCACAGTGCCCACCGATTGCGGCGGGTAGGCGTCACGCAGGCGCTGCTTGTACTCGGCCATGAAGGTCTCGCAGTCGTCGTCGTCCAGTGCCGTCAGGTAAGGCCGCGCGGTGGTCCCCGCGCTCCAGTCGTAGACGGGGTCGTCGCCGTGCAGCACGTGCAGATACGTAGTCGACCAGGTGTTGGTCGTGAAGCCACGTTCGGTGAAGAAGGCGAGGAGGTCGGCCGGGTCGAAACCGGGCATCCGCCGCACGTCGCGCAGTTGTTCGGCGAAGCGGGGATCGTCGGCGAGGTCGCGTAGCTCGCGGTGCATCGGCGACCCGGTGTTGTCCGGGACCTGGACCGCGAAGACGCCGCCGTCGTTGAGGTGACCGAGCAGGCGGTCGATGATCGCCATCGGGTCGGGAAGCCACTGGAACATCGCGTTGGACACGATCAGATCGACCGGCTGATTGGGCGACCAGTCGGCGGCGTCGGCGATGTCGTAGTTGGCGTGTGGATCGGTGTTCTCGCGGAAGGCCTTCTCGATCATGCGCGGCGACGAGTCGATCCCCAGGATCTGGGATTCGGGCCACAGAGCTCGCAGGTGGCGGGTCAGGTGGCCGGGTCCGCAGCCGAGGTCGACGATGGTGGTCGGTGCGGTCGGTACCTGGGCGATGAGATCGAGGAAGGGGCGGGCACGAGCGTCGGCGAATTGCAGGTAACGGTCCGGATCCCAGGTCTGCATGGTTCAAGACTAGGCGTCGGCGCGCGTCGGCGGCAGGCCTCGATCCCCGTCAAACTCCTCGGCACGGCCGATGGCACCCGTGCAGTACCCTTCGGTGAGTGACCGACGCCCTGTTCGAACCCACCCCCGACGAACCGTCCACCGATCTTCTCCCCTCGGAGACGACCGAGCCACACGACGTGGTCGAGATCTCCACCGACGGTGCATGCCTGGGTAATCCTGGCCCTGGTGGATGGGGGGCGATCCTGCGTCACCGCGGACGCGAGAAGCGACTGTCCGGGGCCGATCCGGCCACCACCAACAACAAGATGGAGCTGACCGGCGCCATCGAGGGGCTCGCGGCGCTGACCCGGCCCTCCACGGTCATCATCTACACGGACTCGAATTATGTGCGTAACGGCATCACCAAATGGGTGGCCGGCTGGCAGCGCAACGGGTGGAAGACCTCCGACAAGAAGCCGGTGAAGAACGCCGAGCTGTGGCGCCGCCTCATCGAGGAGGAGAAGCGTCACGAGGTGACGTGGAAATGGGTGAAGGGACACTCGGGGGACCACTACAACGAGATCGCCGACGAACTGGCCACCTCCGCCGCCCGCGGGATCGTCGAGGCGCGCAAGTGAGCCCCGCAAAGACCGACGCCGCCGCGATTCCGGTCGCCGTCGAACCGGTCCGTGACGAACATTTGGTGGCCGCCGTGGAATCGGCCGGCGGCCGCGTCGTGGATCTCGGCGATGCCCGGGTGCTGGTGTGGATCGGCGCGGTCGCCGACTTTCCCGAGCTCGACGACGACATCGAGTGGGTCGCGCTCAAGACCGCGGGGATCGAGGAGTACGTCGCTGCCGGCGTCATCGACGATCGGCGGGTGTGGACCAACGCCTCGGGCTTCTACGCCGACAACGTTGCCGAGCATGCGCTGGGCCTGCTGTTGGCCGGGCTGCGCCAGATCAATACGGCGGTACTCCGGCACTGGGACAAAGAACGCATCGACACCTCGGTCCGGTCCCTGCACGGGTCCACGGTGGCGATCATTGGGGCGGGCGGGATCGCCGCGTCGCTGATCCCGCGACTGTCGGCGTGCGGGGCTCGCTCCATCGCCGTCAACCGCTCCGGCCGGCCGGTCGAGGGCGCCGCGCTGACCGTGGCGTCCGATCGCACCGACGAGGTGTGGGCGCAGACCGATCACGTCGTCCTCGCCGCGCCCGCCACCGCTGCGACCCATCACCTGATCGATGCGCAGTCGTTGGCCGCATTGCCCTCCCATGCGTGGATCGTCAACGTGGCGCGCGGACCGCTGGTGGATCAGGTAGCCCTGATCGAAGCGTTACGCACCGGCGAGATCGCCGGTGCGGCGCTCGACGTCACCGATCCCGAACCCCCGGCGGCCGACGACGCACTGTGGTCGCTGCCCAACGTCATCATCACTCCGCATGTCGCAAATCCGGCTTCAGGGCTGACACGCGCAATGGCGCCGTGGATGGCCGAGAACCTCCGGCGGTATCGGTCCGGGGAGGATCTGCTTGCAGTGGTGCACCCGGGGCAGGCTTACTGAGCCACTCGGCGCCCTACGAGAAGCTGCGTCCACCGATTCTGGGAGTCGGTGGTTGATGTGCGACAATTGTACTTCGGGTGCCGACTGGCGCCCGACTGCATAAAGAGAGAAGTACCCGCATCATGGCACAAGGAACCGTCAAGTGGTTCAACAGCGAAAAGGGCTTCGGCTTCATCGCTCCCGACAACAGCACCGATGGTGACGTCTTCGTTCACTACTCGGCCATCCAGAGCGGCGGATTCCGCAGCCTCGAGGAGCAGCAGCGTGTCGAGTTCGAGGTCGAGCAGGGCCCCAAGGGCCCGCAGGCCACTTCGGTGACCGCACTCTGACGAGTAGCACACGCCACACCGACGCCGCCCGATAAATTCGGGCGGCGTTTGTTGTGTCCGGCGAGCACCGGCTGATGCGCGGTTCACCTCAGCGAGGTGTCGCGGCGCCATCTCGACACTGCGCCGCGGCACGGGACAGGATCTGGCGCGCTTCCCGATACTTGGCGGTGTGCTCCGAGATGAGCTCATCCCGTGCGGCCCCGGCCTGCCGTAGCAATGCCGCGGCGAGGGTCGACGAGGTCCGCGCCGGGATGACCAGCAGAGTCACCGATGCGCGTTCGCCGCAGACAGACATCAGCGGCAACTCATCGGGAGCGCTTTCCGCATCGAGACCCGGGTAGTGTGCCAGGCTTCGCCAATTGACGCGGATCGACGAGATCTTGCCGAGTCGCTCGTACCCCGATGTTTGCAGACCGGCAAGCTCATCGGAGATCTGCGCGGTATAGGGCAGCCACGCTCCGCCGACGGGAGCGCTGAGGTCCCACCCGAGGTGCAGGCGCGTCGGACCGAGAGTAGGAGGTGTCGCCCGACTACTCACCGACGCACTCGCCGGTTGTGTGAGGGTGATCTGTTGCGGAGAACACGAGGTCGGTGGTCGCTGTCGACGTGGCGTCGGGGGCGTCGGTGGTCTCAGCAGCGTGCGAGAAGAGGTTGGCGTTGTCGCTCATGTCAATCCGTTCAGAAGGTGGGTGCGGTCAGGTGTGATCTCGAGTGGCAGACCTGCGGATGGGATGGTTGTCGTTTGTGACGACGTCGGCCGTGCGATCATCGGTACAAGTTGACAAGCGGGCACGTGAACGGATCCCGTTCGCCGAGTCCTGCCTGGTTGAGGTAGCGGATGACGATCCCATATGACTCGATCAGTGTCGTCTCAGTGTAGGTGACGCCGTGACGAGCGCAGTGCGCACGCACGAGAGGCTGGACTTTCGCCAGGTGCGGCCTGGGCATGCTGGGGAACAAGTGGTGCTCGATTTGGTAGTTGAGGCCGCCCATCATGAAGTCGGTCAATCGCCCTCCGCGGATGTTGCGCGACATCAGGACCTGCCGACGGAGGAAATCCACCTGCACGTCCCGCGGAACCAGCGGCATCCCCTTGTGATTGGGAGCGAAGGAGCAGCCGAGGAGGACTCCGAACGCGGCGAGATGAGTGATGGTGAAGACGATGGCGATAATCGGCGACATCACGAGAAACGGCGCCACGGTACCGATTGCCAATCGGGTCGTGATCAAACCGAGTTCCACCGACCGGTGCGCGACCGGAGCTCCGCCGAGCAGCCCGCGGATGCTGTGAACGTGCAGGGCGACGCCCTCGAGCGTCACCAATGGGAAGAACAACCATCCTTGTCGGTGGGTAAACCATTGATAGAACCCGGATCGGCCCGTCGCGTCCGCGGGAACGAATGCCAGCGGGCCCGGTTCGATATCCGGATCGACCCCGATCTTGTTGGGGGCCTTGTGATGACGATTGTGTTTGGCGCGCCACCAGTGCAATGACAAGCCGGCAAAGGCCCCGGCGACTATTCGGGCAGTCCATTCGTTGGCGCTCGCCGAGGAGAATATCTGTCTGTGCGCGCCGTCATGGCCCAGGAATCCGAATTGAGTACTGACAACAGCCAGAAGGGCCGCCGGCGCCAGCTGCCACCACGAGTCGCCAATCGCGATCACGGCTCCCCAGGTACCGGCGAACGCCGCGACCAATAGTACGATCCTCCGCACGTAGAACCCGCGTTGCCGGTCGAGGAGGCCGGATTGCCGCACTTCGGCAACCAGCTCTGTGTAGGAACTGACGATGCTGTTGCGGGGAAGAGTAGAGCCGTTGGTGTCCGGCATGGGTGTGTGCCTCGGTGCTTTCTGTGTAAGCCGGCGCCACGGACTTCACGTCCGAAGAAGAGCGCCCTACGAGAGTCGCAACCAGCTGGCAGCAATGCATCACGTCGGCGTTGCCCAGTGTGCCAGAGAATGCGTGTCACGAGATGATCACGATGGGCGCGATTCGAGATCATAGGTAGAACGTGTTCCAATTCTACGTCTGCGATGGCATCCTCGAGGGCGTGATCCTCGACAGATTCCGTATCGAAGACAAGGTGGCGGTCGTGACGGGCGCCGGGCGTGGCCTGGGGGCCGCGATCGCGGTCGCCTTCGCCGAGGCAGGTGCCGACGTGGTGATCTCGGCACGCAGCGAAGTCGAACTCGACAAGGTGGCCGCCCGCATCCGCGAGGTCGGCCGGCGCGCCCTGGTGGTCGCGGCCGACCTGTCCGACACGGACACCGCCGCGGGCCTCGCGAACACCGCGGTCGACGAGTTCGGCCGGCTCGACATCGTGGTCAACAACGTCGGCGGCGCCATGCCGCGGCCGCTGCTGGACACCAAGCCCCGACATCTGACGCAGGCCTTCGACTTCAACGTCACCAACGCACACGCGCTGATCCTGGCGGCGGTCCCACATATGCTCGACAACGCCGACGGCGGCGCGGTCATCAACATCACCTCGACAGTGGGGCGGGCCCCCGGCCGTGCCTACGCGGCCTACGGGACGGCCAAAGGTGCACTGGCCCAATACACCCGACTCATCGCGATGGATCTCAACCCGAAGATCCGGGTCAACGGTATAGCGCCGGGTGCGATCCTGACGTCGGCCCTCGATGTGGTCGCCGACGACGAGAACATGCGCACCCAGATAGAGTCGGCCACGCCGCTGCACCGGCTCGGCGAGCCGGAGGACGTGGCAGCCGCCGCGCTGTTCCTCGCCTCGCCGGCCGGGTCGTATCTGACCGGCAAGATCATCGAGGTCGACGGCGGAATCGTCACTCCGAACCTGGATCTGCCGATCCCGGATCTGTAGTACGAACCGGGCGGATTTCGCCGGTTCGTACTACGGATCGCGGGTCACGGGCGGTCGGTAGCATTGAACCGTGGGTGGCTTCATGGGCTCCATCGGCGATTTCTGGTGGCTGATCTTCCCGATCGGCGGTGTCGTCGGGGGCTGGGCCGCCCGAATTGCCGCATACAACGAGAAGCGTCGCCGCGACAAGATCGAACTCGAGCGGATCAGGGCGTCGTCGCGGGCCGAGGAACTGCGGATCACCCAGATGAGCACCGCCGCCATCGCCAAGGCCCTCGCCCGGCACGACGACGTGAACGATCGCTGGTTCGGCTACGAACTCGACCTCGCCACCCTCATCGAGTACCCGATGATGACCGATCTGCGCGAGCCGTTGACCCTGGCGTTTCACCGCGCCAAGGTGCGTGCCGATGATCTGCGGCCGGCCGATCCCGATGAACTGCTGGAACCCGCGGCCTTCGCGGAGTACCGCGATGCCGTGAGCGACTACGCGACCGCCTTCGACGCCGCCGAGCGGGAGGCGCGCCGCCGCCGACAGTCCGACTTCACCCCGTTCGAACGAGAGCGCCTGGAACGGGCCCGTCGGCTGGTGGCGGTGGCCGCTGACGCCGGGGCGACTGCGGCCGAGCGTCAGGCCGCCTATCGCAAGGCGCGCGACGAACTCGAGGGTCTGATCGTGGTGCCGCCGGCCGCAGCGCAGCAACTCGAACGGCGGATCGCCGGCGCGTTGGAACCGGGGCACGGCCACTCGGACTGAACTGTCGGGTCACGCCAGATCGGCGAACCTCTCCACTTCGGCGGTGCGCCCGGCCACCACCAGCATGTCACCCGCCGAAACCGCACTGTCCTCGGTCGCATAGGTGAATTCGGCGCCGGGACGCTTGATGGCGACCACGGTGATGTCGAATTTGGTGCGCAATCGGCTCGCCGACAACGTCTTTCCGGTGATCGCCGACGGCGCGAGTGTCTTGACCATCGCGAAATCCTCGTCGAACTGGATGAAGTCCAGCATCCGGCCGGTCACCAGATGTGCGACGCGCTCGCCCATGTCGTGTTCGGGCAGCACCACATTGTGGGCGCCGACCCGTTCGAGGATGCGCCCGTGCTGGCGGCTGGTGGCCTTCGCCCAGATCCGCGGAATTCGGAAGTCGGCCAACAGCGATGTGGTCAGGATGCTGGACTCCAGGTCGGAGCCGATGCCGACCACAGCGAGTCGGAATTCGGGTACACCGAGCTGATCGAGGGCCTCGCGGTCGGTGGTGTCGGCGACCGCCGTGTGCGTCAGATCGTCGGCGCACCGTTGGACATTGCGCGGGTCTGCGTCGATGCCGAGTACTTCGGAACCCTGCTTGACCAGTTCGCGCGCCAGCGATGTGCCGAACCGTCCGAGGCCGATGACGGCCACGCGGGTTCCGTGTCGAGTCTTGCTGTTAGCCAACGATCGGCCTTTCCTCTGGGTACTCGTACCGGCGGGTGCGTTCACGCAGGGCGAGTGCGGTGGCGAGTGTGATCGGTCCGAGCCGGCCGATGAACATCAACACTACGAGCAGCACCTGTGCGCCGGCGGGCAGGTCGGCGGTGATGCCGGTGGACAGGCCGACCGTCGCGAATGCGGAGACCACCTCGAACATCACGACTTCCAACCGATATTCGGTCATCAGCATGATCGCCAGAGTGCCGACGATCACCGCGCCGGCGCCGAGTAGCACCACCGTGATGGCCTGGCGCTGCACCGCCGGTGCGAGTTTGCGACCCACCACGTGCACGCTCGGTTCACCGCGCACTTCGGCGATCACCACGAAGGCCAGCAGTGCGAAGGTGGTGACCTTGATGCCGCCGGCGGTGCCGGCGCTGCCGCCGCCGACGAACATCAGCATGTCGGTGATCAACAGGGACGACGGATGCATCGCGCCCACGTCGATCGAGTTGAAACCTGCGGTACGCGGCGACAGCCCGGCGAACACGCCGGTCACCAGCTTGCCCACACCGTCCAGCGGCCCGAGCGTGGCGGCATTGGACCATTCGATGGCCGTGATGGACACCGCCCCCAGCAGCGCGAGGCCGGCGTAGGTCCACACGGTGATCTTGGTGTGCAGCGACCATCCGGTGATGCGCTCTTCGGCACGGCGCAGCCAGTGCAGTAGGTGTCGGCCGGCCTCGAACATGACAGGGAATCCCAGGCCGCCGAAGACGAACCCGACGACGATGGGTGCGATGATCCACAGATCGGTGGCGAAGGGGACCAAGCTGTCGGGATACAACGAGAACCCGGCGTTGTTGTACGCCGAGACCGAATGGAAGATCCCGAGATACAGGGCTCGTCCGAAGCTCTCGTCGTATCCGGTCAGAAACCGGCCGGTGAGCACTGCGGCGATGACCGCCTCCACCGCCAGGCTGAGCGCGATGACGCCGACGACGACCCGTTTGCTCTCGCCGAGGCGTAGGGATTTGGTCTCGGCCTGCGCGACGAGTTGCATCCGCAAGCCCATCCGGCGGGCGACGAGCAATCCGAGTAGTGACGCGAGGGTCATGATGCCCAGACCGCCGACCTGGATGAGGGCGAGGATGACCAGCTCACCGAAGGTCGACCAGTACGAGCCGGTGTCGACCACGACAAGCCCGGTCACGCACACCGCCGAGGTCGCGGTGAACAGCGCGGTCACCGGTGGGGCCGAGTCGCCGCTCTCGGTGGCGATCGGCAACATCAGCAACACGGTGCCCACCGCCACCGCGAGGGCGAATCCGATGGCGACCAGGCGCGCCGGATGCTGCGGTGTCAGCAGGCGCATCGTCGACCCCTGCGTCGGCGGGCCCCGCGGCTCGACCGCCTATCGGACAACGGAGTCATCCTCGAGGACCTCGTCCTCGAGCGGACCGGCGAACTGACTGTTGTAGAGCCGGCAGTAGGCGCCGCGAGCGGCGAGCAGTTCGTCGTGGCTGCCCTGCTCCACGATGTGGCCGTCTTCCATCACCACGATCACGTCGGCGTCGCGCACGGTGGAGAGTCGGTGCGCGATGACGAAACTCGTGCGATCGGTGCGAAGGTTGGCCATCGCCTGCTGGATCAGCAATTCGGTGCGGGTGTCCACCGAACTGGTCGCCTCGTCGAGGATGAGGATCGTCGGCTTGGCCAGGAAGGCGCGGGCGATGGTGATCAACTGTCGCTCACCTGCGCTGACGCCACCGCCCTCTTCGTCGATGACGGTCTCGTAGCCGTCGGGCAGGGTGCGGACGAAGTGATCGACGTGGCTGAGTTCGGCTGCCTCGATGACCTCCGCACGGCTCGCGGTGGGATCGCCGTAGGCGATGTTCTCGTAGATGGTGCCGCCGAACAGCCACGAGTCCTGCAACACCATGCCGGTGCGTTCCCGTAGGTCGTCGCGGGTCATCCGGCGAGAGTCGACGCCGTCGACCTCGATGGCTCCGGAGTCGACGTCGTAGAAGCGCATGATGAGGTTCACCAGCGTCGTCTTCCCCGCGCCGGTGGGCCCCACGATGGCCACCATGTGTCCGGGCTGCGCCACCAGCGAGAGGTTCTCGATGAGTGGCCGGTCGGCGACATACCGGAACGAGACGTCGTCGAACTCGATCAGGCCGTGCCCGTCGACTGGCGTCTGGGCATCGACGGGGTCCGGGGTCTCCTCGTCGGCGTCGAGGACGTCGAAGATGCGCTCGGCCGACGCCACCCCGCTCTGCATCAGGTTGAACATCGACCCGATCTGGGTGAGTGGCTGGGTGAACTGGCGCGAGTACTGGATGAAGGCCTGCACCTCGCCGAGGCTCAGCGAACCCGACGCCACCCGCAGTCCGCCCACCACGGCGACCGCCACATAGTTCAGGTTCCCCAGGAACATGATGGTCGGCATGATGATCCCGGAGATGAACTGGGCGCGCCAACTCGACTCGAAGAGCTTCTGGTTGCGCTCGTCGAAGGTCGACTCGATCTCGGATTGGCGTCCAAAGGCCTTGACCAGTTCGTGGCCGGTGAACGCCTCCTCGACCTGGGCGTTGAGCTTGCCGGTCGACGACCACTGGGCCATGAAATGCGGTTTGGATCGTTTCGCGATCTGCGCGGTCGCGATGAAGGCCAATGGAACGGTGAGCACCGCGATAAGCGCCAGCAGCGGCGAGATCCAGATCATCATCGCCAACAGCGCGATCACCATCAGCACCGAGTTCAGGAACTGCGCGATGGTCTGCTGCAGGCTCTGCGACAGGTTGTCGAGGTCGTTGGTGACACGGCTGAGCAGGTCACCGCGCGCGGCCTTGTCGTAGTAGCTCAAGGGCAACCGGTGGACCTTCTGCTCCACATCGGCGCGCAGGCGTCGGATGGTGCCCACCACGACGATGTTCAGCAGGTAGGCCGCCAGCCACGCCAGCGCCGACGACAACACGTAGAGCACCAGCACGATCAGCAGGACCTGACCCACCGCGGTGAAGTCGACGCCCACACCGGGCGTGACGTCCATCGACGACACCATGTCGGCGAAGGTGTTCTGGCCTTGTTCGCGCAGACCGGCGACGGCCTGCTCTTTGGTGAGTCCGTCGGGCAGGGTCGTGCCGATGACACCGTCGAACACCAGGTCGGTGGCGTGGCCGAGGACGCGTGGCGCGACCGCAGACAGGATCACCGAGATGACGATGGAGGCCAACACGGTCACCGTGAACGCCCGGTAGGCGAGCAGCAGGCGGATGAGTCGTTTGATGGAGGGACCGAACGAGCGTGCCTTTTCGGCCGGGCCGGCCATCATCGGAGGACCGACCGCGCCGCCGCCCGGTCGCCCCGCACCGCCGGGCCGGGTCATGACGCGTCCTGGATGGCGAGCTGGGATTCGACGATCTCGGCGTAGGTCTCGCAATTCTCCACGAGATCGTCGTGGCGTCCGAGCCCGACGATCCGACCGCGGTTGAGCACCACGATCTGATCGGCGTCGACGATGGTCGAGATGCGTTGGGCCACCACGATCACCGCGGCGTCCCGGGTGGCCGGGCGCAGTGCGGCACGCAACCGGGCATCGGTGGACAGATCGAGTGCGGAGAACGAGTCGTCGAACAGGAACACCGAAGGGCGTCGAATCAATGCCCGCGCGATGGCCAGCCGTTGGCGCTGGCCGCCGGAGACGGTCGTGCCGCCCTGGGCGACGGTGGTGTCGAGGCCGTCGGGCATGCGCGCCACGAAATCGTCGGCCTGCGCGATCCGCAGTGCCTCCCAGATCTCCTCATCGGTGGCGTCGGGTTTGCCGTGCCGGATGTTGGAGGCGATGGTGCCGGAGAACAGGTACGGGCGTTGGGGGACCAGGCCGATGGCCGAGCGCAGCTGATCGGGGTCGAGGCGTCGCACGTCGGTGCCGCCGACGAGGACCGCGCCCGCGGTGACGTCGATGAGTCGTGGGATCAGGCCGAGCACCGTGGTCTTGCCCGACCCGGTGGAACCGACGATCGCGGTGGTGGTGCCCTTCTCGACTCGGAAGCCGATGTCGCGCAGCACCGGGTCGTCGGCGCCGGGGTAACGGAACTCTGCACCGCGGAACTCGACGGTGGACGGCTCGGTGGCGAATCCGACCGGGTCGGTGGGGGAGACCACCGAGGTGTCGGTGTCGAGCACCTCCCAGATCCGCTCGGCGCAGACGGTGGCGCGCGGCGCCATCATCGCCAGGAACGACGCCATCATCACCGACATCATGATCTGCATGGCGTAGCTCATCATCGCCGTCAGTGCGCCGATCTCCACCGACCCGTCGGACACCGCATGCCCACCGAACCAGATGACCGCGACGATGGTGACGTTGGTGATCAGCATGACCAGCGGGAACATCAGCGCCATCAGCCGACCGACCCGCAAAGTGGCGTCGGCCAGATGATCGTTGGCGCGCCCGAAACGATCGATCTCGTGGCGTTCCCGGACGAATGCCCGCACCACCCGGATACCGGTGATCTGCTCGCGCAGCACCCGGTTGACGGCGTCGATCCGTTCCTGCATGGCCCGGAAGCCGGGGATCATCCGCGCGATGATCAAGGCCATGGTGAGGCCGAGGATGGGGACGGCGATCGCGAGCAGCCACGAGAGTCCCGGCGCCACGCGGATGCCCATCGCGATGCCGCCGATGCACATGATGGGTGCCATCACCAGGATCGCGGTGCTCATCACCACCAGCAGCTGCACCTGTTGCACGTCGTTTGTGGTGCGGGTGATCAGCGACGGTGCACCGAACCGGCCCACCTCCCGCGCGGAGAAGGTGTTGACCCGATGAAGGAGGTCGTGGCGAATGTCGCGGCCGACGCCGAGCGCGGTGCGCGCGCCGAAGTACTGGGCGGCGATCGTGCAGATCACCTGCACCACACTGACCACCAGCATCCACCCGCCGATACGCAGGATGTAGTCGGTGTCGCCCTCGGCCACGCCCTTGTCGATGATGTCGGCGTTGAGCGTGGGCAGATACAGCATCGCCGCGGTGGCGACGAACTGAAGGGCGACCACAGCTGTCAGGTACCCGCGGTAGTTTGTGAGATATGTCCGGATGAGGCGGCTCAGCATCGCGCAATCACTTGGTAGACGCTAGCAATTCACTCCGACGGTGCGCGATGTGATTAAGGGCGCGATGTGATCAAGTGCGGACCACCGGTCACTCCGCGTAGGTGAACGGGACGACCGCTTCCGGGGTGTAGGTGAGATAGGTGAAGGACTCCTGGAAGTACAGGGTCACGGTGTCGGCGTCGTGGTGGTCGTAGCCGATGGACACGTCCTGACCGATGCTCATCTCGAAGTCACCGCCCCGGGTGCTGAGCAGGAACGCGCCGGAAATGGCGGGCGCCCACACGATGTCGCCGCCACCGACGAGCAGTCGCTGTAGATGGTCGCGGATGGGGACACCGTGGTTGGAGGTCTCGTTGACCAGCGTGTACACGTCCTTGGACAGCGCCAGCGAGTACGGGCCCTCTACCGAGGCGAGCCGCAATGCGGTCGTGGCCTGCGACAGCGCCTCGGCGTAGTCGCGCACGTCGGCCGGCAGGGGAATCGGGGTTGCCGACGCAGCCGGCCGGATGCCGGTGATTCCGCCGGCCGGGTACCCCTCGAAGATCGCCCGGTCCTCGGCCCTGGCCAACTCGGCCGCGGCATCGCGCACCGGGTCCCAATCGGAATCCTGAGCTCCCCGGTCGACGTCGTCGATGGCCTCGCGGCTGACGGTGAACGGCACCTTCAACTCCACCAGCGGCTGAGCCTGCCGCTGATGGGCGACGATGCCGTCGGCCGGCGGATCGATCTTGCTGCGATGCCCCAGGGTGACCGAGGCGATGTCCAGGCCGAGCGGGCCGTTGACGTCGACGAGGCGCCGCGCGGCGCTGTTGCGTTTGAACGAGCGGGTGGCCTCCTCCTCGATCTCGGCCCATGCGGCCGCGGAGATGGGTGCGAGTTCGCGATGCAGGTTGTTCATGCTGCCTCCTGGGAGCGTGGGTGGCCGGATGGGTGATCGGATGAATCAGTGCAGAGAGCCGATGCCGAGGGAGCCGTCGGTGGGTGCCACGGGCTCGCTGCGCTCGCTCGTGGCTACTCGATCATCAGGGGAGGTAGCGGTGTCGCCGTCGACCTCCTCGGCGGGCTCAGTCGGCGGGTCCGGCAAGTCCTCGAGGAAATCGATGGTCGGGGTGAAGAACTGCGAACCGGTCACCGCGGTGGTGAAGTCGAGCAACCGGTCGTAGTTGCCGGGCGGATCACCGATGAACATCTTGCGCAGCATTTCTTCGGTCACGTCGGGACCCGCGGAGTAGGCGATGTAGAAGGTGCCGCGTTCCCCGGAGCCGGAGGCGTCGCCGTAGGGCATGTTGTCCCGCACGACGTCGATCTCCTCGCCGTCGGCGCCGGTGACCACGTTCAGCGCGATGTGCGAGTTCGTCGGTTTCACGTCGTCGTCCATTTCGACGTTGTCGAACTTGGTGCGGCCGATCGCGTCTTCCTGCTCGGGAACACTCAGCGCGTTCCACGCCTCGAGGTCGGTGACGTAGCGCTGGATGGCCACGTAGCTGCCACCGGCGAACGCCGGGTCCTCGTCGCCGACGGTGATCGCGTCGATCGCGGCCTGTCCGACCGGGTTCTCGGTGCCGTCGACGAAGCCGATGATGTCGCGCAGGTCGAAGTAGCGGAAGCCGTGTACCTCGTCGACCACGGTGACGGCGTCGCCGAGCGCGTCGGTCACCAGTCGGCCGACCTCGAAACACAGGTCCATCCGGTCGGCCTTGATGTGCACGAGCAGATCGGCCGGCGTGGCCGGGGCCGTGTGTACCCCGCCCTGGTAGACGACGAACGGCCGCAGCGAGCGCGGGCGCGGCCCGTCGAACAGCCGGTCCCAGGCGGCCGAACCGATCGACGCGATCGCGGCCAGCGCCGCCTCGGGCGCGCGCGAGGAGACCGCCCGCGTCAGCGTGGGTAGGTCACCCAGCACCTCCCGGACCGCGTCTTCGCCGCCGTCGTCGATGGTGAGGACCAGAAACAGCGCCGAGGTGGTCTTCCGCGTCAGGATCGTCTGGGGGATCGGCACGGGACACACTGTAGCCCACCGCGACCGGGCGCATCGGAGGGTCAGCCGCGCGCGACCGCCCGCCCGGCGGCACGTCCGGAGAAGATGCAGCCGCCCAGGAAGGTGCCCTCCAGGGCGTTGTAGCCGTGCACGCCGCCACCGCCGAATCCGGCGACCTCACCGGCGGCGAACAGTCCGTCGAAAGCGGTGCCATCGGGCCGCATGACCTGCGAATCCAGGTTGGTCTCCAATCCGCCCAACGTTTTTCGGGTCAGGATGTTGAGCCGGACGGCGATCAGCGGGCCGTGTGCGGGATCGAGAAGTCGGTGAGGTTTGGCCACGCGGACCAGCTTGTCGCCCAAGTACTGTCGGGCGTTGGTGATCGCCATCAACTGGGCGTCCTTGCCGAACTTGTTGTCGATCTGCGCGTCGCGGGCGGAGATGACCCGCTCGAGATGCTGCAGGTCGAGTTCGGGTCCCCGGTTGATCGCGTTCATCCCGGCCACCAGGTCGGGGAGATTGTCGCGCACCACGAAGTCGACCCCGTGCTCGGTGAAGGCGGCCACCGGGCCCGGCGCCCCCTTCGCGAGCCGGCTCTTGGCGGCGAACTTGAGGTCCTTGCTTGTGATGTCGGGGTTCTGCTCCGAGCCCGACAGCGCGAACTCTTTCTCGATGATGCTCTGGGTGAGGATGAACCACGAGTAGTCGTGGCCGGTGGCGAGGATTGCCTTCATCGTCGAATTGGTGTCGAAGCCGGGGAAATTGGGCGGTGCCAGTCGATTTCCGTTGGCGTCGAGCCACAGCGACGACGGGCCCGGGATGATGCGGATCGCGTGATCGGGCCAGATCGGATCCCAGTTGTGGATGCCTTCGGTGTAGTGCCACATACGATCCCGGTTGACCAGGCTGGCACCGGCATCCTCGGCGATGCCGAGCATGCGGCCGTCCACGTAGGCCGGCACGCCGGAGATCATCGTCTCCGGTGCGGTCCCCAGCCGTTCGGTCGGCCAGTTCTGGCGGATCAGTTCGTGGTTGTGGCCGATACCGCCGGTCGTGACGATGACCGCGCCCGCGCGGATCTCGAAGTCGCCGGTCACGTGGCGCGGCGATGCCACCCCGCGATCGAGGTCGGTGGGCGCCAGGACCGAACCGCGCACGCCGACGGCGGCCCCGTCGTCGACGATGAGCTCGTCGACGCGGTGGCGGAAACGGAACTCCACCAATCCGCGTTTCTCCGCCTCCAACACAGGCTCGGCAAAGACGCGTACCACCTCGGGGCCGGTGCCCCAGGTGAGATGGAAGCGGGGGACCGAGTTGCCGTGCCCGTCGGCGAATCCGCCGCCACGTTCGGCCCAGCCGACGATCGGGGTGATGCGCAGACCGAGATCGTGCAGATACTGCCGCTTCTCGGTGGATGCGAAGTCGACGTAGGCGCGGGCCCACTGGCGAGGCCAGAAGTCCTCGTCGTCGCGGTCGAACCCGGCCGACCCCATCCAATCGTGCAGTGCCAGTTCGGCGGAGTCCTTGATGCCGAGGCGTCGCTGCTCCGGGGTGTCGACCAGGAACAAACCGCCCAACGACCAGAACGCCTGACCGCCGAGATTGTTGCGATTCTCCTGATCGACGACGACGACCTTGCGTCCGGCGCGGGTGAGTTCATAGGTGGCGACCAGCCCGGCCAACCCTGATCCGACCACCACCGCGTCGGCCTGCTGCTCGCTCACACGCCCTCCTCTTCCCCTCGTCTCGATCGACCTTAGCCCTCGCGCGCCGACCGCCGGGGTCGCCTCGCTCAGACCGAGATGTCGGCGTACCGATGCGCCCAGGGGGACGCCTGTTCGAGTTGAGCTGCCAACGCGAGCAGCGTGTCGTCGGCGCCCAGGCGCCCGACGAACTGCACCCCCAGCGGCAGCCCGTCGCCGGTCCAGTGCAGCGGCACACTGATGGCCGGCCGTCCGGTGAGGTTGGCGAGCTGGGTGTAGGGCACCCAGCCGAGGCTCTGTTCGATGAGGTCATCGAGAATACCGGTGCGAGCCAGTAGCTTTCCGGCGTGAATCTTGGCGATCACCCGCGAAGCACTCTGCAGCAGCGGGGGTGTGGTGGTGGCACCCACCCGGAGCGGCGGGGTGGCCAGCGTCGGGGTGAGGAACAGATCGTGCGTGCGGTGGAACTGCGCCAGCGCCAGCACGTGCTTGTTGACCTCGTCGAGTGCCGCCAGCGCGGCCACCACCCCGGCCGACCTTCCGAGTTCGGCGAGCGCGAGGGTGTCGGCCTCGAAGTCGCGGTCGGTGGCACCGGTGAGGGTGCGCGTGGCCTCGACATCGGTGGCCAGGGATGCGAACCAGATGGTCAGGAAGTCGCGAGCCAGCGCAGCATCGTCCTGCGGTGGCGTCACCTCCTCCACGTGGTGGCCGAGTTCGGTGAGGACCGTCGCGGCGTGGTCGACCGCGGCGATCGCCTCGGGGTGCGGGCGCGGGTTGATCGCCGAGACCGTCGAGTAGCCGATGCGCAGCGGGGCCGGCGGGGAGCCGATGACGGTGGCGAACGGGGTCGGCGGGACCGGGGTGGGGTACACCGAACCGTCCGTGGCGCCGACGATCGCGTCATAGAGTGCGGCGGCGTCGCGCACGGTGCGCGACACCACGCCCTGCACCGCCATCCCGAACTTGGGTTCGCCGGTGACCGGGCCGAACGGCGCGAGCCCTCGGGTCGGCTTGAGCCCGACCAGGCCGTTGCAGGCGGCCGGTATCCGGATCGAGCCGCCACCGTCGTTGGCGCCGGCGGCCGGCACGATCCCGGCGGCCACCGCGGCGCCCGATCCGCCCGACGACCCGCCGGGCGTGTAGTCGGTGTGCCACGGGTTGCGTGCCGGTCCCCAGAACTCGGGTTCGGTGACGCCCTTGGCGCCGAATTCGGGGGTGTTGGTCTTGCCGAAGATCACCAGCCCGGCGTCGAGGAACCGGCGAACGACCGTGGAGTGGTCGGTGGCGACGTGACGCGACAGTGACCGCGACCCGAACGACGTCGGGTAGCCGCGATAGTCCTGGGCGAGGTCCTTGATGAGGAAGGGCACCCCGGCGAACGGCCCGGACAGCGTGGGGTCGGCGGCCCGGGCGTCGGCGGCGGCGTCCATACGCGCAACGATCGCGTTGAGCGCGGGGTTGACATCGTCGGCGCGACGTCGTGCCAGGGACAGCAGTTCGGCGGCGGTGACCTCGCCCGCGGCGACGAAGCCGGCCAGGGCGGTGGCGTCGTGGCGCAGGTACTCGCGGAGCTCCATCGTGCTCAGCGTACGTATCGATACCTGAGTGTCACCGTTCATCGAGCAAACCGATAACGGCTCGGTGACGCGCAACGACGGTTTCGTGAACAGGCGGAGCGGGTCTCGAGCGCGCTGCGATGTTTGCCCAGGTCGTCCGTGTGAGGCATCGGGCCGGGGCATCCCCGCAGGTCCGGGGCGTCGCGTTCCTGGCTTTGCCGGAGTGTTATCGAGCCGTTACACTCGCTCCCGACGGGTATGCGTCGGCCCCTTGCGCCATAGAATCCCGTGAGAACGCCCTGAGAATGACCTGGCCCGACTCGAGGTCAAGATCGATAAGGACTTGTGAATGCTGACTCGCGCCCGTAAGCGCCTGGTCGCCGGACTCGTGGCACTTGTTGCCGCCACGGGCGCCGCAGCGGTCGCCGCGCCCGCAGCCCACGCGGCCAACGGATGCACCGTGGAATCCGTCTACTCCAACGCGATGCACCGCAGCGTGCCGGTGTGCATTGTCTCGGCCGGCGGCGGCGGACCGAAGCCCACGCTGTACCTCCTCGACGGCCTGCGTGCCCCGAACGACAACAGCGGCTGGCTCATCGAGACCGACGTCGCGCGCTACATGAACGGCAAGGGCGCCAACGTCGCCATCCCGTTCGGCGGCGGTGGCAGCTTCTACACCGACTGGGAGCGAACCGACCCCAAGCTGGGCGTCAACAAGTGGGAGACCTTCCTGACCCGCGAGCTGCCGGCCTACATGGCGCGCAAGCACAACAGCGACAACCGTCGTAACGGTGTCGCGGGTCTGTCGATGTCGGGTACCTCGGCGCTGAACCTCGCGTCGCGTCACCCGGGCTTCTACCAGGCGGTCGCCTCCTACAGCGGCTACCCGACGGTCACCATGCCGGGCTTCAACCAGGGCATCCAGGCCTCGGTGATCGAGATGGGCGGCAACCCGGTCAACATGTGGGGCGTGTGGCCCGCCGGTCAGTGGGCGGCCAACGACCCGTTCCTGTCGGCCAACAACCTCGCCGGTCACCACGTGTACGTGTCGTCGGGCACCGGCGTCGGCAGCAAGTACGACACCTCGGTGAACCCGTCCAGCGCCAACTTCGACCCGGTCAAGTTCGCGCAGATGGTTCCGCTCGAGGTCGCTGCCTCCACCAGTAGCCAGCTCTACATCGGCCGCCTCGCCGTGGTGCCCGGCGTCAAGCTCACCACCCACATCACCCCGGACGGTGTGCACTGGTGGGACTACTGGCAGAACGACTTCAAGCAGTCGTGGAACACCACCTTCGCGCCGGCGTTCTTCTGATCGGCTGACGTACGGCCCACGGCCGTCACCCCTTCTCGACGAATCCACCTTGGGACCATCCCAAGGTGGATTCGTCGTTTCGGGGTATCTGCGCTTGCGGGTGTCGAGGGGTTACGCGGCCGGCCGCGCAAGCAGGCGGCGGACGCGCTCGGCGAGGCCATCGGCGTCGTCGACGTCGGACCATCCCCAGTGGATCGCGCGGTTGTCGGCCTCGACGATGGCGTCCGAGCGGCCCTTCTCCTTGCGGAGCACCGCGACGCCAGATTCGCCCGCGTACTTCGACTCGCCGTCCGCTTCGCCGACGGTGCGTTGCTCGCGCCAGTAGAAATCGACCCGGGCGATCCAACGTCCCCAGCTGTCGTACAGGTCGATCTGGAGTTCCGGCATCCGAATCCCGCGGTCGGTCAGCTCGATCCGGCTGCGGGACTCCAGGACGGATTCGGCCAGCCCATTCAGTTGCGACACCACCAGCCGCGCCCGCGCCGCGCCGGACATCTTCGCGATGAGGTCCAGTTCGTTCTCGAGATCGCTCATGGTGCAGAGACCGTCGTGTAGCGCGGCGTCGCCGACAGCGATCGCGGGTATCCGACTCGAACTGCGCGCGATGTCGATGACGGTGCGGGCCGGGGCTGTAACGAGGCCACCGTCGACGACGGTCGTTGCCGCCGGGCGTTTGTCGG
Source organism: Gordonia sp. Z-3 (assembly GCF_036233855.1). Lineage (NCBI taxonomy): Bacteria > Bacillati > Actinomycetota > Actinomycetes > Mycobacteriales > Gordoniaceae > Gordonia > Gordonia sp. Z-3. Next base: position 29,982 of record NZ_JAZARS010000022.1, read on the forward strand.
TCACGAGGCGGATGCCCCCGGTGGAGCGTGAACCCGGCGACCGGGAGGGGTCGACCATGACCACCTGCTGCGTGGCGAGTCCCCAGATCGGCAGACCGAGCACCGACGCGGCCGACACCGAGGCCAACGCGCGGCCGGAGGTGCGCGATGTCCGCAGACGCGCGACGGCGATTTCGCGGTGGCGCTGCTCGCGGCTCCCGTCCAGGTACTGCGGGGAGATCAGCAGGCCACGGGTGAGCAACTCGAGGTGGCCCGCCCGTTGTGCCAAGTGAATGTCGTGGTCGGTGTGGCCACGCGCGTGTAGTTCGTGCCGGGTTGTCGCGTGTTCGATGCGGTGCAGATCGTCCATACCCATTGGACGCGGCAGGCCGACGAATGGCTCCACCGAATCACGCGCCACGGCAGATACCCCGAACACACAACACCACCTTGAGTCGGTTGCAAGGTGATGTTGGCTTTCCGAGGTATCTGCCGTCGGTCTACTCGGAGGGGGGACGGCGGAAGTGCTGCGTCTCGTCGTCGTCCGGCGGCGTGTACGCCTGCGTGGCGCTGTCGTTGTCGGGCGCGCTCTCGACGCGCGGGATCTGCTCCGTCGGCTGATCCCACGGGTCGGCAGCGTGTGCCCCGCCGGCGCGCCCATCGGCAGCTCCGGCACCCGCAGCACCGGCAGCACCCGCGACACCACCACCGGCCGCATCATCGGCCGCCACCGTCGGCGAATGCTCACCGCGCGACTCACCCAGCCACGAGGTCGTCGCCGGATCGTCGGCGGGCGGGGTGGTGTCGTGGTCGCCGCGGCGGCGTCCCCGCCACCACATCAGCGCCCACACGCCCAGCAGCACCACACCGACGACGGCGAGGATCAGCGGCAGCCAGAAGTTGCCGAGCCGCAGCTGGCCCATGTAGTCGTCGGCGCGGGCGGCCTGGTTGGAGACGGTCTCATCGGTCCACTTGAACCGGGCTTTCAACACATCCATCTGGAAGTCGCGGATCGGTGCCGGGGTGTCGTCGCTCTGATCGGGTGAGCGGAAGTACTGGTGCTGGTCTTCCATCCCGTCGACGATGGTGCCGGTCTCGGGCTCCACCCACACGGTGCGGGTGGCCGTCGCATACCGGTGCATGGTGACCTGGTCGCGTGGTTCGACGCCCCGGCCGGAGATCCCCCACCAGCTGGCCGGCATGGTCAGGATGGTGCCCAACGCGGCCTGTCCCTGGGCGTTCGGCAGGCTCGACACATCGGTTTCGGGGACCTCGCCGCTGAACTCGTAGACGGTGACGCCGTCGATGGTCTTCTCCCCGACGAACTCGACCGGGATGTCCTGGCGGGTGTTGGTGTCGTAGTAGAGGTAGGAACGCTTCTGCACATCGAACCCGAACTTGTACTGGAAGCCCTGCCGGTCGGGCAGCTCCACGGACACGTCCTGCGGGTTGACGCCCTCGGGTGCGGCCTCGAGCTGCAGCGAGCTGACCGTCCCGTTGGGCACCGAGCTCTTGCGGTTCACCGACACCCGGTCGATGTTCGCGGTGAGCAGCCCGTCGTTGCACTCGCGGGCTGCGTCCGCCGCCGCCATCGTGGGTTCGGTCTCCTCGCCGTCGGCATCGCGAAGGCGGTCGATCTGCACGGTCTGTGCGGACTGCAGGGTCGCCTGGCGGCGGTCGGACGGGTCGACGATCACCGACCGGCGCTGCTGACTGAGATGAGCGTCGTCGACCTGCGCGCGGCGTTCGTTCACCGAGCAGCGGTCGAAGACCCGCGCCGGAAAACGATCACCCGTCGAGCCGTCCTCGGACACGGTGGTCGCCTCCGAGGTGATGTCGAGGTCGAGGGGCACCACCCGCAGCTGGGGCACCAGGAACAACGGTATGGCGATGGCGGCGGCAATACAGGCGGCGCCGAGGAACGCCGGCAGCGCCAGCCAAAGTCGTCTCATTCTCCACTCCCAGAACTCACAGGCTCCACGCCCAGAAACCACACGGCCCGCCACACGGCAGGACTCAACGTCCCACCCTATCGGCGCGTGGTCGACAACTGTCGGAGGTCAGCCGGATGCGGCCCGATCGTCGCGCCGGTCCCGCTCGGCCTCCTTCATGATCCCCGCCATGTATCCGTAGATTTCTTTGTCGGCCATTGCCTTCCACCGCGGGGCCAGGAGCTTCATGTACTTCTCGACGTAGAGCAGCTGCTTGCCCACCAAGACCAGCTCCCGGGGCAGCCGGGCATCGTGGGCCTTGGCGACAGCGGCCAGCTGCCGGCCCAGGTCGGTGTAGGACATCGAGGCCAGGTCGGTGGCGCCCAGCGGCATGGCGACTTTCTTGATGTCCTCGGCCCCCTGCGCAGTCGAGCCTGGCTTGTGGACGGCGCCGAGCAGGAAGATGGCGCGACCTGCGGCCTCGTAGTCACCCCGCACGATCAGGTCGACGACGAGCTGCCGCAGGATGCGCCGGGTGCGCTTGGAGAAGCGCCCGACGATGCCGAAGTCCAACAACACCAACGTGCCTTCGGCGTCGACGAGCACATTGCCGGCGTGCAGATCGCCGTGGAACAGGCCGCCGTGAAAGGCCGACTCCAGCAACGAGAGCAGCAGGTTGCGGCACAACGCCACCCCGTCGTGGCCGGCGGCGCGCACGGCGTCGGCGTCGTCGATCCGGATGGCGTAGATGCGTTCCATCGTGAGCACCCGGGAGGTGGTGAATTCGTCGTACACCTGCGGCACCCGTACCCGAGCGCCGAACGGCCCCTCGCGCAGGCACTCGTACCATTCGCGCATCGTGGTCGCCTCGTTGCGGAAGTCGAGTTCGTCGTCGAGGCCGTCGGCGAAGTCCTCGACGACGTGTCGGGCGCTGAGCATGCGGCCGTACTCGGAGATCTCGGCGAGCCCCGCGAACCGTTCGAGCAGTGCAATGTCGGGGGCGAGGCGTTCGGTGATCCCCGGCCGCTGGATCTTGACCACCACTTCCTCACCGGAGTGCAGGGTGGCGGTATGGACCTGGGCGATCGACGCCGACGCGATCGGGTGAACGTCGAAAGCGGCGAACACCTCTTCGGGAGGTCGGCCGAGTTCGGCGATGAACAGCTCGCGGATGGCAGCCGGGTCGGCCGGCGGCACCCGATCGAGCAGTGACTCGAACTCGGTAGCGAGGGTCTCGGTGAACACACCCGGGCTGGACGCGATGAGCTGGCCGAGCTTCACGTAGGTGGGGCCGAGATGTTCGAAGATGGTTCGGATCTCATGAGCGACGAGGGCAGCAGTCGGTGTTCTGCCGTGCAGCAGGCCCTGTGCACTGTGGAACACGAAACGCCCGACTCCCGCCGCGGCATGTGCCGTCGCCGCGCCGAACCGGGTGATCTCGGTCAGCGGCGACACCGTGGGCAGCTGCGCGCGGAGCTCGGGACCGGGAGCATTGCGGCCGTCGTCAGCGGAGTTCTGCATTGTCACCATCGGCAAGTGTAACGATCACGACCGGTGGATCCCAGGTGACGAGCCGATCAGACCGTCGCGATTGCCGTTCGGCGTCGGCCGTACCAGCTGGTCACGAGGCCGTTGCGGGGTGCGAAGAGGTAGATCGCGGTGAACATCACACCCTGGGTGACCACCACCATGCCGCCGGGCGAGACGTCGGCGCCGTAGCTGACGTAGACGCCCATCACGGTGGCCCCGACGGCCAGCGCGGGGGCCAGCAGCAGCATGTGTCCGAACTTGTCGGTCAACAGATGCGCGGCGGCGCCGGGGATGATCAACATCGCCACGACCAGGATGACGCCGACGATCTGTAGGGCGACGACGCAGGTCAAGGCCAGCAGCCCCAGGAGCAGGGCGCCCAGCCACCGGCGCGACAACCCGATGGCATGCGCGTGCACCGGGTCGAAGGCGAACAGGGTCAGGTCGCGGCGTTTGGCCACCAGCACCGCGGTGACCACGGCGCCGAGGATCACCAGCTGCCACAGCGCGGACCCGCTGACGCCCAGCACGTTGCCGAACAGGATGTGTCCGAGGTCGGTCTGGCTGGGGGTGGCCGAGACCAGCACGAGGCCGAGGGCGAACAAGGTGGTGAACACGATGCCGATCGCCGCGTCCTCCTTGACCCGACTGGTGTCGCGGATGGTGCCGATCAGTGCGACGGCCAGGAACCCGAAGGTCACCGCACCGATCGCGAACGGCACCCCGACGATGTAGGACAACACGACCCCGGGTAGCACCGCATGCGACACCGCATCGCCCATCAGAGACCAGCCGATCAGCACGATCCAACAACTGATCAGGGCGCACACGGCCGCCGCGACGGCGCTGGCGAAGAACGCGTCCCGCATGAACGACAACGTCCAGGGCTCGATGAGGAACTCGATCATCAGCCGACCTCCGCGTCGGTGCGCGGCGCACGGCGTTCGGTGACGTCGACGCCGAAGGCCAGCGCCAGGTTCTCCGGCCGCAGTGCCTCCTGCGGGGTGTCGTGTACCAGGACTCGTTGCATCAGCAAAACCGCCTCGTCGGCGAAGGAGGGCAGCGTGGACAGGTCATGCGTCGAGATCAGCACGGTGCGGCCATGCGATGCGAGGTCGGTGAGCAAGTCGATGATCGTTGCCTCCGAACGTTTGTCGACGCCGGCGAACGGTTCGTCGAGCAGCAGGATCTCGGCTCCCTGCGCGATACCGCGTGCGACGAAGGTGCGTTTGCGTTGACCACCGGACAGTCGCCCGATCTGTCGGTCGGCCAGGTCGGTGAGTCCGACCTGGGCGAGCGCGGCGTCGACGGCCTCGTTGTCGCGAGCGGTGATGCGCCGGAAGAGGTTTTGTCGTCCGTAGCGACCGGTCATCGCCACTTCGCGGACGGAGATGGGGAACTGCCAGTCCACGTCCTCGGCCTGGGGGACGTAGGAGACCAACCCGCGAGCGCGGGCGCGCGAGGTGCTGTGCCCGGCGATCGTCACCCGCCCCGAGGTGGGCCGCACCAACCCCATGATCGACTTGAACAGCGTTGATTTGCCGGATCCGTTCATGCCGATCATGCCGCAGATGCGGCCGGGGCGGACCGTCATGGACACATCGTCGAGCGCGGTCACCGGGCCGTATCGCACGGTGAGTCCGGAAATGTCGAGAGCTGGAACCTGTTGTGCGGTATCAGGGTTCGGCACGGTCGAGGTCCTTTCCGGTGAGTCCGGCGACGATGGTGGAGATGTCGTGGCGCAGCAGGTCGAGGTAGGTGGGAACCGGTCCGTCGGCCTCGGACAGCGAATCGACGTAGAGGGTTCCGCCGTAGCGCGCGCCGGTGTCGGCCTGCACCTGCCGCATCGGTGCGTCGTTGACGGTGGATTCGCAGAACACCGCCGGCACGTCGCGAGCGCGGACGAATTCCACGGTCCGGCGCATCTGTTGGGGAGTGGCCTCCTGTTCGGAGTTCACCGGCCAGATGTAGTGCTCGGTGAGTCCGGTGTCGCGGGCCAGGTAGCTGAATGCACCTTCGCACGACACCAACGCCCGTTCGTTATCCGGGAGCGTGGCGACCGCATCGATCAGGCGCTGCTGCTCGGCGTCCAACTGACGCCCGTACTGTGCGGCGTTGCGGCGATAGTCCTCGGCGTGGTCGGGGTCCACCCGCGCGAGGCCGGCCGCGATGTTGGCGGCGTACACCTTGGCCGCGCTCGGTGACATCCAGGCGTGCGGGTTGGGTCGGTCCGCATCGTCGGCTGTCGCACCAGGGATCTCACTGATGTGCATCGGCTCGATCCCGTCACTGGCGACGATGCGCGGAACACCCATGTCGGCCAGGAACCGCTCGAACCAGTCATCCAGATGCAGCCCGTTGACCACCACCAGCGATGCGTCCATCGCCTTGTGTAGATCGCCGGGAGTGGGCTCGTACCCGTGGATCTCCGCGCCGAGTTTGGTCAGCGACACCGCCTCGGCATGCGATCCGCCGACGTTACGGGCGATGTCGGCGAGCACGGTGAAGGTGGTGAGCACCTTGGGTCGATCGCTGTGCACGCCGACGGAGCCGCATCCACCGAGCGCTGTGACGAGCAGCACGACAGCCGCGACGAACGCACCGCGCTGGACCCGTGACATGCGCATACCGTAGTTTCGGGTAGCCGAACTTGCAAGTTAGCTATGCCTGACTCGGAGAGTCGGCGCGTTCCTGCCGGGGCCAGGACGGGCGGTGGTTGCGCGGCGCCCGGCGAGCTCACGAATGGGTGGGCTCGCCGGTCACCTGATGATCGGCGAAGTTGAGCGCTTCGGCGACCAACCGGCGGAGATGGCCGTCGCGGATGCGATAGATGACGCGGCGGCCGTCTTTGCGGGTGTCCACCAGACCGGTGAAGCGCAGTTTTGCGAGGTGCTGGCTCACCGCGGTCCGGGATGCGCCGGTGGCCTCGGTCAGTGAGCTGACGTCGGTTTCGCCGTCGGCGAGCAGGGACACGATGTGCAGTCGTGTCGGTTCGGCGAGCATCGCGAACACCGAGGTCGCGGCGGCGAGTAGCGCGGGGTCGGGATCGACGGAGTGATGCAGGCTGCGGGAGTCGCGCGGCAACGCGGTCTCGTCGGTCATCGGCCGGACCTCCTCGCGGGATCGGCGTGGCCGGCTCGACGAACTCAGCCGGTCAGTGCCTCGGATGTCATCGTAGGCGACCGGTGCGCGCGCACCGGTCGCGTCGATGCCGGACGTGTCCAGGTGCGTCGGGCGACGAGACCGCCGGTCGCCGCGAGCGCAGCCATTGCCAGGGGCATCACCCATGGGCCGACCACGGCGGGACCCCAGCCGGCGAGCGGATAAGTGACCAGGAACGCGGCGTGCGAGGCGGAGAACTGCGCGGTGAAGACAACGTCGCGGTCGTCGTCGTGGGTGTGATCGCGCATCAACTGGGTGGTGGCCATGGCGATCAGCGACGCCCCGGCGCCGAGGACGAACCACAGAATCAGCAGCGCCGCCGGCGTCGGGCGGGTCGCGGCCATCGCGGCAACGCCGGCGAGCGCGGCTGCACACAGCATCGCGGCGTGTCCGACGACTCGTCGGACGCCACCGAGGACTCGCAGCAGGCGCCGCAACGCGACGGCCGCCGCTATCGACCCGGCACCGAAGACCGCGAGCGCGACCGCGAGCATCGAATCGCCGAGACCCAGAGTTGCGCGGACATAGACCACCGAACCGACGACCACCACCGCGGTGGCTGCGGCGGTGGCTACGTTGGCCCACAAGACGCCGCGAAAGATCGGGCGCTGCAGCATGATCCGTAGTCCTGCGGTGGTGTTGCCCCAGAGGCTGCTCATCGAGCGCACCGTGCCGGGTCGGCAGTGCGATCCGTGCAACCCGGACGTCATCACCAACATGGCCGAACCGGCAAAGCCGAGTGCGGTGCCGACGAAAAGATACGAGTAGCTCATGAGGCCGAGTAGCGTGGCGGCGATCATCGGGCTGACCACAGATTCGAGGTCGTAGGCGATCCGCGATGCAGATATCGCGCGGGTATAGGTGTCGCGATCGGTCACTACCGTCGGGATCACAGAGGCGAATGTGGGCGTGAAGGTCGCCGACGCCGATTGCAGTGCGAAGACCAGCAGATACACCTGCCACACCTCGCCGAGGAAGGGCAGTGCCGCCGCCATCGCCACTCGCACGACGTCGGCGCCCACCAGCACCGAGCGCGCCGAGAAGCGACTGCACACGGTGCGCATGATCGGCGCCATCACGACGTAGGCGATCATCTTGATCGCCAGCGCGGTGCCGAGTACTGCTCCGGCGTCGGCGCCCGCCAGGTCGAACGCCAACAGCCCCAGAGCCACGGTCATCAATCCGGTCCCGAGCAGCGAGACGACCTGGGCGGCGAACAACCGCCGGAACACCGGGATGCGGAACAGAGCGACCACGCTTCGATAGTAGGCATAAGTGCGCATATGCGCACATAAAAATTCCTTGATGTGACGAACTCGCTCATGGGCACACTCGGCGCTGGTTCTGCGGAACACTGGAACGAGTGCGGGGAGGTCCGCAGCAGGATCGACGAGGTCGACTCGCCTCCCGCGAACCTGCCGTCGAACAACAGGGAGCATCCATGCCCACCACCGTCAACGCCTACATCGCCACCGCCGCCGACGCTCCGCTGGAGCCGGCCACCATCGAGCGTCGCGATCCGAAGCCACATGACGTGGTCATTGACATCGCGTACGCGGGAATCTGTCACTCCGACATCCACACCGCCCGCGGGGAGTGGGGGCGTACCGCCTTCCCGGTGGTGCCCGGCCATGAGATCGCCGGCATCGTCGCGGCGGTCGGCTCCGAGGTCACCCGGTACTCGGTTGGTGACCGGGTGGGGGTCGGCTGCTTTGTCGACTCCTGCCGCGAATGCGAACCGTGCAAGGCCGGTGACGAGCAGTACTGCGAACGCGGCATGACCGGCACCTACAACGCAGTCGACCGTGACGGCGAGCCCACCCACGGTGGTTACAGCACGGCCATCGTGGTAGACGAGAACTACGTGTGCGGTATCCCGGAGGGTATCGGTCTCGACGAGGCCGCGCCGCTGCTCTGCGCCGGGATCACCCTGTATTCGCCGCTGCGGCATTGGAACGCCGGCCCCGGTAAGAAGGTCGCGATTGTCGGACTCGGCGGATTGGGGCACATGGGTGTCAAGATCGCCCACGCGATGGGCGCCGAGGTGACCGTGCTCTCGCAGTCACTCAAGAAGATGGAAGACGGACTGCGGCTGGGTGCCGATCACTACTATGCGACCAGCGACCCGGATACGTTCACGAACCTGCGCAACGAGTTCGACCTGATCATCAACACCGTGTCGGCGAATCTGCCGATGCAGAAGTACCTCGGCATGCTCGCCCTCAACGGAACACTCGTCGAACTCGGGCTGCCCGAGCATCCGATCGAGGTGCCGGCATTCGCGGTCGCGGCGAATCGCCGCAGCTTTGCTGGCTCGATGATCGGCGGCATCGCGGAAACCCAGGAGATGCTGGACTTCTGCGCCGAGCACGGCATCGGCTCCGAGATCGAGGTGATCGGCGCCGACAAGATCAACGAGGCGTACGACCGCGTCGTCGCCAGCGACGTGCGGTACCGGTTCGTCATCGACACGGCGACGCTCTAGCCTTCTCCGCGGTGACCCCGCCGTTCCGCTTCGCCGACATCCGCGGTGCCCGACTCGCCTGGAACCAGACGGGTCGTGGACCGGCGGCGGTGTGGGCGCATGGAATGAGCTCATGCTCCTACGGCCCGGAGTCGTCGGGTCAATTCGATTGGCGTGCAGTGAGTTCAACGCATCGGCTGATTCGGTATGACGCTCGGGGGCACGGTCGCTCGAGTGGTGGGCGGACCGCGGACGAGTACACCTGGCCGGAACTCGCAGCCGATCTCCTCGCGCTGCTCGACATCGCCGCGCCCGGCGAACGTGTGCACGCCATCGGCGCCTCCATGGGAACTGCGACGATCCTCTGCGCGGCCCTCGCTGCGCCCGAACGATTCGACCGGCTCGTCCTCACGACGGCGCCGACGATCTGGGATTCCCGGCGTGCCTTGACGCCCCTGCGTGTGTCGGATGCCGATGCGATCGAACGTCGCGGGTTGGCTGCGTATTTGCGAGCGGCCCCGAATGTTCCCGCGTCTCCCGCGCTGGCCGAAACCGAGCGCTACGTCGGTCGGGTTGCGGTGCGCTCGTCGATCTATCCTTGGGTACTGCGCGGTTCGGCCATCACCGACCTTCCACCGGCCGATGAGTTCGGTGCACTCACCCAGCCAACGCTCATCCTGGCCTGGACGGGAGACCCGGCGCACCCGGTCAGTAGCGGCGAACTGCTCGCCGAAGCGCTACCGAATGCCGAACTGCGCGTGGCGTCGACGCCGGACGCTCTGCGTTCCTGGTCCGATGCGGTCGCGGGGTTCCTCGTTACGACTTGACTGGCTCGACGCCAGGGTATCGCCAGCCGTTCTGGCGGCCAGAGCGATTGCGGCATCAGCGACTGTTGACTAATACCCCATAGGGGTATAGACAGAGTGGGCGGTGTTTGAGGCGGACCTCATCGGGCAACTCGCCTGGAACGCGGTGACGGCAGTGATCGTGCGGTACGGCGACCGGAGGAGGTGCGTCATCTACGCCGGGGTGGGAGCGATGCTCACGGTGGCCCTCGGGGTCATAGTTGCGGTTCTCGCGCTGCACCGCCTCACCGCGGTGGCGCGCTCATCGCTGACGGTAATGCCCTTCCAGTCGGGTTGGGCGCCTGCCGAGCACGCCCTCTCGCGCTATCACGCACGCTGGTATCCGGTGACGCTGCTGTTCTTGGCCTTCGACGTTGAGATGTTGTTCATGTACCCATGGGCAGTGGTTGTCGCCGATCTCGGGATGTCGGCGGTCATCGAGATGTTTGTCTTCCTCGCGGCACTGTTCGTGGTCGTCGCCTGGGCGTGGCGAGAAGGCGTGCTGCGATGGGCGTGAAGTCGCTGCTGGCTCGGCTGGCTGTACGCCGCGTCCATGTGCTCGTTGTGGCGGCTGCAGGGAATCGCATCCTCGAGGTCGTGGTCGACGCCAAGGTGCGGGAGCGTGGATGGGTGGTTGCGGAGTCGCCGGCCGACGCCGACGTCCTCGCCGTCGTGGGAACGTCCGGTCCACGGCTCACCGAGGCGATCGAGCAAGTCTGGCAACAGCTTCCGGGCCCGAGAGTGCGCATCCAGGTGGACGAACGCAGCCAGGTGGATCCCGCCTTCGACCAGGCGGTCGTGGAGCTGTCCGACATCGATCGGCAGCGTGACGACGCCGATGAGCATGCCCAGATGGACCACGGTCAGATGGACCACGGCGGCATGGACCACGGCGGCATGGACCACGGCGGCATGGACCACGGGTCGATGGCACCGGCCGGGATTCCACTCGCTGAGGGTGCCGACGATCGCGACGGCCTCGAGATGGACGTCCTGCATCTGCCGCTGGGGCCGATAATGACTCACTGGCCGGCCGGGCTCGTCGTCCAATGCACGCTGCAGGGTGACGTCGTGGTCGATGCGCAGGTGGATGTGCTCGACGCAGAAGCGCTCGTTGCGTCCGGGGCCGACTCAACTGTCGAAGCGGTGAACCACTGTTCGGTTGTCGTCGATGTGTTGGCTCTAGCCGGCGCGGAAAACGTTGCAGCGCAGGCGCGTGCGGTGCGCGCACTGCTCGTCGACGATGAGCTGGAGCGGGCGCGGGCAGAACTTGGGCCGCTGTATCGGCGGATTCGGCGGTCGTCGCCCCTGCGGTGGTCGCTGCGTGGTCTCGGTGTGCTGGATCATGATCGGGCTGAGGAACTCGGTGTCGACGAGTACCTTCCGGCACTGACCGGCGACGTGCACGACCGAATGCTGGCGCGGCTCAGTGTGATTGGGGGAGCCGATGGTGAGGAGGGGGGACCCTTCGTGACGCCCCTGCACTGGCGCTGCGGGGAGTTACTGATACCGGAACTGATCGTCGGGCTCGATCTCGCGGCCACGCGGCTGGTCATCGCCAGTCTGGGTATCGATGTCGCGCAGATGGTCATTCCCGCGCCGGGAGAACAGCATGGGTGAGTCGACCATCGCCACCGTGCCCGCGATCTGGGCGCCGGCCGCCGCGGCGATCCTCGGGGTGTTCGCGCTGTACGCCGCCGGGGTCGATAGAGTGCTCGCGGCTCCGCGCGGCGCTCATCTGAGCGCGGCGGCCAGTCCTGTGCACGAGACCGCCCGGCTGCTTCGGCAACGACGCCGAGTACCCGTGAAGGCTGACGAATTGCTCTGGCGTGCAGGTGCATACGGGATGCTCGTCGCCGCTCTGTTGATGATCACCGTCGTACCGCTCGGCTCGTGGACCTTGTTCGACCTCGACGTCGGCATCGTGTGGTTCAACGCAATGGACGTGATGATCTGGGCGTTGGTGTGGCTCACTGGCTGGGGTGCCAACTCGGCGTACGGACTGGTGGGCGGGTACCGTTTCCTCGCACACGGTCTGGGCTACGAACTGCCACTGATGTTCGCGCTGGTTGCTCCCGCGATCGCCGCAGAGAGCCTCCGCGTCACCGATGTCGTGGCGGCACAACAGGGACTTTGGTATGTCGTGTGGATGCCGGTGGCGTTTTTGGTCTACTGCCTTACCGTGACGGCGTTCTCGGTGTGGGGTCCGTTCGCCGCGGCCGCCGGCCGCGACCTCGCCGGCGGAGTGACCGCCGAACTGTCCGGGGTGGACCGTCTGCTCTTCCAGGGTGGGCGCTTGGCGCTGCTCGCGGCGGGCGCCGCTTTCGCCGTCCCCATGTTCCTCGGTGGTGGTGCCGGACCACTGTTGCCCGACTGGCTGTGGGTGCTGGTGAAGACGACGATCGTGCTCACCGCACTGGTGTGGCTGCGCCGCCGACTGCCGATCCTGCGCCCGGACAAGTTCATGGAGATCGGCTGGGTGATCGCGCTCCCGCTGGTTCTGATCCAAGACCTAGTGGTTGCCGTCATCGCGGCCGGGAAGGGCTGAACATGCTGACAGAGATCATCTTCTGGGTGTGCGCGGTCATCACGGTGGCCGCCGGGGCCGCGGTGTTCTGGGTGGACTCGATGGCGCGGGCCACCTACGCGCTGGCCATCTCGTTCGTCGCCGTCGGAGTGGCATTGCTGTTGTTGCAGCAGAACTACGTCGGCGTCATGACCATCCTGATGATGGTCATGGAGATGGCGGTAATGGCTGTCTACATGGTGATGTTCATGGGGATGAACCCGGCACTCATGCCCATGAGCATGGTGCACGACAAACGGTGGGCGCTCGCGGCGTCGATCGGGACCTTCATGTTGCTCGCCGCGGGAATCCTGATGGCCGACTGGCCGAGCCGGCGCGGTACGCCGTCGGTCGATGTCACTCGCGCCCTCGGCGAGGAACTCATGGGACCGAAGATGCTCGCGATGATCGTCATCAGCCCGGTGATGGTCGCGACCATGGTCGCCGGCATCGTGCTCGCGGTGCAGCGCACTCGCTACGACCGATTCGGCGACGACCTGAAGACCCGACCGGGCCGCGATCCGCAGCCGGGAGGAGTGGGCCGATGACCCTGCAGACCGTGCTCCTCGTGGCCGCCGCGCTGTTCTGCGTCGGCCTGTACGGCGCACTGTCCCAACAGGTGGTGGTGATGGTGATGATGGGCCTCGAACTCATGATCAACGGCGTCATTTTGGCCGCCGGGGCGATGTGGTGGTTCCTCGCCCCGGACCCGTCGGGGCAGGTGTTGCTACTTGTCATCATCGCCGCGATGACCGTGGAGATGGCCATGGGATTCGCGGTGGCCACCCTCCTGCACCGACAGCGACGAGCCGACATGACCGACATGGCCGACGAACTCGCCGAGTGAGCCGCCGATGAACACCCTTGTCGCGACCGCGATGTGGTCGCTGTTCCTGGTGCCCACGGTGGCCGGCGGCATCCTCGCGCTGGCCCCGCGTGCCGATCGTTTCGCCGCCGCCACCGGGATGTCCGTCACCGCAGTGGTGTCGGCGCTGGCGGTGGTGGTGGCAATCGAACGTCCCACCGTGTCAGTCCCGTTCATCGCCGGCGCCGACTTCGCGCTGACGGTCGATGACCTGTCCGCCTTGGTGATCCCGGTGGTCGCCATCGTCGCGCTGCTGGTCGTCATCTTCGCTGCCGCCGACATCACCACAACTCCGGCCCGATTTCACGGGCTCATGCTGCTGTTCGTCGCGTCGGTGATGGTCACCGCGAGTGCTGCGACGGTGCCCACCTTGCTGCTCGCGTGGGAACTGATGGGCGCGATGTCGTATGCGCTGATCGGCTTTCATTGGCAGCGCCCCGACGCGATGTCGGCCGGATCGGTCGCGTTCGTCACCACGCGGACCGCCGACCTCGGGCTGTACCTCGCTGCCGGAGCGGCGCTCGCCGGGGGCGCGGGCATGGCGCTGGCAGACCTGCCCGCGGCGAGCGACGGATGGCGGCACGTGATCGCAGCCGGGGTTCTGGTGGCCGCGCTCGGCAAGGCGGCCCAACTGCCGTTCTCGTTCTGGCTGTCCCGGGCGATGGAAGGCCCCAGCCCGGTCAGCGCGCTGCTGCATTCGGCGGCCATGGTGGCGATGGGTGGGTACCTGCTGCTGCGGACCGCGCCGCTGCTCGACGTGACCGGCTGGGCCGGGCCCACCGCCGCATGGATCGGCATGGCGACCGCGGTGGTCCTCGGTGTGGTCGCGGTGGCGCAGCGAGATCTCAAGCAGCTGCTGGCGGCGTCCACCTCCGCGCAGTTGGGTTTCGTGGTCGCGGCCGGTGGTCTCGGCGCGGTCGCGGGCGGCTCCGCGCAGCTCGTCGCGCACGCGTTCACCAAGGCCGCATTGTTTCTCGCCGCTGGTGCGTGGCTGACCACGCTCGGTACCAAGGATCTCGGCAGGCTCGGCGGCGTGGCGCTTCGGTGGCGCGTGCTCGGCGCCGCCGCCGTCGTCGCGACACTCGCACTGGCGGGCGTCGCGCCACTGTCGTTGTGGGCCACCAAGGACACCGTTCTCGCCGCGGCACTCGACCACTCGCCGTGGCTCTACGGGGTCGGCCTCCTGGCGTCGGTGCTGTCGGCCGTCTACGCGGCGAAAATCGTTGCGGTGGTGGCCCGACCGGGTATCCGGCGCGTGTCGGCCTCGTTCGAGGTGTCACCGCCCCGCGGTGCGGTGGCCCCGGTGTTCGTACTCGCGATCGGAGCGGCCGTCGCCGGTGTGCTCGCGCTGCCGCCGGCGGGTACCGCCCTGGCCGACGCGCTCGACGACGGGTCGGTCGCCACGTCCACGGCGATCGAGCTGGCCGTGTCGGCGGTACTCGCCGCCATCGTCGTCGCTCTGGTGTGGTGGCGTGGGGTGTCCGAAACGTTGTGGTCCCGTGAACTTCCCTGGGCTGCAGACTGGTTGGTCCTGGAACGCGGTGTTCGTGCGGTTGTCGTCAGGCCGGCGCTGCGGCTGGCGACTGCTCTTGCCCGCGCCGACAAACGGCTCGACGCCGCTGTCGAATCCACCGCGGCCGCCACCACCCGGTTCGCCCGCCGCACCGCCCGCATCGACTCCGACGGCGTCGACGGCGCGGTGGAGGGGGCTGCCAGACTCGCGGGGCGGCTCGGCGTGCTCGCCCGCCGCCCCCAGACCGGCCAACTCCACCAGTACTACTTGCAGATCGTGATCGTCCTGGTCCTTGCCGTCGTCGTACTCGTGTTCGTGAGGTGATCGTGCCCAGCCAGATAGTCCTCAGTCTGATCGTCTTCGTGCCGTTGGCGGCCGCGGCGGTTCTGCTGGTTCCCGGATGGACGGGCCAAGCGATCCGATGGCTGTGGGTCGCGGTCACCACCGTCGACCTCGCGCTGGTCGGGTGGGCCTGGTGGATCTACGATCGCCCGGCCGGAGGCGAGCTGGCCCTCGACGCGCAGGTTCCCTGGATTCCCGGAGTGGACAGCAGCTATCACGTCGGCGTCGACGGCCTGTCGCTGCCGGTGATCGCGATGACGGCGGTGATCTTCCTGGCCTGCGCGATCTATGCGCTGCGCGACACCGACGACCGGCCGCGCGCGCAGGTGGCGCTGTTCCTGTTCCTGCAGAGCGTCAGTCTGGGCTTGTTCGTCGCCGCCGACCTCATCCTGTTCTTCGTCTTCTTCGATCTGTCGATCGTCGCAATGTATTTCGTCATCGCCGGTTGGGGGCACGGCGATGCCCGACGGTCTGCGCTCAAGTTCTTCCTGTACACCTTCGTCGGGTCGCTGGTCCTGCTACTCGGGTTCATCGGGCTCTACGTGGTCGCCGACCCGCACACCTTCGACATGGTGGAACTCGCGGCGCAGCCGCCGTCGGCCGACGGGACGCTCACCGGTGGCCTCATCCTGGCCGCGATTCTGCTGGGGCTGGCCATCAAGACGCCCGCCGTGCCGTTCCACACCTGGCTGCCGCCCGCTCACACCGACGCCCCGGCCATCGGTTCGGCGGTGTTGGCCGCGGTGCTGCTGAAGATGGGTACCTACGGTTTCGTGCGGGTGGCGATGCCGATGCTGCCGAGCTCCTGGCAGGACTGGGCGCCCGTCGTCATCGTGGTCGGCGTGGTGTCGGTGATCTACGGCGCGCTCGTCGCGCTCGCACAAACCGACCTCAAACGCATGATCGCCTACACCTCGGTCAACCACATGGGCTACGTGCTGGTGGCCGTCGGCGCCGCGGGTGTGGTCGCGGCCGACACCGCCGATGCCCGCTCGGTGGCGGTGACCGGCGCGGTCACCCAGATGGTCAGCCACGGCCTGATCACCGGTGCGCTGTTCCTGCTCGCCGGAGTGTTCTTCGCCCGCGCCGGCAGTTATGACCTCGACGGCTACGGTGGGCTGGCGTCGTCGGCGCCGAGGTTGGCGACGCTGTTCGCGCTGGGTGCCTTCGCCTCGCTGGGCCTGCCCGCCTTCTCCGGTTTCATCGCCGAGTTCCAGATCTTCACTGGCAGCATCGCCGCGGTTCCGGTGACCGCCGTCGCCCTGGTGGGCATCCTGCTCGTTGCGGGGCTGTTCCTGTGGGCGTTGCAACGCATCTTCACCGGGCCGGTCGCAGGCCGGTCGCCGGGATTCGCGGACCTGCGCGTCACCGAAACCGCGGCAGTCGGGGTGCTGATCGCACTGTCGATCGTCATCGGGGTGATGCCACGTCCGCTGCTCGACGTCATCGAACCGGCCGCCACCACCCTCGTCGACCTGGTCGGGCGGTAGTCGGTGGACGACATGATGCGCCCGATGGTCATGCTGCCGGAGATCTTGATCTTCGCCGGCGGTCTGGCGGTGCTGATCTGCGGCTCCTTCGTGCCGCGGGCCCGTCAATGGTGGACACGCCTCCTCGCGGCGGTCGTGCTGGTGGGCGCCGTGATCGCAGCCGCGGTCGCGTCGGCCGGCGCCACGACCACGGCGTTCGATGGTGCCGTCGTAGTCGACACCGCCACCGGGGTGGTACGCATCGCGGCCGGCGTCGGGGCCCTCGCCGTGCTCGCCATCGCGGGCGGTGAGATCGCCGGATCGGACCGGGAGAGCGAGACCTACGCGCTGATCCTGTTCGCGACAACCGGCACCCTCGTCGTGGCCGGGGCGCAGGATCTGCTGGTCCTCGCGCCCGGTTTCCTGCTCGCCGGTATCCCGCTGTACGGGCTGATCGGTCTGCGTCGTGATGGTGCGAGCGCGGAGGCGGCGATGAAGACCTACCTGCTCGGTGCCTTGTTCGGGATCGTGCTGCTCGCCGGTATCACCCTGCTGTACGGCGTCACCGCGGTGACCGATTACCCGGAACTGACCCGCCGCCTGCCCGACGCGCCTGCAGCCGTGGTCGCCGCGGGTCTGCTCGGGGCCACCGCGGGGCTGCTGTTCAAGGCCGGCGGCGTGCCCGCCCACTTCTGGGTGCCCGACGCCGCGCAGGGATCGCATGCCACCGTCGCCACCTTCGTGACGACGGTGCCCAAGGTCGGTGCACTGGTCGCCCTCTATCGCCTGGCCCAGATCGTGCCCGACACCGTGGCGTGGGCAGCGGTGCTCGCCGTGTTCGCGGTCGCCGGCATGGGCCTGGCCACGCTGGCCGCATACTGGCAGGACGACCCGCGACGACTGCTCGGCTGGTCGACGGTCGCGCAGGTGGGGTTCCTGCTGGTGCCGGTCGTGGTGATCGGCGACAGCGAGTTCGCGCTACCCGCGCTGCTGTTCTATCTCGTCGGCTACACCGTCACCAACGTCGGTGCGTTCGCGGTGTCGGCGGCGCGACCCGATCTGCGGACGTTGGGCGAATACCGCGGTCTCGCGGCCACCTCGCCGATCCTCGCGGGGAGTCTCGTGGTGGCGCTGCTGGGTTTGGTCGGCACCCCGCCGACCGCGGTGTTCGTCGGCAAACTGACCGTCGCCACCGCTGCCTGGGACGGCGGATGGGTGTGGCTCGCGGTCGCGCTGGTGATCGCCACCGTGCTGAGTCTGTTCTTCTATCTGCGCTGGTTGGCCCCGATCTTCGGGCGCACTGCGCCCGGTCGCTCCGACGATGTGCCCCGGGCCGAACCATGGGCGGCCGCGACGGCGGTCGTCGCGGCGGCCGCATCACTGCTGCTCGGCGTGGCGGCCGGGCCGGTGTGGAATCTGCTCGCGGGCTGAGGGCGCCGGACAGTGAGCCATGTTCTCATCGCATCGACAGGCGTACAGTTTTCGACTGGGGATCGAAAACGTGGCCGAAGAGGTGCGACATGCAAACGACCGAACGCGACGAGATGCGCGCCGACCTCGTGGTGGTCGGGGCCGGGGTGGCCGGGCTGACGGCCGCGCTGACCGCGGTGGAGGCGGGGTTGCGGGTCGTCGTCCTCACCAAGGGCGCGGCCTGGCCGGCCGGCCGGGCCGAGCAGTCGACGGCGACGTTCTATGCCCAGGGCGGCATCGCCGTGGTGAACCCGGAGGCGACCGACGATTCCGTGGACCTGCACCTGGCCGACACGATCTCGGCCGGTGCTGGCCTCACCGACCCGGTCACGTCGCGACCGATCCTCACCGACGGTCCCGGCGCGGTCTCCGGGCTGATCGGTTGGGGTGCCGAGTTCGACCGTTCCGCCGACGGTGAGCTGGCGCGCACCCGCGAAGGTGGGCACTCGGTGCGTCGCATCATCCACGCCGGCGGAGACGCCACCGGTGCCGCGGTGCAGTCCACGCTGAGTCATCGGCTGCGCGCCGCTGCGTCGAGCTCGCCCATCGTCTGTCTGGATCACTCGATCGCCACCGACATCCTGCGCGCCGGTGGCCAGGTATCCGGCGTGGCGTTCCACACGCACGAGCGCGACCGGGTCGTCCACGCGCCGACCGTGCTGCTTGCCACCGGCGGCAGCGGCCACCTGTACGCGGCGACCACCAACCCGGCCGGCGCCACCGCCGACGGCATCGCGCTGGCGCTGCGGGCCGGGGCGGTGGTCGCGGACATGGAGTTCATCCAGTTCCACCCGACGATGCTCTACGTCGACGGCGTACGCGGTCGGCGCACGCTGATCAGCGAGGCGGTGCGGGGTGAGGGGGGACGACTCGTCGACGCCGACGGACGATCGGTCACCGACGGCGTGCACCCGCGCGGCGATCTGGCGCCCCGCGATGTCGTCGCCAACGCCATCGAAACCCGGTTGGCCGCGACCGGTGCGCCGTCGGTGTACCTGGACATCCGTGGCGTGTCCGACTTCGATCGTCGGTTCCCGACCGTGACCGCCGGCGTCGTCGGCGCCGGGCTCGATTTGTCCAGCGGCCGGATCCCGGTGGTGCCCGGCGCGCACTACCTGTGTGGGGGAGTGCTGACCGATGTCGACGGCCGCACCGCGGTCCCGGGACTGCTGGCCGCTGGTGAGGTGGCCCGGACCGGACTGCACGGCGCCAACCGGCTCGCCTCCAACAGTCTTCTCGAGGGACTCGTGCTGGGGCGGCGCGCCGCCGCCGTGGCCGTCGCCCGCCGGGATCGACCGGTCGTGGAGGTCGACCCGACTCCGTGTACTGCCCTCGCTGCGACGATGCCGCGGCGTGAACTCCAGGATCGGATGACACGGTCGGTGGGATTGCGCCGCGACGCTGCCGGTCTGGCCGCGGTCGCCGCCGACCTCGCCGGCGCGACAGCCCGGCCGGTGCGCACCGTCGCCGATGTCGAGGATGCGGCGTTGACCCTGGCCGCGCGGGTGGTGGTCGCGGCGGCGACTGCGCGCACCGAGTCGCGGGGATGTCACACCCGCACCGACCACCCGCACACCGATCCCGTTGGCCGGACCCGATGCTTCGGCCTCATCGACGGTGAGATCAGCGACTGCGGGGCCGGCGACGCGATCAGCGACGTCGCGACACTGGTGTCCTGACGACGCCCGCCGGGGCGGCGCCAGGGAGCACCGTTGCGCTCCGCCGCGCCACGTCGGGGGCGTAACGTCGGCGAGCATGACCGCGCCCGACCGGCTCGACGTGGATCTCGGCCACCTCCGTCTGCACGCGCTCACCTGGGGAGACCCGTCGGCCCCGTTGGCGATCTGCCTGCACGGCTTCCCCGACTCGGCCTGGACGTGGCGACATCTCGGGCCGGCACTGGCCGAGGTCGGCTACCGCGTGGTGGCCCCGTTCACTCGCGGCTACTCGCCGTCGGAGGTCCCGGCCGACGGCGACTACCACGTCGCCGCACTGGCCTACGATGCACTCGAACTGCACCGAGCGCTCGACGGTGATGACCGCGCGGTGCTGATCGGGCATGACTGGGGTGCGATGACGGTGCATGCGATCGCCGCGCGCGCCGACCACCCGTTCCGCCGACTGATCGCGCTGGCGGTGCCGCCGATCGCGGCGATTCGGGAACGCTCCGTCGGCGCACGGCTCCGGCTGCTGCCCGGCCAACTCGCCAAGAGCTGGTACATCGGGTTCAACCAGATCCCGGTGCTGCCCGAGCGGGTGCTGGGGCGGATGATCCCGATGCTGTGGCGGCGATGGGGCCCGGCCCCCGACGCGGCGGACGTCGACAATGCGTTGGCCGCCCTGCCGTCGACCGCACATCGCACGGCGGCTCTCGGCTATTACCGCGCGCCGCTGCGCGCCCGGGTCGCGCCGCGATACGCCGACGATTCCACGGCATGGCTGCGGCTGCCCATCAGCCCGATGATGTACCTGCACGGTGCGGCCGACGGATGCATGCACAGCGGTTTCGTCAAGGGATTGGCGGAGGTACTGCCCGCGGGAAGTGTCGTGACGCAGATCCACGGCGCCGGACATTTCCTTCAGCTCGACGCCCCGGATGTCGTCGGACAGCACGTGCTGGAGTACCTCGAAGGCTGAGCGCGACGCAAGAGTTGTCGGGTTTCGGCCGACACCCGGGCCGCGACCCTGGCGGGGACGGGTGGATCCTTCGTACACTTGCCGCCGGGGAGGGCACCGATCGGTCATCAGACGCAGTCGGGGGCGTCGTATGGCGGGTGCTGCGCAATCAGGCGCGCCCCGAGTCAGGAATGATCGACCACTGCATGTGCGTGATGCCCGAAGGAGTGACCGGATGAACGGCGAAGGCTGCTGGTCGACGGTCGTGTGCACACCGCAGGAACGCACCGCGTTGGGACTGACCGGTCAGTCGGAGTGGCTGCTGCATTGCCGGCTGGCCGCGGGTCATCGCGGGAACCATGCCACCGATGCCAGCTCGCATCCACGGGTCGACCGTCGACTGTGGTTGGAGTGGAACGACTTCGACGACCACGCCCAGTCCCTGATCGAGCGCAATCCGTGCACGGCTCGCTCGCCGCAGGGCACCGGATGCCTGTTCTACGAGGGCCACGGCGGGGGGCACTTCTTCGCGCCGTCGAACGGCCACGCCCCCACGGCCGTGTCGACGCCGCACGCCGGGCCGCCGGCGGGCCCGGCTCCGCAGCGGCCCGCGCCCCCATCGCCTGCGTCTGCACCCCCGGCACCCCCGCGGATGGCCGGCCCGCAGCAGCCCGCACCCCCGTCGGCTGCGCGCCAACCCGCGCCACGATCAGCAACGGGACCGGTACCTCAGCGGGCGCTCGACGATGCGGAGGCGCAGCGCCTTCGGCCCGGTCGGCCATCGCCCGAACCATCCGGCCCGATGCGTTCAGCCGCACCGCGCCCGCCCACCCCGATCCCGGCAGATCCGACCAGCCGACGTGAGACCACCGCCCAACCGGTCCGAGCACACGCCGGACA
Source organism: Gordonia sp. Z-3 (assembly GCF_036233855.1). Taxonomy (NCBI): domain Bacteria; kingdom Bacillati; phylum Actinomycetota; class Actinomycetes; order Mycobacteriales; family Gordoniaceae; genus Gordonia; species Gordonia sp. Z-3. Next base: position 51,634 of record NZ_JAZARS010000022.1, read on the forward strand.
CCAGGGTTACCGGCTCGGTCGCCGGTCCACCGACGCCGAACCACCCGCGGACATGACGCGGCGGGCGTCGAGCCGCCACCGCCTGCCCGACCCCGACGACGAGGCGCCCGCTTCGGCGCCGGTCGCTCCCGCGCCACCGGCCCGCCCGCCGCAGGCGTCCATGCCGAATCAAACGCTCGGCACGTCGGGGACCGGAAGTGCCCACGAAGCCGACGGCCACGGTGCCGAGATCGCCGCGGCGTTGCGCGACGTCGCCGCAGCTCTGGAGAAACTCGCTGCCGCGATGCGTCCCACGGAGGGTCCGGCAGTCCGCAAGTAGGGCCGTTGTGAATTCTGTCGAGTGAGCCACTCGACAAAACTGCTGTTCAGTGTGGGTTTCGGTCGTGGCCTGCGATGTGTACCCTAGGGGGGTACCGGTATCTGAGGGCAGGATGGAAGACATGGACACCGCATCGCACGGCTACATCAGCAGCAAAGACGACTACCTCAAACGGCTTCGGCGGATCGAGGGGCAGGCGCGTGGATTGCAGCGCATGGTCGACGACGAGGCCTACTGCATCGACATCCTCACGCAGGTCTCTGCGATGACCAAGGCGCTACAGGCCGTCGGACTGGGTCTGCTCGAGGAGCACATGAACCACTGCGTGATGCACGCCGCTCAGGAAAGCGACGCCGCCGGCCACGAAAAGATCGACGAGGCCATGGCGGCGATCACCCGGCTCGTCAAGTCCTGACACGGCCAATCCTGCCCCTCGGCGAACCGGCCGTCGGTGTACCCGGCCGGCTCGGCATGCACCACCACCGCACATACGTCGATTCGACGTCCAACGAAGGAGGAACGAACCATGACCACCGCCACCTACACCGTGACCGGCATGACCTGCGAGCACTGTGTGGCGTCGGTACGCGAGGAGATCGAGGAGATCTCCGGCGTCCACAGCGTCGACGTCACCCTCGACACCGGCGCCGTCGAGGTCACCAGTGACCGCGAACTCGACACCGCCGAGGTCGGCGCCGCGGTCGCCGAAGCCGGCTACCAACTGGCATGACCACCCCCGCCTATCGGATCGCCGCCTTCGTCGCCGCCCTGGCTGCCGTCTTCGGCATCGCCTTCGGTGTCGGCCGAGCGGTGGATCCGTGGGCCGGGGATGCCCCGCTGCCCGCTTCCGGCACTCATCAATCCGGTCCCCATCAACAGCATTCGGAGTGAGCTGAGATGACCATTGGCCTCGAGCAGGTCGACTTCGACATCGACGGCATGACCTGTGCGTCGTGTGCCAACCGGATCGAGCGCAAGCTGAACAAGCTCGACGGTGTCCGGGCGTCGGTGAACTATGCGACCGAGCAAGCCCATGTCGAGTACCCCGCGACGCTGGATTCCGCCGACCTGATCACCGTGGTGCGAGACGCCGGATATGGCGCGTCGCCAGTCGGCGGACCGGGCGACGACGAGCACGATTCATCGGACGAGCGCGGTGACGCCGAACTCGACGACCTGCGGCAGCGGCTCGTCGTCTCCGCGGTGCTCAGCGTTCCGGTGATCGCCCTGGCGATGGTGCCCGCCTGGCAGTTCACCTACTGGCAGTGGCTGTCGTTGACGCTGGCGGCGCCCGTCATCGTCTGGGGCGCCTACCCGTTTCACCGCGCCGCGTGGATAAACCTGCGCCACGGAGCCACCACGATGGACACCCTGGTCTCGATGGGAACGCTCGCCGCGTTCGCCTGGTCGCTTTACGCGCTGTTCTTCGGCACCGCCGGAGAACCCGGGATGCACCACGGCTTCGACCTGATCGCGTCTCGCGGCGACGGTGCCGCCAACATCTATCTCGAGGCCGCGGCAGGTGTCACCACGTTTTTGCTCGCCGGCCGCTACTTCGAGAAGCGTGCCAAGCGTCGTGCCGGTGATGCACTCCGTGCGCTGCTGGATCTCGGCGCCAAGGATGTCGCGGTCCTCGTGGACGGGAACGAACTTCGCATCCCGGTGGCCGAGCTCGCCGTCGACGATGTGTTCGTGGTGCGTCCCGGCGAGAAGGTCGCCACCGACGGGATCGTCGTAGACGGGGTCTCGGCCGTCGACGCGTCGATGATCACCGGCGAATCCGTGCCGGTGGAGGTCACCGCCGGTGACGAGGTCATCGGTGCAACCGTCAACGCCGCCGGGCGACTGGTGGTCCGCGCCACACGGGTGGGTTCGGACACCTCACTCGCACAGATGGCGAAGATGGTGGCCGACGCGCAGGCCGGTAAGGCCGACGCGCAACGCCTCGCCGACCGGATCTCTGCGTACTTCGTGCCGGCGGTGATCGCCATCGCCGTCGCCACCCTCGGATTCTGGCTCGGAAGTACAAGCGTCGCAGGTGATTCCGGAGGGATCTCGGTAGCCTTCACCGCCGCTGTGGCGGTGCTGATCATCGCGTGCCCGTGTGCCCTCGGGTTGGCCACACCCACCGCACTGATGGTCGGTACCGGCCGCGGCGCGCAACTCGGGGTGCTCCTCAAGGGTCCCGAGGTGCTGGAGTCCACCAAGCGGGTGGACACGATCGTGCTCGACAAGACCGGCACCGTGACCACAGGAGAGATGTCCCTGCAGTCGATGGTCGTCGTCGCCGACGGGCCGGGTGAGGAGCGGGCATTGCGCTCGGCGGCTGCGGTTGAGTCGGGGTCGGAGCATCCCATCGGGCGTGCGGTCGTGGCGGCCGCCGGACGTCGGTATGCGGGTCCGACGCCGCAGGTGACCGATTTCCGGGCGATCGAGGGGTCCGGCGTCGGGGGAGCCGTCGACGGGCTCCGCGTCGTCGTCGAGAAGCCGAGCAGCGACGTGGCGCTCCCGGAGTCCCTGTCTGCAGCCGTCGCCGAGGCGCAGTCGAGTGGCGCCACCGCGGTGATCGTGTCCTTCGACGACCGGCCGGTCGCCGTGCTCGTGGTGGGCGATCAGGTGAAGGACACCTCGGACGCGGCTATCACCGAACTGCGCCGGATGGGCCTGACCCCGATCCTGCTCACCGGCGACAACGCCGGCGCCGCCGAACACGTGGCACGGGCGGTCGGTATCGAGCAGGTCGTCGCCGAGGTCACGCCGGCCCAGAAGCTGGCGACCATCGAGGAGTTGCAGGCACAGGGCCACTCGGTGGCGATGGCGGGCGACGGGATCAACGACGCCGCGGCGCTGGCCCAGGCCGATCTCGGGATCGCGATGGGTACCGGTACCGACGTGGCGATCCAGGCCGGTGACCTGACCGTGGTCAGCGGCGACCTGTGGGCGGTGGTCGACGCCATCCGCCTGGCCCGTCGCACCCTGGCCACCATCAAGGGCAACCTGTTCTGGGCATTCGCCTACAACGTCGCGGCGATTCCGATCGCCGCCGCCGGGCTGCTCAACCCGATGCTGGCCGGCGCGGCGATGGCGCTGTCATCGGCCTTCGTCGTGGCCAACAGCCTGCGGTTGCGGCGGTTCCGGGCGCATTCGCGTTCGCGCGCGTGAGGTGACCGGCGCAAGCGCGCACTCGTCACGCATCCGCGCACGTCGCGACATGCGCGGATGCATGGCGCGTGCGCGGATGGCATTTCGCTGACCCCTCATCGCACCGAACTAGAACATGTTCTAGTCGATCGTTTACGCTGTGGGCATGGCAGGAACTGAGGTCCCCGACACCATCGCGCTGGACTCCGTCGAGTCGTTCTCCGACGAGGTCGACGTGCTGGTCATCGGGTGCGGGGTGGCCGGCGGCAGCGCGGCGGTGGAAGCGGCGGCCGCGGGTGCGAAGGTACTGGTATTGGAACGCGCGGCCGCTGCGGGCGGCACCAGTTGCATGGCCGGCGGACACTTCTATCTCGGCGGCGGTACCGCGGTGCAGGAGGCGACCGGGCACGCGGACTCCGCCGAAGAGATGGAGAAATACATCACCGCGGTGTCCCGGGACCCGGAGCCGGACAAGATCCACGCCTACTGCGTCGACAGCGTCGAGCACTTCACCTGGCTCGAGTCGCTGGGGTTCAGTTTCGAGCGCAGTTTCTATCCGGAGAAGGCGGTGATCCAGCCGCAGACCCAGGGGTTGATGTTCACCGGCAACGAGAAGGTGTGGCCGTTCAAGGACATGGCCGTCCCCGCGCCGCGCGGCCACAAGGTGCCGGTGCCCGGCGACACCGGCGGTGCGTCGATGGTGGTCGATCTCCTGGTCAAGCGTCTCACCGAACTGGGTGCGGAGATCCGTTACGAGACCGGCGCCCGGCAGCTCGTCGTCGACGACGCGGGTGGCGTGGTCGGGGCGTCCTGGCGCACTCCTGAGGCTCACGGCCTCATCCGCGCGGCTTCGGTGATCATCGCGGCCGGCGGTTTCGTGATGAACGAGGAGATGGTCGCGCGGTACGTGCCGCATGTCGCCGAGAAGCCGTTCACTCTCGGCAGTACCTACGACGACGGGTTGGGCATCCGCCTCGGCGAATCGGTGGGCGCCGCGCTGCGGCATATGGACCAGGCGTTCGTGACCGCCCCGATCTACCCACCGAGCATTTTGCTCACCGGCATCGTGGTGAACAAGGACGGTGATCGCTTCGTCGCCGAGGACTCCTACCACTCCCGAACTGCGGGTTTCGTGATGGACCAACCGGATTCGGCCGCCTTCCTCATCGTCGACGAGGCGCATATGGAGCGTCCGGAGGTTCCGTTGATCAACCTGATCGACGGGTGGGAAACCGTCGAGGAGATGGAGTCGGCACTCGGAATCCCGGAGGGGCGCCTGCAGAAGACCCTCGCCGACTACAACGCAAACGCCGCTCGCGGAGAAGATCCCGATTTCCACAAGTCCGCGGAGTTCCTGGCCCCGCAGGACCACGGCCCCTGGGGGGCCTTCGACCTGAGTCTCGGCAAGGCGATGTACTCCTGTTTCACCATGGGAGGCATGGCCACCTCGCTCGACGCCGAGGTGCTCCACGACGACGGCACACCCATCGCCGGGCTTTATGCGGCCGGCGCGTGTGCCGCCAACATCGCCCAGGACGGAAAGGGCTACGCGAGCGGAACGCAACTCGGCGAGGGCTCGTATTTCGGGCGTCGCGCGGGTCGGCATGCGGCACAGCGCTCGTCAGTTGTGACCGAAGGGTGACGGTGCACGCCGGGCGCCCCGCCGCAGCGGGGTGGTGGGGTATCAAGGGGATGTGACCTCCCGCGTCGGTACCCGTAGTCATCTGTTCGCCGCGGCCGCGGCAGGACTGGTGGCCGTCGGCGCCGGACTCGCGGTGGGCGAGATCGTCGCCGCGTGGATCGACACCGGGTCGTCACCCTTCTTCGCCGTCGGCGCAGCCGTCGTCGACCATGCGCCGACCTTCGGTCGTGAGTTCGCCATCGGTACCTTCGGGACCGCCGACAAACCCGCCCTCTACATCGGCATGGGAGTGCTGATCGCCCTGATCGCGGCTGCGTGCGGCATCGCCGAGCATCGTCGGCCGCCGATCGGCGCGGTCGTCGTCGCGGTGTTCGGCGTGGTGGGTGTGCTGGCGGCGTGGGATCGGCCCGACTCGCGGTGGACGTTCGTGCTGCCGTCGCTTCTCGGTGCAGCGGTGGCGGTGTTGGTGTTGCACCTGCTGGTCTCGATGCTGCCTGCGGAGCAGGCGGACCCCGCCGATGATCCGGCCCCGGCCGGGCATCGCGTGGACCGCCGATTCGTGCTGACCGCCGGCGGTATCGCGGCGGTGGCGGTGGTGGTCGGCACCGTCGGACGACGCATGCTCGCCGACACCGCCCGCACCGTGGCCGACCGCACCAAGCTCATCCTGCCGTCGCCACGCACGCCGGCACCGCCGATCCCCCCGGGCGCCGACCTGGATCTGCCCGGCGCCACCCCGTTCGTCACCGCCAACGCCGACTTCTACCGGATCGACACCGCGTTGCAGGTCCCCAACCTGACCACCGAGGGATGGTCACTGCGTATTCACGGCATGGTCGACAACGAGATCCGCATCGGCTGGGATGAGCTCGTCGCGATGCCGATGACCGAACGCGTCGTGACGTTGACCTGCGTGTCCAACGAGGTCGGCGGCGACCTCATCGACAACGCGCGCTGGCTGGGTGTGCCGATGGCGACGTTGCTCGATCGGGCGGGTGTGCGGCCGGGCGCCGACATGCTGCTGTCGACCAGCGCCGACGGGTGGACCTGCGGCACCCCGGTGTCCGCGGTGACCGACGGCCGCGACGCGCTGCTGGTGATCGGCATGAACGGGGAGCCGTTGCCGGTCGAGCATGGCTACCCGGTGCGACAGGTGGTGCCGGGCCTGTACGGCTATGTGTCGGCCACCAAGTGGGTCACCGACTGGGAACTCACCACCTTCGCCGACGCCAAGGCGTACTGGACCACCCGCGGATGGTCGGCACTCGGGCCCATCAAGCTGTCCTCGCGCATCGATCGCCCCACGGATTCACGGATCGAGGCGGGCGAGGTCATCATCGCCGGAACCGCCTGGGCGCAGCACACCGGGATCGCTGCGGTCGACGTGCGCGTCGACGACGGAGGGTGGCAGCGCGCCGAGCTGGCCACCGAATACTCCATCGACACCTGGCGGCAGTGGCGCTTCGCGTGGGATGCGACCCCGGGTGAGCACACCGTGGAATGCCGCGCTGTCGACAAGGACGGCAACCAACAGGTCGAGGCCTACGCGTCGCCGATTCCGGAAGGGGCCACCGGCCTGGATGCACGTCGGTTCTCGGTGTCCTGAGCCGGAGTGTCCGTGCGGATCACCGCAGGGGACTCTCGGATGGATTATCCGGCCCACGGCTCCGTGTGGTGATGCCGGCGGACATTCCTCCGCGAACTTCTGCCGCGGACTCCGGTCCGACCGGTGCGGCGAAACTCGACCTGCAAGCACGGCCACTGCCAGGCATCTCGGACAGCTGAATAGACAACTGTCCAGAATTGATAGAACATGTTCCGTCAAGGGTTGAGTGACCAATCCGACTGACCGAACCCTTGCGCGTGACCTCGTGCTATGTTCGTCGCACGTTTTTGTGAGCCGGGCGACAATGCACTGCCACCCGGCACATCGCAACCGCGATCCGAATGCGATGTGGGGCGACCGAGGGGTCCGGTCAGCCAAGTGCGACCTGTCCGAAACCAAAGGTGAGAACTATGAGTGTGGGTGTCGTGCGCGAGTCCGCCGAGGGCGAGCGCCGAGTGGCGCTGGTCCCCAAGGTGGTGGGCTCGCTGGTCGGGAAGGGTGTCCCGGTGATCGTCGAATCGGGCGCCGGTCTGGGAGCGTTGATTCCAGACGAACAGTATGTGGACGCGGGTGCGACGATCGGCGACCCGTACTCCGCGGATGTGGTGGTCCGGGTCGCCCCGCCGACCGACGCCGAGATCGGCAAGTTGCGCAGCGGCCAGAAGCTGATCGGCTTTCTGGCGCCGCGCAACGCCGACAACCAGATCGGCGCGCTGAAGTCCGCAGGCGTCGAGGCCTATGCGGTGGAGGCGATTCCGCGTATATCGCGGGCCCAGGTGATGGATGCGCTGAGTTCGCAGGCCAATGTCTCCGGTTATAAGGCGGTCGTGGTGGCCGCGGACCTGTCGACGCGGTATTTCCCGATGATGACCACCGCCGCGGGCACGGTGAAACCGGCCACGGTGCTGGTGCTCGGGGTGGGGGTCGCCGGACTGCAGGCGTTGGCCACCGCCAAACGCCTCGGCGGCCGGACCACCGGCTATGACGTGCGGCCCGAGGTGGCCGAGCAGGTGCGTTCGGTTGGTGCGCAGTGGCTCGATCTGGGTATCGACGCCGCCGGTGAGGGCGGATACGCGCGCGAACTGACCGACGACGAGCGCGCCAAGCAGCAGCAGGCGCTTGAGGACGCGATCAAAGGTTTCGACGTGGTGATCACCACTGCGTTGGTGCCGGGGCGTCCCGCGCCACGGTTGGTGACCGCGGCGGCGGTCGAGGGGATGAAGGCCGGCAGTGTGGTGATCGATCTGGCGGGGGAGACCGGCGGCAACTGCGAACTGACCGAGCCGGGGCAGACCGTCGTCAAACATGACGTGACGATCGCCTCGCCGCTGAATCTGCCGGCGACGATGCCCGAGCATGCCAGCGAGCTGTACTCGAAGAACCTGCTCGCCCTGCTCGAGTTGATGCTCGACGACAACGGTGCGTTCACACCGGATTTCGACGACGAGGTGCTGGCTGGTGCCTGCGTGACCCGAGAAGAGGTGTCGGCCTGATGTACACCGGACTGCTGGCGAACATCGCGATCCTGGTTCTTGCCGGGTTCGTGGGCTTCGCCGTGATCTCCAAGGTGCCCAACACCTTGCACACCCCGCTGATGTCGGGAACCAACGCCATCCACGGCATCGTCGTGCTGGGCGCGCTGGTGGTGCTGGGCAAACTGCCCGCCGACGCCAACTGGGGCATTCGGATCATCGCGTTCGTCGCGTTGGTGTTCGGCACGCTCAACGTGATCGGTGGCTTCGCGGTCACCGACCGCATGCTGGGCATGTTCAAGGGTAAGAAGGAGGCGGCCAAGTGACCGCGGACCTGGTGCTGGCGGCAGACGCCCACACCCCGAGTCAGGGCATCTCCTATCTGGTGATGGCCCTCTACATCGTTTCGTTCTCGTTGTTCATCTACGGCCTGATGGGCCTGACCGGGCCGAAAACCGCGGTGCGCGGTAACTGGATCGCGGCAACCGGTATGGCGCTGGCGGTGGCCGCGACCCTGCTCTACGTCTACAACGAGGGTGCCGTCGGTGACGACGGACATTCCACCGTCGGAGTACCCACGATCAACTGGATTCTGATCGTCATCGGTCTGGTTCTCGGTGTGGTGCTGGGCATCCCGCCGGCGCTGCGCACCAAGATGACAGCCATGCCGCAGCTGGTGGCGCTGTTCAACGGTGTCGGTGGCGGTACCGTCGCGCTGATCGCGTGGGCGGAGTTCCTGGAGACCTCCGGCTTCGGCGAGTTCCACAACACCGAACCTGCCTCGCCGCTGGTGATCGGGTCGTTGATCGCCGCGATCATCGGTTCGATCTCGTTCTGGGGTTCGCTCGTCGCGTTCTCCAAGTTGCAGGAGATCCTGCCCAAGGGGCTGGAGAAGCTGTTCGTCGGCAACGCGCGGCTGTTCCAGCTCGCCAACATCGTGCTGCTGGTGGTGGCGCTGGCCATCGCGATCTACCTCGGTATCAATGCCGCCAATGGCGGGGGCGCCAGCGGCTGGTGGATGCTCGGCCTGCTCGTCGCGGCCGGCGTGATGGGGCTGTTCGTGGTGTTCCCGATCGGCGGCGCCGACATGCCGGTGGTCATCTCGCTGCTCAACGCGATGACCGGGTTGTCGGCGGCGGCCGCGGGTATCGCGCTGGACAACACTGCGCTGATCGTGGCCGGCATGATCGTCGGCGCCTCGGGTTCGATCCTGACCAACCTGATGGCCAAGGCGATGAACCGTTCGATCCCGTCGATCGTGTTCGGTTCCTTCGGTGGTGGTGGCGACGCCGCAGCCGGTCCGGGCGGCGCGGCCGGCGGCACGGTGAAGGCCACCTCGGCTGCCGACGCCGCGATCCAGATGGCGTATGCCAACCAGGTGATCGTCGTCCCCGGTTACGGTCTGGCCGTTGCCCAGGCCCAGCACGCCGTCAAGGAAATGGCCAGCCTGCTCGAGGGCAAGGGCGTCGAGGTCAAGTACGCCATCCACCCGGTGGCCGGCCGGATGCCCGGACACATGAACGTGCTGCTGGCCGAGGCCGACGTCGAGTACGACGCCATGAAGGAGATGGACGACATCAACGGTGAGTTCAACCGCACCGACGTCGCCATCGTCATCGGCGCCAACGACGTCACCAACCCGGCTGCGCGCAACGACCCGAGCAGCCCGATCCACGGCATGCCGATCCTCAATGTCGACGAGGCCCGGTCGACGATCGTGCTCAAGCGGTCGATGAGTTCGGGCTACGCCGGCATCGAGAACCCGCTGTTCTTCGCCGACGGCACATCGATGTTGTTCGGCGACGCCAAGAAGAGCGTCGACAGCGTCATCGAGGAGCTCAAGGCGCTGTAGTACTTCTCGGTTCTTCCCCCGGGTATCGCTTCTTCGGCTGACTGCAGTCGACCGAAGAAACAACACCCGGGGGAAGAGTCGTCTTCGGGGTCTGGCGCGGCGGGCGATGAGTTTCGTGGTGAGTGGTGGTCTATTTACGCACAAACCACCCATCGCCAACGGAGGACATCATGACCAGCCACACCGTCGCCACCGAAACCGACCGAACCACCACCCGCCGAAATTGGCGGCACACAACAGGAGTCGTCATCAGCGTGCTGCTCGGCGCCTTCCTGGTCTTCGACATCGTCGGCAAGCTGACGCAGCCCGAAGCCGTCGTCGAAGGCACCGCCGAGCTCGGCTTCCCCATCGACCAGACCTACATCATGGGCACCGTGTTGCTCATCTGTCTTGTGGTGTTCGCAATCCCGCGGACCGCGGTGCTCGGCGCGGTGGGCTTGACCGCCTACCTCGGTGGCGCGGTCACCGCCAACATGCGTATCGAGGCGCCGCTGCTGGACCACACCCTGTTCGCGGTCTACTTCGGTGTCTTGCTGTGGGTCGGACTCGTGCTGCGTCGCCCGGAGTTGCTGAAGGTGGCCGGAATCCGGCGCTGATGGATTCGGTGGGTGTTATCGAGTTGGGATCGGACGGGTGCTGCGGCGTGAGGTTCCCAGCCTACTGTTACGCAAGTGACTCGTGTGACGAGAGTGAAACGTGCGCGCCTGGCCGCTGTCGGCGTGGTGGCGACCGCGGCCGTCGGTGGTCTCGTGATCGGCGCGCTGCCGGTCGACCATTCCGCGCAACCGGGCGTCCGTCCGGCGGTCACCGCGATGGACCCGTCCACGTTCTACAACTCGGCGCAGCAGAAGTTCGCCGCCGGTGACGTGACCGGTGGGCTCGAGTCGTTGCAGCAGATGCTCAGCGTTGTTCCGGTGGACCCGTATGCACTTGCGCTGCAGGCCATCTGGTCGGCGCAGGTCGACGATGCCGCCGGAAGTGATGCAGCGCTGGCGAAGCTGAACGGGATCAACCGGACGTTGCACACGACCGCGCGCAACATCATCGCCGGGGTGGATGCCGCCGCGCAGATCGTGCCGGACACCTCCCCGAAAACCGTGACCGGCCGGACGGCGATCGTCATTCTCGGTTACGGGCTCAACGGCAATGGCAAGATGGCGCCGGAGCTGATCCGCCGCGTCACCGCCGGCAAGGCGCAGGCCGAGGCCGCGGCATCCGCGCCGATTGTGGTGGCCGGCGGCGCCCCCAAGAAGGGCATCACCGAGGCGGCCGCGATGAAGAAATGGTTGGTGGCCAACGGCGTCGACGACGGCCGTATCACCGAGGAGGGGCGCTCGGGATCAACGGTGGCCAACGCGCAGAACACCGCCGAGATCCTCCGGGGGCAAGGCATCGATGACATCATCCTGATCACCTCACCCAACCACATCCGGCGCGCGGCAGCCGACTTCGCTGCGGTGGGACTGCGGTCGGTGGCCACCGTGACCACCGCGACCGAACTCGACAAATATCGCGAACCGCTGACCCGCGACCGGCAGAAGGGAATCCGGCTCGAGGCCACCCGCGCGGCCGAGATCCCGGCGACACGCGCGGCCGGGCTGCCGTTGCCCGACAATCTGCCCGACACCGGGCCGGGCCTGATCCCCGAGTTCGGTGAGAAGCTGCTCGAGAGTCTTCTCGACGCAGGGTCGTCGGCGATCGATTCGCTGCCCGCCGAGTGAGTCGAACGTAGCGGTTTTCGGCACGTTCGTCGCACTCGCCCGAGTTCTAGAACATCACCGACCGATAGTGAGTGATCAGCCGCCAGGCGTCAGGTCCGTCGTCGAGACCGGACACCATGTGGAAGGCGATACCGGGCGGTTGGCCGCGGTTGATGATCTCGGTGCCCTCGAACGGGAGGTTCAGGGTGGAGGCGACGCCCGGCGCGATCGCCAGTGGTCGGCCGGCAAACATGGTGACCGCCGGGGTGTGCGCATGCCCGCAGACGAAACCCACGATGTTCGGATGCTCGGTCACCAGTGCCGCCAGTCGTTCCTCACCGGTTTGCCGGATCGAATCCATGAAATCCATGCCGAGGGTGGTCGGCGGGTGGTGGAACGCCACGATCACCGGAACCCGTGGACCGGCAGCACTGATCTGCTCCGACATCCAGCCGAGGGTCTCGTCGTCGAGGTGGCCATCGTTGCGGCCGGGAATGGAACTGTCGCAGACGACGAACAGCACCCCGTCGATCAGTTCGCAACGGTTGACCGGCGCGCTGCTGCGGTAACCGAGCAGACCGTCGTTGAAGCGTTCCCGATGATCATGGTTGCCGGCGGTGATCAGCATCGGCAGCGGGCTGTACAGCGTGCCGTAGGCCTCCCGGTACTCCGACTCACTGCCCTCGTCGGTGATGTCGCCGGTGACCAGCAGAGCGTCGATGCCGGCGGCGCGGGCGTGGATGTAGTCGAGCGTCGCTTCGATCCGGCGGCGGTTGTACCGCGTGCCGTTGAAATGAAGGTCGCTGATGTGGGCGACGACGAACACTCACGCTCCTTGCTCACTGACTAACCTGAGGCTAGTCAAGCAACCCGTCCTCGGCGCGACGAGGGCCGTCGTCGCCGCGCAAAAAGCTACGAGCGGCCGCGTCGGCTGCCTACTGTGTACCGATGGACACGCCCGGGTCGGGGGACCGCTCACCTCATCGATGGCCACCTCTTCGATGGCCGCTGTCGACCGCGGGTTCTGGAGGGATCTGCTGGTGCGAAGCGTACTGATCGAGAACCCCGGTGAGGTCAGGGTCGACACCGTCGACGACCCGGTACTGCCGGGCCCCGACGGCGCGATCGTGCAGGTGGAGCAGACCGCGATCTGTGGGTCCGACCTCCACTTCTATGAAGGTGACTACCCGCTCATCGCGCCGATCTCCCTGGGGCACGAAGCCTTCGGCACCGTGGTCGAGGTGGGGTCGCAGGTGCGCGGGCATGCCGTCGGAGACCGGGTGGTGGTGTCGTCGGTGGCCGGTTGCGGTGCATGCGATGGATGTTCGACGCTGGACCCGGTTACCTGTGTGCAGGGGCCGGTCATCTTCGGTTGCGGCGTTCTCGGCGGTGCGCAATCCGAACTCCTCGCGGTACCGTCCGCCGACTTTCAGCTGCTCTCGATGCCCGACGATCTCGGCGCCGAGGCGGCGCTGCTGCTGACCGACAACCTGGTGACCGGCTGGGTGGGCGCCCGGCGCGCCGACATCCCGGCAGGTGGTAGCGCAGTCGTCATGGGGTTGGGGGCGGTGGGTCTGTGTGCGGTGCGCAGCGCCCTGGCGCTCGGTGCCGAGACCGTCTACGCCGTCGACCCGGTGGCCGGTCGTCGTGCGACGGCCGCCGCGAGTGGTGCGGTCGGGCTGGACCCTTCGGAGTTGGGGGTCGTGACCGAGCAGACCGGTGGACGGGGGCCGCACGCGGTGATCGACGCGGTTGGCAGCGACACCACCATGAGCAGCGCGTTGTCGCTTGTTCGGGCCGGCGGCACGGTGTCGGTCGTCGGCGTGCACGACCTCAACCCGTTCCCGTTCCCCGCGACCATGGCCCTGATCCGTAGCGTCACCCTGCGATCTACCACCGCACCCATCCAGCAGGCCTGGCCGGAGCTCCTGCCGCTGGTGCGTTCCGGCGAACTGTCCACCGACGGGATCTTCACCCACCGCATGCCGTTGGAGCACGCCGCGGCAGCCTACGCGCGCGTCGCGGAGCGTTCCGCCGACTGCGTGAAGGTCATCCTCGAGGTCTAGCCTCGATCTTTCACGTGGCTGGGTGATGGGCGGCGTGTGATACGCGAAAGTGCCTGTCTGCTGGGGGATTCTT
>NZ_JAZARS010000023.1:0-22704 GCF_036233855.1 Gordonia sp. Z-3
AGCATCCTCAATAACGCGCCAAGGTGGTCCCATGCTCGTGGCAATCCAGGTGGCCCCATAGCGGTGGCAAATGACACACCGCTTGCTGGGTGAGTCTCGGGATCAGTGCGCCATGGCGGCCGCACCCTCAGGAGCCACCGGGAGCTCGCCGCTACGAACCAGCAGTGCGGCGATGAGTCCACCGACTGCGAATACCGCAGCGGCCACCCAGAACGCGGTCGTGTAGCTGTGCACAGCGGCCAGCTGGGCCAACTGCGCCGGATCGGTGGCCAGCGATGCGTGGCCGCTCACAAACGTTGCCGCAGAGCTCGCGGCGATCGTGCTGAGCAGCGCAGTGCCCACCGAGCCGCCCACCTGCTGCATGGTGTTGACGGTGGCGGATGCGACGCCCGCGTCCTCCGACGAGACACCAGAGATCGCGCCCTGCATCGCCGGAGCCATCGATGCGCCGATGCCGACTCCCATGATCAGCAGCGCCGGCAGCACATGGCTGGCGTATGAGCTCGTCGCGGTGATCTGGGTGAGCAACAGCATGCCAGCCGCCGCGATGAACATGCCCGCCGCCATCAACCAGCGCGGACCGAACCGGGGGAGAAACACACCGGTCGAGGTGGTGGCGGTGACCACCAGCATGCCGATCATCGGCAGAAACGCCAGGCCCGTGCGGATCGGGCTGAATCCCAGGTTCTGTTGCAGGTAATACGTCAGGAACAGGAAGATGCCGAACATGCCGATCCCGGCGATGAACACCACCAGGTACGACCCGGCGCGGGTGCGGTCGGTGATCACGCGTAGCGGCAACAGCGCGTGCTCGGCGCGTGACTGCCACCAGACGAACGCTGCCAGCAGTGCGGCCCCGGCGACCAGCCAGGTGATCGTGGCCCAGTCACCCCAGCCGTTGGACTCGGCATTGGAGAATCCGTACACGATCGAGAACAGGCCTGACGATGCGAGGGCCACGCCCGGCAGGTCGAGTTTCGGACGGTGATCGGCCTTGTGCGGTCCGAGGAACAGGACAGCACCGACCAGTGCGATGGCTGCGATCACCAAGTTCACGTACAGGCACCAACGCCAATCGGCCCACTCTGTGAGCATTCCGCCGAGCAGCAGCCCCAAAGCGCCCCCGCCGCCGGCGATCGCACCGAAGATGCCGAAGGCCTTGCCGCGCTCCGACGGATCGGTGAAAGTGGTGGTGAGCAGCGACAATGCGGCAGGAGCGAGCAGGGCGCCAAAGATGCCCTGGCCGGCTCGCGCGGCGACCAGCATCTCGAAGTTCACGGCGGCACCGCCGATCGCCGACATCACCGCGAAACCGATCAGACCGGCGATGAAAGTGGTGCGCCGCCCCCACAGGTCGGACAGGCGACCGCCGAGCAGTAGCAGGCTGCCGAACGACAGTGCGTACGCGGTCACGATCCACTGCCGGTCCTCGTTGCCGAAGCCCAACGACTCCTGCGCATGCGGCAGGGCGATGTTGACGATGGTTGCGTCCAGCACCACCATCAACTGCGCCAGAGCGAGGACGCCCAGCACCACCCAGCGCAGCCGATGCTGACGCGCCTCGTGGGTTTCCTTCTCGACGGATGGATCGTCGAGGTCGTCGTAGACAATGCTCATCCAAGCCTCCAGGTCTTAGGCGGAGGTGGTTCCTCCGGTTGTTGGCTCCAACGTACGTCATGTGGAGATCATTCCTCCACTTGTTATTCTGTGAGCATGAACACCACCGACGGTGAGGTCGGCGGACGCAAACTCCGCGCCGACGCCGAACGCAACCGGCAGCGCATCATCGCGTCCGCCCGCGAGCTGTTCGCCGAGCGAGGTCTGGAGGTCACGCTCGACGATGTGGCGGCACATGCGGGTGTCGGGGTGGGGACGGTTTACCGACGATTCGCCAATCGAGACGAACTGATCGTCGGCGTGCTCACCCAACACCTCACCGAGGTCGCCGAACGAGCTCGCGAGACTCTCGACGAGTCGGACCCGTGGCAGGCCGTCGTCGACATCCTGACCCTCGTGGTGTCGTCGATGGCCGCCGACCGCGGCCTCGCGACGATGATCATGACGATCGATCACTCACATCCGGACATCCTCGCCGCGAAGGCGGTGCTGACCGAGCGGCTGCAGCAGGTCCTGGCGCGGGCGCATGCGGCCGGGGTGATCCGACCAGACCTCGAAGCGAACGACTTCTTTCCGATTCTCACCATGCTCAGGACGGTTGCCGAGAGTCTCGCCCCGACGGCGCCGGGTACCTGGCGCCGATACCTGGGCCTGATCCTCGACGGCATCCGCGCCGACGGTCGCGATCCGCTGTGGGGAGCGCCGCTCACCGATGCGCAGATCGTGCAGATTCAGAAGGGTGCGAGTCGGGATCGGTGAACGTACCTACTCGATCAGTCCTTCGTTCTTGAGCCACTCGTAGGCGACATCGGAGGGATCCTCGCCGTCGATGTCGACCTGGCCGTTGAGTTCCTGCATGACATCATCGGTCAACCGGCCCGAGACTTCCTCCATCAGCGGAGCGATCTCCGGGTGTGCGTCCAGGATCTCCTTGCGTACCACCACGGTTCCGCTGTAGGGCAGGAAGTACTTCTTGTCATCCTCCAGCACAACAAGATTGAGGTTCTTGATCCGGCCGTCGGTGGTGTACACCATGCCGAAGTTGCATGGCGCGCTGTTGGCGGTCGACGTGTAGACCACACCCGAATCCATCTGTGTCACATTGCCGGTCGGGACCCCATTCGGAGTGTTGTAGGGCATGTCGTAGGTCTGCAACATCGGTAGGAATCCATCAGGCCTGCTGAAGAACTCATCGTTGATGCAGAACGTGCGATCCGGCACCGGCAATCGGGTGATGTCGGACATGGTGGCCACCCCGAGCCGCTCGGCCGCCGGCGTTGATGCCGCGAATGCGTAGGTGTCGTTGAAGTTGGCCGGCGGCAACCACACCAGGTCGTTCTCGGCCAGCTCGACGTCGTGGACCCGTTGCCACAGTTCCTGCGGATCGGCGATGACTTCTGTCTCGCCGAGATAGGTGACCCACGCGGTGCCGGTGTACTCCCACGTGAGGTCCGCGGCGCCGTTGAGCATCGCCTGCCGCGACGAGGCGGAGCCGGGCGCATTGGTCATGTCGTTGACGTCGGCACCCGCGGCTGCCAGATAGGTGGCGGCGATCTTGCCCAGGATGATGCTCTCGGTGAAGTTCTTCGAGGTGACCGTGATCTCGGCGCCTGCGAGAGGAGTGGCGCCGTCCGGCAGCGACGCCTTGCGGAACGTGCCCGATGAACTGACCAGACCGCATCCGGCCAACGCCAGCGCCGCAACGAGTACGGCGACGAGAATGCGCGCGCCGCGGCGCCGCCGGATCACGCGATCCCCCTCGGTGTCGCGACCAATTCGACGAGGCGACCGAGCCAGTCGATGGTCAACGCGAGCAGACCCACCAGCACCGCCCCAGAGATCAGGAGTTTCGGAAGGAACAGGGTCACGCCGGTGGTGATCAGTGTGCCCAGGCTGGTCGCACCGATGAACGTGCTCAGTGTTGCTGTGCCGACCAGGATGACCAGCGCAGTCCGAACGCCGTTGAGAATCACCGGAACTGCCAGCGGCAATTCCACCTGCACCAGGGTGCGCAGGCCGGACAACCCGATACCGCGCGCGGCTTCGACGGTGCGCTGATCCACCTGACGCAGACCGACGATCGTGTTCTGCAGGATCGGCAGCACGGCGTACACGACCAAACCGACCACCGCAGTCCGGAATCCGGTGCCCAGCCAGAACGTGAACAGCACCAGCAAACCGACCGCCGGTGCGGCCTGGCCGATGTTGGCGATGTTGACCGCGATCGGGTTGAGCCACTTCATCGACGGCCGCGTCAGCACTATGCCCAACGGGATGGCGATGGCCACCACGATCACCGTCGCCACCACGGTCAGCTTGATGTGGTCATAGATGGTCACACGCAGGTTGTCCCAGGCGAGTGCAGCCTGCTCGGTATCGGTCAGCGTCGTCACCTGATACCAGACGATGTAACCGACCAGCAGCACGACGATGATGAGCGGTTCGAACCACACATCCATCGGGAGGCGTCTCAGTCGTTTCATGAGTGCTCGTCGACCTCGTCATCGGCCGCCACGATCACCGGCATCTCGTCGGTCGACGAACCCTCGGCATGTTCGATGTAGCCGTCGCGTTCCTCCTCGGGACGTGCCTCGGAGAGTTGGCCGCGGATCACTTCCATGACAGTGTCGATCGACAACGATCCGACCACGGCGCCGCGTCCGTCGGTCACCAGCGTGCCGCCCTGGCTCGCGGCGAGCATCGAGTCGAGGGCATCGTTGAGCGTCGATGATCGCGCCACCACCGGCAGACGGCGATCGATGTAGTCGGAGACCTGAGGTTTCGCGGCCAGCTCATCCAGCGACGGCCAGGCGCGCGGGTGACCGTGGTTGTCCACCACCACGACCCAGGTGTGCCCGGCGGCGTGTGCGCGCCCCAGCACGGTCTGGGAATCCTCGCCGACCCGGGCGGTGGTGACCGGCGCTGCTTCGACGTCGCGTACCCGCGACAGCGTCAGGTGCGCCAATGTGGCACCGGAACCGATGAAATCCTCCACGAACGGGGTGGCCGGGTTGGCCAGGATGTCCTCCGGAGGCGCGTACTGCTCGATGTGGCCGCCCTCGGAAAGAATCAGGACCTTGTCGCCGAGCTTGGTGGCCTCGTCGAAGTCGTGGGTGACGACGACGATGGTCTTGCCGAGCTCGTGCTGGATGCCGATGAGGCTGTCCTGCAGCCGCACTCGGGTGATCGGGTCGACCGCGCCGAACGGCTCATCCATCAACAGGATCGGTGGGTCGGCGGCCAGAGCTCGTGCCACACCCACCCGCTGCTGCTGGCCACCCGACATGTCCTTGGGCAGGCGATCGGCGAATTCGGCCGCGTCGAGCCCGACCAGATCCAGTAGGTATTCGACACGCTCGGCAATCCGCTTCTTGTCCCAGCCGAGCACACGCGGGATGGCACCGATGTTTTTGGCGACCGACCAGTGTGGGAACAGACCGCCGGACTGGATCACGTAGCCGATGCTCTGGCGAAGCTTGTCCGGGTTCTCGTGGGTCACATCGCGGCCGTCGATCAGGATGCGGCCTTCGGTGGGCTCGATCAGCCGGTTGATCATCTTCAGCGTGGTGGTCTTGCCGCAGCCCGAGGGGCCGACGAAGGTGACGATGTTGCCGGCCTCGATCTCCAGGTCGAGTCTGGCCACCGCCGGCTTGTCCTGCCCGCGGTACTGTTTCATCACGCCGTCGAGGTGGATCGACGCCCCGGTGACCGTACGCGCGGGGGCCGTTGACGCGGTTGACGATTCAGTCATTGCAGTCCTTTGGAGATCGTGAGGCGGCCGAGCAGGACCAGCAGTCCGTCGAACACCAGGGCGATGATGACGATGAGAATCGTTCCGGTCAGGGCCATCTCGAGCGCATTGGCTCCACCGAGGCGCGACAGGCCGCTGAAGATCAGCGACCCCAGCCCCGGACCGAGCACATAGGCCACGATCGCCGCGATGCCGATGATCATCTGGGTGGACACCCGGATGCCGGTGAGAATCACCGGCCAGGCGATCGGCAATTCGACCGACACCAGGATGCGCCAACGCGGCAAGCCGATTCCGCGTGCGGACTCGATGACCGACGGAGGAACCGAGCGCAACCCGACGATCGCATTGCCGATGATCGGCATCGTCGCGAAGAACGCGAGCATGATGAATGACGGCACCACACCGAGCCCGAACGGCACGATCAGCAGCGCGAGCAACGCCAGCGACGGAATCGTCAGCGCGACGCGACTGGTGGTGAGCGTGAACGCGGAGAAGAATGGCGCCCGATAGACCACCACCGCGGTCAGCACCGCGACGATCGTGCCCACCAGGACGGTCTGGAACGCCAGTGACGCATGCTGATACGTCAGGAACGTCAGATTCGCCGCGTGACCCTGGATGTAGTCCCACAGCTGCACACCGAACCCCCTCGTCGTCGACCCCGACGCCTGGCCTGTCAGTCGCAGACCGCTGGCTGGCGTCCGGAGCTGAACCGCACACAACCCTAACGCCGGAATGCATTGCGCTGAGGGTTTTGCGAATGCTCAGTAGCCGGAAAGCTTTCGTTCAGGTCGTCGACAATGCCGTCTGAGCTGTGCTGATGATCTTCGGATAACAATTCTCGAAAGAATTGGTCCACGGGTGACGAAACGGTCACAATTGCTTGTCGAAGCATTTCTCCAAGCGACGCCCGGTGATCCGCCACCCCGCCTCGGTATGTCGCCAGGCGTCGACGTACCAGAGTCCCAACAGAAAGGTCGAGTTGTCCGGCGTCTGCATCGGGTTGAGACACAGCGTGCGCGTGGACGCGGTGTGGCCGTCGACAAGCATGTCGTGATTGCCCAGCAGGTGGCAGTACGCCGAGAAGGCCGGGAGTACCTCGGCCAGCCACGCTTTCACCTCCGTGAGACCGCCGGTGATACCGCCCATCGCGCTGTAGTCGATGGTGGCGTCGTCGGTGAAGACCTTTCCGAGGTCATCGAAATGTCCGGCGTCCACGGCGGTCGAGTAATCGGTCAACACCTGCTGTATCTCCAGGCGTGCAGAGATTTCTTCCAAGGTCAGCATCTCTATTGATTACCCCACCCGAGGCCGTCGTCGTTAGGGTTGGGGCATGGCAGTGAGCCGGCCGACCGATCCGTCCGAAGAGGTGCAGCGCGCGCCTCGGGCGCGCATGACCGGTGCCCAACGCAGGCTCCAACTGATCGAGGTGGCCCGCGGACTGTTCGCCGAGCGAGGATTCGAGGGCACCTCCGTCGAGGAGATCGCCCAGCGCGCCGGAGTATCCAAGCCCATCGTCTACGAACACTTCGGCGGTAAGGAAGGTCTCTACGCGGTCGTCGTCGACCGGGAGATGGAGACCCTGTTGGAGATGGTGACCTCCTCGCTCACCAAGAACCGGTCGCTGTATCGCATCCAACAGGTCGCCCTGGCCCTGCTGACCTATATGGAGGAACGCACCGACGGCTTCCGCATCCTGGTGCGCGGTGACCGCACCGACGCCACCGACACCATGACCTATTCGAGTCTGCTCAACGATGCGGTCAGCCAGGTCGAACACATCCTTGCCGGCGACTTCGAACGTCGCGGCTTCGATCCCGCACTGGCGCCGCTGTACGCCCAGGCCCTGGTCGGGATGGTGTCGGTGACCGCGCAGTGGTGGCTCGATGTGCGAGAACCGTCCAAAGAGGTCGTCGCCGCGCATCTGGTGAACCTCTGCTGGAACGGATTGACCCGGTTGGACCCGGCGCCGCACCTCGTCGGCCCCGACTACGTGGAATCGCGCGATCGAACCACCGCCGAAGGTCAGGCCTGAGCGGAGCGAGACCGACCGATCTGCTGTCGGGCATCATCGACACCATGGTCACCATCCGTCCCGTCGCCGACACCGATTGCGGCGCCATCGCCGACATCTACCGGCACTACGTGGAACACACGGTCGCCACCTTCGACTACGAGGCACCGACCGCGGCGGACTGGGCAGCCAAGATCGCAGCTATCCGCGCGGCGGGTCGACCCTTCCTCGTCGCCGAGGGCAGCGGAGTGGGGGCCGACGGTGTCGAGGTCGGCGTCGCCGGGGACGTGTTCGGATTCGCCTACCTCGGTCCGTTCCGCGACAAGCGAGCCTATGACCGGACGGCCGAGGACACCATCTACCTACGGCCCGGCGCCGGCGGGCGTGGTATCGGGACGAGTCTGCTCGCAGCGCTCCTCGACGCCGCCGAACCCGGCAATGTTCGGCAGATCATCGCGGTCATCGCCGCCACCGGGGGAGAGGCGTCGATCGCACTGCACCTGAAGAACGGTTTCGTCGAGGTCGGCCGCACACCTGCGGTCGGATACAAATTCGACCAGTGGATCGACTGCGTCTACCTGCAACGATCAGTGGACTGACCAGGTCGCGGGTGGTGCGGAGAGGGCCGAAACCGCGCCGTTAGAATCGCAGGAGTGTCGACTACCCCCGCCCTGCACGGGCTTGCCGCGCTGACGTGTGCCGACAAGGCGATCGCGGACCTGCTGGGACGTCGCGGTCAGGAACGACTCGACATCACCGCGCCCGACGCCGCCCGCCCCTTCGTGGTCGCCTGTCTGGCGGCCGCCGCCCAGCACGATTCCGTGCGGGCGCCGCTGCTCGTGGTCTCGGCCAACGGCCGTGAAGCCGATGATCTGACCACCGAGCTGACCGAACTGCTCGACGACCCGGCCGCGGTGGCGCAGTTCCCGTCGTGGGAGACGCTGCCGCACGAGCGGCTCTCGCCCAGCGCCGACACCGTTGGGCAACGACTCGCGGTGCTGCATCGACTCGCCGAGCCCGACGCCGGTAGCGCGCTGCGCGTGGTGGTCACCACGGTGCGTTCGCTGGTGCAGCCGATGGCGCCGGGCCTCGGGTCGGTGCGCACCATCGAGTTGCGCGAGGGCATCGAACTCGACTTCGACCAACTGCTCGTCGACCTGGTCGAGATGGCCTACGAGCGCGTCGACATGGTCGGGCGGCGCGGTGAGTTCGCGGTGCGCGGTGGCATCCTCGACGTCTTTCCGACCACCGCCGACTATCCGGTGCGTGTCGAGTTCTGGGGCGACGAGATCTCCGAGATGCGGGCGTTCTCGGTGGCCGATCAGCGTAGCCAGCCGGAGATCGACGCGTCGTCGGTGCGGATTCATCCGGGCCGCGAGCTGATCCTGACCGAGCAGGTGCGTGCCCGCGCCGCCGATCTGGCCACCGAGCACGCCGGTGAGAAGGTTCTCGCGGACATGCTCGCCAAGCTCGCCGAAGGCATCCCCGTCGAGGGCATGGAGGCCCTCATCCCGATGCTGGTCGACGGCCGGATGCAGCTGCTCACCGAGGTCATGCCGGACGGTACCGGAGTCCTCTTGCTCGATCCAGAGAAGATCCGCACGCGCGCCGCCGATCTCGCGCAGACCGGCGCCGAGTTCCTGGAGGCGTCGTGGACCGCGGCGGCGCTGGGCGCCGATGCGCCGATCGACGGGAGGGAGGCGGGCGGCGGCGGAATCGACCTGCAGGCGAGTGCTTATCGCGCCATCGACGATGTCGAGAAGACCACGGTGGCGGCCGGACGCTCCTGGTGGACGATGAGTCCGCTCGCCACCGGCAGTGACGACGAGGTGTCGCTCGACCTCGCCGCGGGACCCGCTCCGCGCGGCAACGACGACGACATCGCCGCGACCTTCGCGAGCCTGCGGGCGCATGTGCGGACCGGCGGGTCCGCCGCCATCGTCGTGGCCGGTAAGGGCACGGCGCAGCGCGTCGGCGAGCGTCTGGCCGACGCCGAGGTACCCGCCGTCATCGTCGAGCCCGGAACCCGTCCCGAGCCCGGCCAGGTGTCGGTGTTCGGTGGCACCTTGCGAGCCGGATTGGTCTGTCCCGATGCGGGATTGGTCATCGTCACCGAGACCGATCTGACCGGCAACCGGGTCGCGGGGGTGCGCGACGGGCGACGATTGCCGGCCAAACGTCGTAACCAGGTGGACCCGCTGGCATTGAGTGCCGGCGATCTCGTGGTGCACGATCAGCACGGCATCGGCAAGTTCGTCGAGATGATCGAGCGAACTGTGTCGGGAGCCCGTCGCGAGTATCTGGTTCTGGAATACGCCGCGAGCAAGCGCGGTCAGCCCGGCGACCGCCTGTATGTGCCGATGGACGCGCTCGACCAGCTCTCGCGCTATGTCGGCGGGGAACAACCGTCGCTGTCCAAGCTCGGCGGATCGGACTGGCAGAACACCAAACGTAAGGCGCGCAAGGCTGTTCGGGAGATCGCCGGGGAGCTCGTGCAACTCTATGCGGCCCGGCACGCGGCACCCGGGCACGCGTTCAGCCCGGACACGCCTTGGCAGCGCGAGATGGAAGACGCCTTCGACTTCACCGAAACCGTCGACCAGCTGACGGTCATCGCGGAGGTTAAGGCCGACATGGAGCGACCGGTCCCGATGGATCGCGTCATCGTCGGCGACGTCGGATACGGTAAGACCGAGATCGCGGTTCGTGCCGCGTTCAAAGCGGTTCAGGACGGCAAGCAGGTCGCGGTGTTGGTGCCGACAACCATTCTCGCGCAACAGCATCTGCAGACCTTCACCGAACGCATGGCGGGTTTCCCGGTGAAGGTGCGCGGACTGTCGCGCTTCACCGACGCGAAGGAGTCCAAGGGGATTGTCGATGCCATGGCGGCCGGTGACGTGGACGTCGTCATCGGCACCCATCG
Source organism: Gordonia sp. Z-3 (assembly GCF_036233855.1). NCBI lineage: Bacteria > Bacillati > Actinomycetota > Actinomycetes > Mycobacteriales > Gordoniaceae > Gordonia > Gordonia sp. Z-3. The sequence goes on from NZ_JAZARS010000023.1 coordinate 10,309, forward strand.
ACTGCTGCAGACCGGTGTGACGTGGAAAGACCTAGGCCTGGTGGTCGTCGACGAGGAACAGCGCTTCGGTGTGGAGCACAAGGAACACATCAAGTCCCTGCGCACCCACGTCGATGTGCTGACGATGTCGGCCACACCGATCCCGCGAACGCTGGAGATGTCGATGGCCGGCATCCGGGAGATGTCGACGATCCTGACGCCGCCGGAAGAGCGTCACCCGGTGCTCACCTACGTCGGTGGATACTCGTCGAAACAGGTCGCGGCGGCCATCCGGCGCGAACTGCTGCGCGACGGCCAGGTGTTCTATGTCCACAACCGCGTATCCACCATCGACAAGACCGCCCGCGACATCGCGGCGATGGTGCCCGAGGCGCGGGTGGTGGTGGCGCACGGGCAGATGAACGAGGACCAGCTCGAGCGAACCGTCGCCGGGTTCTGGAACCGCGAGTACGACGTCCTGGTGTGCACCACGATCATCGAGACCGGCCTCGACATCTCCAACGCGAACACGTTGATCGTCGACCGGGCCGAGAACCTCGGTCTCTCGCAACTCCATCAGCTGCGGGGCAGGGTGGGACGCAGCCGGGAGCGGGGCTATGCATACCTGCTGTACAGCCCGGAGCGGCCGCTGACGGAGACGGCATACGACCGGCTGGCCACCATCGCGCAGAACAACGAACTCGGTGCCGGCATGGCGGTGGCGCTGAAGGATCTCGAATTGCGCGGCGCCGGAAATGTGTTGGGCGGGGAGCAATCCGGTCACGTCGCCGGCGTGGGATTCGACCTGTATGTGCGTCTGGTCGGTGAAGCGGTGGAGGCCTACCGGGCGGCCGCCGACGGAAAGCCCGTCGCGTCGAGTGAGCCCACAGAGGTTCGCATCGACCTACCGGTGGACGCGCACATCCCGGTCGAGTACGTCGACTCCGACCGACTGCGGCTGGAGGCTTACCGGAAGCTGGCCGGGGCCACTGATGACGCCGCCGTCGACGGCGTGCTGGCCGAACTCGCCGACCGGTACGGCGAGCCGCCCGAGGAGACCCGCCGGTTGGCGTCGATTGCCCGGTTCCGGCTGCGTTGTCGCGAGCGTGGCGTCACCGAGGTGGGGCTGGCGGGCACGGGCGTGAAGATCTCGCCGATGACGCTGCTCGACAGCGAGCAGGTGCGGCTCAAGCGGTTGTATCCGTCGGCGGGCTACCGGGCGACCACCTCGGTCATCACCCTGCCCATCCCGCGCACGGGGGGCGTCGGCTCCGCGAGGTTGCGCGACGAAGAGCTGATCGACTACCTGACGACGTTCCTGCTCGGCTTGCGTCCCGAATCGTCCTGACCTGACTCCGGATTGATCGTCGATCGTGCTCAGCGTTGCGTCGATCGTGTCCGGCGTTGCGTCGATCGTGTTGGGCGTTGGGTCGATCGTGCGTGTGATTCCGTTCGTTGGTGATCAGAAGTAGGCACCGCGCGACCGGAGTGCACTCTCGATCTTCATGATGACCTCCCACGGCCGGACTCGGAGATCCTCTGCGGTTAGCCGGATGACGATCTAACCATCGTCGTCGAGTTGGGCATCCCGGGCTGCGTCGTGAGCTCGCTGTTCCGGAGTCGAGTGAAAGTCCTCGCCGTCGTATTCGATCGCGATCTGGTACTTCTCGTAGCCGAGGTCGATTCGCGCGTAGATCCGACCGGTCTTGTCTGCCACCCGAATCTGCAGTTCCGGAGTCGGGAGGTCGGCACGGATCGTGAGCAGACGAAGCCAACTCTCCGGTGGGGACTCCGACAGCCCGTCGATGAGCGGGATGAGTAACCGCAGTTGTCGTATGCCGCGGTGACCATTGTGCTCGTCGGCGTACGTGTGCAACTCGGCGATCGAGAAGTCAGTCGCGCGCGCCAGATCGTCGAGCCGGCCGAGGGCGCGTCAGTCCGGTGCTTGTCGACCCGGGTCATACGCGGTGCGAACGGGAGTCGTCACCTCGATACCGTCGACCGTCATGCCGCTGCGCTCGATCACCCGCTGTCTTCTGACGAGCCGCTTTTCCTGGATTTCAGAATTTCGTGTCATGGCCATCAGACGTGTACCGAGGGGCATCGGTTTCGTGCTCCTCGGAATCGGCGATGACCTGTGGATAATGCGGACGACCTGTGGAATTCGGACACGGTCGGCGAACGGTGGGACACGGTCGGCGAATGCGGGCGCACGGTCGGCGATTGCTGGTGTTGGTCAGGATGCGGGAACGGCGGGTCCCGAAGCGGTCTCGGCGCATCCTGGGATACGTTCGATGCACCTGCGTCCGAAGGAGTCCGATCGCCGATGACAGTGATCCTGCTCGACCCGATGCGCCCCGACGTGTTGCCCACTCGCGCGGTGCCGTTGCTGGCAGGAGCGCTCGCGGTGACCGAGGACATCCATCCATCCACCCTGTGGGACCTCGGGATCACCGGGGCCTCGTGGGCCGAACGCGATGACCCTGGCGCAACGTTGCTGTCCTCCGACCGGACGCATCGATTGGTGCGGGTGCGGATCGAACGTGGCGACGAAGTCATCAGCGCCACCCGTCTGCCGGGTGAGGCGCTGCTCGAGTCCGTCGCGCTGATGGACACCCTTCGGCGCAACGGCCCGTGGGAGAGCACCCAGACGCACGTCTCCTTGCGGCGTTATCTACTCGAGGAGTGCTACGAACTCCTCGACGCGATCGACGACGGGGACCGGAACCTGCTCCGCGAGGAACTGGGTGACTTGTTGTTGCAGGTGCTCTTTCACGCGCGTATCGCTGCCGACGACGCCGACCGTCCCTTCGACATCGACGATGTGGCACGCAGTTTCACCGACAAGGTGCGGGGACGCACCCCCGGGGTGCTCTCGGGTGCCCATGCCGATCTCGAGACTCAGATCCGGGAGTGGGAGGAACGCAAGGCCGCCGAGAAGAAGCGGGGTTCGGTGCTCGATGGCATCGCCACGACCGCACCGGCCCTGGCATTGGCACAGAAGGTGCTCGAGCGACTCGACGCTGCCGGCTTTCCGGTGGACACTGTCGATCAGCAAATCCGTCGGGTCGCGGTGGAACCCGGCGGTGAGAGCATCGAAGAAGTCGTCCGGCAACGCGTTCGCGACCTCATGGCGGACGTGCAGAACGCCGAAAAGCGGGCTGACGCTGCCGGGATGACGCTGCGCGACCGTGACGGCTGGCTGTCGGTGTTGAACGAGGGGCAGGACCCGGTCGGCGAGGGGCAGGGCCCGGTCAGCGAGTGACAGTGACGGTGACGGGCCGGATCACCCCTCGAACAAGCCCTGACCCCACCATTCGCCGGGTTGCAGCCCGGGTGGGATGGCGAATGTGGACGATCCGTTTGGGATCAGGTACTCGGTCATCGCATCCTGCCGCGACAGGACTTGCTGCATCGGGACGAATTGCTTGCCGTTGTCGCGGTTGAACGCGATGAAGAACAACCCGGCGTCGAGGTGTCCGAACCCGTCCGAACCGTCGGTGAAGTTGTAGCCGCGCCGAAGGACCTGGATGCCGCCCAGATTGTCCGGGTGCGCCAACCGCACGTGCGCGGTTCGAGGGATCATCGGCGCGCCGTAGGAGGTCACGTTGAAGTCGGGGGTGTCGAACTCGTCCTGTTGCCCGAGCGGGGCGCCGGATCCTTTGGTGCGGCCGATGATCTGTTCCTGCTCGAGCAGGTTGGCCCGGTCCCACGGCTCGATGTCCATTCGAATTCGACGGGCCACCAGATATGTGCCGCCGGTCATCCACTGCGCGGATGCGGGATTGTCGTCCTTGCCCACCCACACCCATTGATCCAGCACATCGGTCTGGTCGGAACGGATGTTGGCCGTGCCGTCCTTGAACCCGAACATGTTGCGGGGTGTTTCCTGCGACCGGGTGGTCGAGGAGGTGCGCCCGAACCCGAGCTGGGACCACCGTACCGCGACGACGCCGATCCCCATCCGCGCGAGGTTGCGGATGGCGTGCACCGCCACCTGCGGGTCGTCGGCACACGCCTGGATGCAGATGTCGCCGAAAGACCGTGACGGCTCGATCTTCTCGGCCGCGAAGGCGGGAAGGTCGACCAGCGCGGCGGGTTTCCGGTCGGCGATACCGAATCGGTCACGACGATGCGGATCCGAGGCGCTGGGGCCGAACAGTCCCGGCCCGAAACCGATGGTCAGGGTCAGGTTGGCGGCACCGAGGCCGAGCGCCTCACCGGTGTCGGCCGGCGGCGTGTAGTCGCCGAGTCCTACAGCCCCGTCCTCGACGGTGGTCTCACCCCGGGTCATCCGCTCGGCCGCCGACGTCCAGGTCTTGAGCATCGCGATCAGGTCGTCGCGGGAGTCGGTGATCACGTCGAAGCTGGCGAAATGCAGCCGATCCTGGACGGCGGTGACAATCCCGGCCTGTCGTTCACCGCGGAACGGGACGACCCCCGAGGTGTGCGGCACCTGCTCGGCAGCCGTTGCACGGCCCACCGCGACCCCGCCGGCGGCCGCCGCCACCACTCCGACACCGGCCCCACCGAGCAACGCCCGCCGCGAGAAGCGCTGCCTCGTCGGTGTTCCGGATGCATCCGAATCCGCTGGTGCCGACTCGTCCGGCGTCGGGGTGGGATCGGTCATCAGCTCAGTACCAGTCCGGGCACCTGCGACAGTGTGGCCGACAGGGCGTCGATCTTGTTGGACAGTTCCTTGCGCTCCGCGTCGCTCACCTGCGTGTAGGTGACGTATCCGTCGCCCTCGCGATACTGGTCGATCGCGGTGCGTACGTCGGCGAATTGGGCGGTGATCCGGTCCATGAGTGCCTGGTCTTTGGCGGAGATGATCGGTTGCATCTCCGCGATCAATGTCTCGGCGCCGTCCACATTGGCCGCGAAGTCCCACAGATCGGTGTGCGAGTAGCGGTCCTCTTCGCCGCCGACCTTGGTGGCGGCGATCTCGTCGATGAGCGCCTGCGGTCCCTGGACGAACTGACGGGTCTCGAAGGTGAAGTCGGGCTTGTCGACCTCGTCCTTCAACGAGTTGATGTTGGCCAGCAGTTCGCCCGCGGCGGTGTCGGCAGCAGCCTGATCGTCGTTGGCCGTGGCGTCGGCGGCGTCATCGGGAGCGATCTGACCCGGCCCCTCGCCGACCTCCTGTGCCTGCGGGGGCCACAGGATTCGCTCGGTGCGGTGGAAGCCGGTGAAGGGTTGCTCGCCGCCCTCGGTGTCATCCCAACGCATGTCGATCGCCGGGTCGAGGTCGGGAAACGACTCCGCGACCGGTTCTACGCGCTCATAGAACGTGCGCACCTGTCCGAACATCGCGCGAGCCTCATCGAGCTGGCCCGCCTTGATGTGGTCGACGTAGATCTGGGCCTGTGCGGCGAGTCCGGCGACCTGCCCGCGGACATAATCGAGGTAGCGTTCCTTGGCGGCGTTGACATCCGCCGGGACCTCTTCTTTGTCCTTCTTCTCGCCGGACACCGTGATCTCCTCACGGATACCGGTGCCGACCATGCCTGGCTTGCACGCGACCGTGTAGGTGCCCGGGTCGGTGACCTCGACGGTCAGGTTGCCGGATAGGCCCGGCCCGATGTTCTCCACCTCGCCCAGGACGCGATTGTTGTTGCCGTACACGTAGAACTCGGTGACCTTGGAACCATTGTTGGTGACCGTGAAGTTCACGTCGCCGGTCTGGGCGTCGGTGCCGTCGAGATCGCAGGCGTCGTTGGAGGACGTGACCGCGATCGCGCCGTCGGAACCGGCCTTGGATGTGCAGCCGGCCAGCAGCAGGGGAGCGGACACGGTTAGCGCCAGCAACACAACCGCGGTGGAACTTCTCGGGTTCAACGGGGATTCCTTTCCGATACCGGCTCGGAGTGCGCCGGGGTGTCCGCGTTCTGCTTGGCGGGTGGTGGTCGACGATTGGCGCGTAGGAACAACGTGAGCACGACCGCCACGTACACACACCACGCCACGACCTGGAAAACGGTGGGATCGGGCCGGAAGTTGAAGATGCCGGCGAGGATCGTGCCGTACCAGGATGACTGGTCGTAGGCCGAGCTGATGTCGAAGGCGGGTGTGTTGCCGCCGGGAAGCCAGCCGACCGTCTGCAACGCACGGATGCCGTAGGCGAGGATGCCGGCAGCGACGAAGATCAGGAAGATTCCGGTGTAGAGGAAGAACGTGTGGAAGTTGAGGCGGACCGCCCCTCGGTAGAGCATCACGGTCAGCACGATCGCGACCACGATGCCCACGAGCAGGCCGAGCAGTGGCCACAGGCCACCCGACACACTCTCGGCGTAGCCCACCATCAGCAATGCGGTCTCGAAACCCTCCCGGCCGACCGCTAGGAAGGACAGACCCAACACCGAGGCGGCGCTGGTGAGCAGGGCGTCCGACATCTCCGTCCGCAGATCGGCGGAGATGTGTGCGGCGGCCTTGCTCATCCACAACACCATGGCGGTGACGATGACAACGGCGACCAGCGATGCCAGACCCGCGATGAGTTCGGCGGTCAGTGAGGTGACCGTCGACGTGCCCAGGTGGATGATCAGGAAGATCGTGATGACCATCGCCACGGCCGCGGCCACGCCGGCCCAGATCCATTTCAGGGCGTCGCGGCGGCCGGACTTGACGGCGAATGCGATCAGGACCATCACCACGATGCCCGTTTCGAGGCCTTCGCGGAGTCCGATGAGTCCGCTGCCGAACATCTGTGCAAAAACCGAGGGTGCACCACCCGCAGCCAGGTACTCCATGCCGACTCTCTGTCTCGCGTCGTTGCCACCGTCACCCCGCGCGGCGTGGTTTGGTGAGGCTAACCACGTGACAGTAACCTCCGGGCACCGGGAACCGAAAGTCTTGGTCGGAAGTTGTTCAGTCGACGGGGGCCCGGTCCCGTGAGTGGCGTAGTGAGTGGAGGACAGAGGATGGGTCGGCTTTCGGCCACGCGGCGGCTGGTGCTCGCTCCGCTGATCGTCGGTGTGACGGCCTTGGCCGCAACGGCCTGCCTGGATCTGCCGTCGCTGAATCGCCCCGACATCCCCGACGGCATCCCACCGGGCGCCGGAGCGCCGACTCCGTATATCGACATCAACGCACCCGGTCGGACGGCCGAACAGCTGCGTGACTGGGCGCGGCCGATCTCGGAGTCGACGGGCATCCCGCTGATCGCCATGGAGGCCTACGGCAACGCCGCCGAGATCCAGCGCCAGCAACATCCCGAGTGCGGGCTGGCCTGGACGACGCTGGCGGGGGTTGCGGCCGTGGAGAGCAAACACGGCACCCATCGCGGCACTGACATCGCCGCCAACGGCGACACCTCGCCGCCGATCCGCGGGGTCGCTCTCGACGGCACGCGCGGCAACATGCAGATCCACGACACCGACGGCGGCACGATGGACGGAGACGCCGTCCACGATCGCGCGATGGGCCCATTCCAGTTCATCCCGGAGACATGGAAGCGCTACGGCGTCGACGCCAACGGAGACGGACGACCGGACCCCGACAACATCGACGACGCGGCGCTGTCGGCTGCGCGGTACCTGTGTGTGTCCTCCGGCGGCGACATGACCACGCCGGAAGGGTGGGAAAAGGCCGTCAAGGTCTACAACAACTCGACCCCGTATGTCCTCGACGTGCGCGATCGTGCCAACGCGTACTCGATCAACGTCCGCTACTGACCTTCGGTGGCGATCCCTACCGAGCGGTAAGCGCGCGAGTCCCTCCCTTGCCGCGTGTGCGTTGCGCGCAGCGATTAGGCTTTGACGCGTACCTGTCGGCGCCGACGTGGCGTCGTTCCGTCGAGGACAAAGGGGCTAGAACTGTGGCAATGATCGAGCAGGTCGGTGCGCGCGAGATCCTGGATTCGCGAGGCAATCCGACCGTCGAGGTCGAAGTTGTTCTGGATGACGGCACCTTCACCCGCGCCGCGGTTCCCTCCGGCGCGTCGACCGGCGAACACGAGGCGGTCGAGTTGCGTGACGGCGGTGACCGGTATGCCGGCAAAGGTGTCACGAAGGCCGTCGAAGGTGTGCTGGCCGAACTCGCGCCTGCCGTGATCGGCCTGGAGGCCGAGGAGCAGCGCCTCGTCGACCAGGCCCTGCTCGACTGTGACGGCACTCCCGACAAGGGGCGCATCGGCGCCAACGCCATTCTCGGGGTCTCGCTGGCGGTCGCCAAAGGCGCCGCGGAATCGGCCGGCCTGCCGCTGTTCCGCTACATCGGCGGCCCGAACGCGCACATCCTGCCGGTGCCGTGCATGAACATCATCAACGGCGGCGAGCACGCCGACAACGGCATCGACTTCCAGGAATTCATGATCGCCCCGGTCGGTGCGCCCACGTTCAAGGAGGCGCTGCGCTGCGGCGCCGAGGTCTATCACGCGTTGAAGTCGGTGCTGTCCAAGCAGGGCCTGGCCACCGCGCTGGGTGACGAGGGCGGCTTCGCGCCGGATCTGCCGAACACCGACGCGGCCATCACCGTGATCGGGGAGGCGGTCGAGAAGGCCGGGTACTCCTTCGGCAAGGACGTGGTGATCGCACTCGATGCGGCGGCCACCGAGTTCTACCGCGACGGTGTGTACAAGCTCGAGGGTCGCGACTACTCGACCGAGGAGATGGTGCCGTTCTACGAGAAGCTGGTCACCGACTTCCCGATCGTGTCGATCGAGGACGGACTCGCCGAGGACGACTGGACCGGATGGGCGAAGCTCACCGAGGCGGTCGGCGACAAGGTGCAGCTCGTCGGCGACGATCTGTTCGTCACCAACCCGGAGCGCCTCGAGCGCGGCATCTCCGAGGGTGTCGCCAACGCGCTGTTGGTCAAGGTGAATCAGATCGGTTCGCTCACCGAGACGCTGGATGCCGTGGCGCTGTCGCACAACAACGGCTACAAGACGATGATGAGTCATCGCTCCGGTGAGACCGAGGACACCACCATTGCCGACCTCGCGGTCGCATGTGCATGTGGCCAGATCAAGACCGGTGCACCGGCCCGCAGTGAGCGTGTCGCCAAGTACAACCAGCTGCTGCGCATCGAGGAAGGTCTGGGCGATGCGGCACGCTACGCGGGCGACCTCGCCTTCCCACGATTCTCGTTTGGTTCGTGATTAGCTGGAACCCATGACATCGGGCGGGCGCCGGGAGCGAGGCGATCGGCGTAATCGGACGCGGGCGGACCGTCGCGGCACCAGGACGCGCGGTCCGGCCCGGTCCCGGTCCACGGCGGCTCGTTCTGCGTCGGCTCGCTCCCAACGTCTCTCGGTCACCGAGACAGGTGAGCACGAGGTGCACGACGGTGTCGGCGACATGGTCGAACAGCCGGTCGTGCGGCGGGCCCCGCGGGTGTCGAACCGGTCGCGAGCCACGCGGCGTCGGATCGACCGTGCGGCGTGGGTCGCCCGTTGGGAGGGGCTCGACGCGAAGCGCGCGATCGTGCTCGCGCTTGTGGTCAGCGTCGTGGCGTTGACGCTGGCGATGCCGGTGCGTACGTACTTCTCGCAGCGGGCGGAGTTCGAGCAACTGCGTGCGAGCAACGACCAGCTCCGGTCTGAGGTGAGCGACTATCAGCAGAAGGTCAACGAACAAAGTGATCCGGCCTATATCGAAGCGGAGGCGCGTGAGCGGCTACAGTTCGTCCGGCCAGGGGAGAAGGCGTTGGTGATGATGTTCCCCGGCGACGATGCGCGCATTGCTGCCGAGAAGCAGGCGGAGGAGCGGGCCCGGAGCCCGTGGTACGGCAATCTGTGGGAGTCCGTGTCGACCCCACCGACCATCAAGTGAGTGTCTCCGACGCCGATCTCGCCACCATCGCCGAACAGCTCGGACGCGAACCGCGTGGCGTGATCGAGGTGAGCTTCTACACGCCCGACGGCCGCCCGGCGGTGATCAAGACGTCGCCCCGGCTGCCTGATGGCACTCCCTTCCCGACGCTCTACTACCTCACCGACCCGCGGTTGACGGCCGAGGCGAGTCGGCAGGAGTCGGCCGGGGTGATGAAGCAGATGACGGCGCGTCTGGTCACCGACTCCGAGTTGGCGGCGGCCTATCGGCGCGCGCACGAGTCGTATCTGGCCGAGCGTGACGAGCTTGAACCGCTGGGTACCGACTTCTCCGGCGGCGGAATGCCCGACCGGGTGAAGTGTCTGCACGTGTTGATGGCCCATTCGCTCGCCAAGGGCCCGGGAGTCAATCCGCTCGGCGATGAGGCGGTCGCGCTGGCCGCCGAGCAAGGACTGCGCGGCAGCGCCATCCCGGAGGCCTGGCCGCGCGCCACCGACGCCACCGACGCCACCGACGGCGCCGACGGGGAGCAGGGAAGCGGAGGTGTGGCCCGGTGACGGTGGTCGGCGCCGTCGATTGCGGCACCAATTCGATCCGACTGCTGGTGGCGCGGCCCGACGACACCGGGCGTCTGATCGATCTGCACCGCGAGATGCGGGTCGTCCGGCTCGGGCAGGGTGTCGATGCGACCGGCAGGTTCGCCGGAGAGGCCATCGAACGCACACGCAGCGCGTTGGCCGACTACGTGACGACGATGTCCGCGCTGGGGGTCGAACGAGTGCGGATGGTCGCGACATCGGCAACGCGGGACGCGGCCAATCGTGATGAGTTCTTCGCGATGACCGCGGAGCTGCTTGGTGCGGTGGTACCGGGTTCACGGGCCGAGGTGATCACCGGTGACGAGGAGGCGCGACTCTCCTTCGCTGGTGCGGTAGGTGAGTTGGACCCCGCCCGCGGGCCATTCGTGGTGACCGACCTCGGCGGCGGTTCCACCGAGGTCGTCGTCGGTGACGCGGGTGGCGTCCATGCCGCGCATTCGGCCGACATCGGCTGTGTTCGGCTCACCGAACGGTGTCTGCCCTCCGACCCGCCCACCGAATCCGAGATCGCGGCGGCGCGTGAGTTCGCCCGCGCACGGTTGGCGCCGGCATTCGACGCGGTTGCCGTCGACGGCGTGCACAGTTGGGTCGGTGTGGCCGGCACGATGACAACACTGGCGGCGGTGGGAGCCGGACTCGTCGACTACGACCCGGAGGCGATCCACCTGTCACGGATGTCCTTCGCCGATCTCGGCGCGGTGTGCGAGCGTCTGGTGCACATGACCCGGGCGCAGCGCGCCGCACTGGGGCCGATGCATCCGGGCCGTGTGGACGTGATCGGCGGCGGCGCGCTGGTGACGGCGGAACTTGCGAGGGAGATCGCCGAGCGGTCCGACGTCGGTGAACTGGTGGTGAGCGAACACGACATCCTCGACGGCATCGCGATGGGCCTCGTGAACTGACCCACCCAACAATTCTGTTGGGTAGCATGGGGACATGACCTCAGCACGTGTCCGCGACATGCCTCGATCGCGACGACCACGAGGCGTCGATCCCGCCGATCCGTTGGCACCCGCCCGCGTCAGCTACCTCGCCGACAGTTTCGGCAAGGCGCGGTTGGCCGAGCTCATCGGCGTCAGCAGATCGCAGCCGACCCGATGGATCTCCGGTGAGGAGTATCCGGGACCGATCGCGGGGCCGCTGCTGATCGACCTCGAGCACATCTTCGCCCGCGCGCGGCTGATCTGGGGTGAACGAGCTGCACAGACGTGGCTGATCAGTCAGAACGTTCACCTCGGCGGGGCGCGCCCGATCGACGCGCTGCGGTTGTCCGGCGCGGCCGCGGTCCTGACGGCTCTCGACGCCGAGGCGTGGGGAGGGGCGGCCTGAGTGCTGGTCTACCGGGTCTTTCCCTACCTCGACTCGGCGGCCGCGGGACGGCCCGGCCACCCGCTGTACGAGCATCGGCCACAGATCGGGGGACGTATCGATCACCCCGACCGGCATGTCTGGTATCTGTCGCGTCATGCGGAGGCCGCCTGCGGCGAATCCTTTGGCAACCTGCGTGCCTGGGTGGATGACATGTTCGAGTTCCCCCAGCTGCCGGGAGCTCGTCGTGCCCTCGGCACGTTTCGGCTGCCCGATGACCTGCGCATACTCGACCTCGACGACCCCGCCCACCTGGTGCGCCTGGGGCTACGACCGTCGCAGGTCGTCGTACGGAATCTGACCGTCACTCAGCGGTGGGGTCAGCAGATCTATACCGAGGCCGATGCGCGCGGTGATCGTGCCTGGGACGCGGTGTCGTGGTGGTCGTTTCACCGGCCGCAATGGAGTGTGCTCGCGTCGTGGGTACGTCCGGAGGTGGTGGCCGTCGACGAACTGGACCTCGATCATCCGGCGATCGTCGACGCCGCCGAGTCGCTCCTGCGACCGGTGGAGCGGTAGGACACTGGCGGACCCCACCGTTGATCAAGTAGCTGCAACCCAACCGGTGATGGAGCGGCAGCGAGTCGGCCCAACTGTTGATCGAGTAGTCGGCGAGCGGCAGCGAGTCGGCGTATCGAGATTTGGTGAGATGCTGTCAGGCGCCGGAGGTCTCGATA
>NZ_JAZARS010000023.1:22804-60292 GCF_036233855.1 Gordonia sp. Z-3
CGCTCGTTGATCGAGTGGCCGCGACTTACCCGTTGGTCGAGTAGTCGGCGAGCGGCAGCGAGTCGGCGTATCGAGATTTGGTGAGATGCTGTCAGGCGCCGGAGGTCTCGATACGCTCGCTCACTTCGTTCGCGGGCTACTCGACCAGCGGTTGGGGTGCGTGGGCTGTTCGCTCGTTGATCGAGTGGCCGCGACTTACCCGTTGGTCGAGTAGTCGGCGAGCGGCAGCGAGTCGGCGTATCGAGATCTGGTGAGATGCTGTCAGGCGCCGGAGGTCTCGATACGCTCGCTCACCTCGTTCGCGGGCTACTCGACCAGCGAATGCGGGTGTGCGCGGACGGCTGCACCCGCGGTTGGAGTGTGCGGTTTACGCAGCCAAGCGCAGCGAGAGATCGTTGCACGCCTCGCACACTGTCTCGGGGATGATCCCGCGTCGCTGCAGGAACCCGAAGGCGACGCACCCGAGGCACAGGCCGAACACGAACTCCAGGGACGCCGCCACGATGAGCACGCCGGTTACGATCTGGGCCGCGACGCCGAGGCCGAGCAGCGACAGCACCAACGCGCTGCCGCTGAACACGAGCCCGATGGTCTGGGCGAACCGCTTGGGCGGGCCGGGCACGAGTTTGGTCTTGCGCCAGATCTTCGGTGCGATGAACCGCACCGACAGCTGGCCGAACGGAGAGAACCGAGGACCTGCCATCACCCGTAGCAGAAAGCCGAGCGCGAGCAGGGCGTAGGGCACCGGGTGGTCGACCACGATCGCCACCACGGCGAGCGCGATCACCAGACCCGCGGTCGAACGGGCTGCGTAGTCGTTGACCGGATTGGGAAACGTCAGCGCCGACGGCAACGTTGGGGACACCGAAAACCTCCTGAAGAACAGCTCTGCCGAAGGTAGACAACGTCGCGACCCCGGGCAATGATTCCGCTCACGCCGGTTCGGATTCCGCATCGAACCCGGAGATCGCGGCGAGTACGTCGTCGCCGTACTGCTCGAGTTTGGCGTCGCCGATGCCCGATACCGATCGCAACTGCGTCGCCGACGTCGGCCGCAGCGCGGCGAGTTCACGCAGGGTGGCGTCGTTGAACACCACATACGGCGGCACACCGCGCCGCGATGCCTCGGCCTTGCGCCACGCACGCAGGTGTTCGAACAGCCCGCGGTCGGCGTCGGGCAGGTCGGGTGCCGAGCGTGATCCGCGGGTGCTGCGCCCGCCGGCCGGTCGCGCCGGATCGGTCCGCAACATCACGGTGGTTTCGCCGCGCAACACGGGCCCGCTCTTGTCGGTGAGGGTCAGGACCCCGTAGTCGCCCTGAGGTGCGATGATCCCCGAGGCCACCAGCTGACGGATCACGCTGCGCCAGGCGGCGGCGTCGAGGTCGGTGCCGATGCCGTAGGTGGTCAGCCGCGTGTGTCCGCGCTCTCGGATGCGGGCGGTGTCGGCGCCGCGCAGGATGTCGATGAGGTGGCCGGCGCCGTAGGGCGGATCGCCCAGATCCCGCTGCAGCCGCACCATCGTCGAGAGCAACTTCTGTGCGGGCACGGTGCCGTCGAAGGTCTTCGGTGGGGTGAGACACGTGTCGCAGTTGCCGCAGGATTGCGCGTCCTGGCCGAAGTACCGCAGTAGTTGAGCGCGTCGGCAGTCCACGGTCTCGCACAGCGCGAGCATCGCGTCGAGGTGCTGCTGTTGGACCCGCCGGTGATTCGCGTCGCCGTCGGACTGGTCGATGAGTCGACGCTGCTGCATGACATCGGCCAACCCGTAGGTCATCCACGCCACCGACGGCAGACCATCGCGCCCCGCGCGACCGGTCTCCTGGTAGTAGCCCTCCACGCTCTTGGGTAGATCGATGTGGGCGACGAACCGCACGTCGGGTTTGTCGATACCCATGCCGAAGGCGATGGTCGCGACCACGACGACGCCGTCGGCGCGCAGGAATCGCTCCAGGGTGTCGTGGCGGACTTCGCGATCGAGGCCGGCGTGATACGGCATCGCGTCGACGCCGTTGGCCGCCAGGAACGCCGCCGTCTTCTCCACCGAGGCGCGGCTCAGTGCGTAGACGATCCCGGTGGCCGGTTGCCCGTCGACGTGGCCGTCGGTGCGGATGAAGTCGAGAAGTTGTTTGCGGGGTTCAGATTTGGTGACGATGCGGTAGGTGATGTTGGGACGGTCGAAATCGGCGACAAAGTGCCGGGCGTCGGCGAGGTGCAAGCGTTCGGTGATCTCGGCGTGCGTGCGGCGGGTGGCGGTCGCGGTCAACGCGATGCGCGGGACATCCGGCCACAGTTCGGCGAGCTCGCCGAGTGCGAGGTAATCGGGCCGGAAGTCGTGTCCCCATTGCGAGACGCAGTGGGCCTCGTCGATCGCGAACAGCGAGATCCGACCGCTCTGCAACAAGGCCCGGCAGCCTGCGGTGTTGAGACGTTCCGGTGCGACATAGAGCATGTCGAGTTCACCGCTGCGAAAAGCCGATTCGACCTCGGCGCGCTGTTCGGAAGTCTGCGTTGAGTTCAGATACGCCGCGTGCACCCCGAGTTCGCGCAGCGCGGCGACCTGATCGGACATCAACGCGATCAGCGGTGAGACGACGACCCCGCAGCCCTCCCGGACCAGTGCGGGCACCTGGTAGCAGAGACTCTTGCCGCCGCCGGTGGGCATCAGGACAACTGCATCTCCGCCGGAGACCACATGATCGACGATCTGTTCCTGATCACCGCGGAACGACTCGTAACCGAAGGTCGATGCCAGTACGTGCCACATGTCTGCCACAGGGCACCACGTTACCGGCGGGAGCCGACCGAACCGGCCGGCCGGTCCTCAGGGCGCCTGCCCCGGGATCTCCCCGAGATCGACCGGCTCTCCCGGGACCGCCTCGGCGCTGCCGAGCTCGGCTTCGTTGATCTCGCCGAGATCCACCGGATTACCGGGTAGGACGTCCTCGCCGGATTCGAACGATTCGAGGTCGGCCGCGGGTTTGGCCTCTCCGGGTGCAACGCCCTCGGGATCGCCGACGCCGGGGTCGGTGGCTTCGATTTGGGCCTGTTCGAGCTCGACCTCTTCGAGAACGACGGGCCCGTCGCCGATGTCGTTGTGTTCCTCGACGTCGATGATGTCGCGCTCTTCGTCGTCGCGGGCCCGACGCGCCGCGTCGCGCATCTCGAAGCCGTCGGTGACGAGATCGCCGATCTCGCGGGCGACATCGGCGACAGCGCCGGTGATGATGGTGGCGATCCGGCCGACGTGCGTGGCCGTCGACTCCACGAGTTCCTGGACGAGGTCCTTGTTGCGTTCGATGCTGTCGACCATGCTCAGTATTCTGCCACCGGGACCGGCAGACCGTGCCTCACGCAACAGCCGACGGCGAGCGCTCCACGGTCACCACCAGGTCGTTGTCGTCGCGGGTCAGGAAGTTCGGTAGCGAGAGTTTGGCGATCTTTTTCCAGGTCGAGGCCAACTGGTGGCTCAGCGAACCCGTGTTGTACGGCAGACCGTAACGTTCGCAGATCTCGCGAACCTCTCCGGAGATCTCCGGATACCGGCTGGCGGGGATGTCGGGGAACAGGTGATGCTCGATCTGATGCGAAAGGTTGCCACTCATGATGTGGAACAGCGGGCTGCCGGTGATGTTCGCCGAGCCCAGCATCTGTCGCAGGTACCACTGGCCGCGCGTCTCGTCGGCGCACTCGTCGGCGGTGAAGGTCTGGGCGCCGCTGGGGAAGTGGCCGCAGAAGATGATCGAGAAGGTCCACAGGTTGCGAACGAGGTTGGCTGAGGCGTTACCCAGCAGCGTGGTCACGAACAGGGGGCCGGTGAGGGCGGGGAACACCACGTAGTCCTTGAGGACCTGTCGACCGGCCTTGCGCCACATACCCTTGACGAGACCTTTGACGTCATACCATTTGCGTTTGCCTGCGACGATGTTCTCGACCTCGAGGTCATGGAGCATCACGCCCCATTCGAACAGCAGCATCAGCGCGGTCGCATAGCCAAGGTTACCGAGGTAGTAGGGATTCCATTTCTGGTCGCGATCCATCCGCAGAATGCCGTAGCCGATGTCGCGGTCCTCGCCGATGATGTTGGTGAAGGTGTGGTGCATGTAGTTGTGGCTGTGGCGCCATTGGTCGGCCGGGCACACGGTGTCCCATTCGAATTCGCGTGAGTTGTAGGTGTCCTCACGCATCCAGTCGTACTGGCCGTGCATGACGTTGTGGCCGATCTCCATGTTGTCGAGGATCTTCGACACCGACAGTGCGCCGACCGCCGCGATCCAGGCGGGCGGGAAGAAGCCGAGATACATCAGTGCGCGACCGGCGATCTCGAAGCCACGCTGGGCGCGGATGACCGAGTAGAGGTATTCGCGATCCTTCTCGCCGAGGTCGGCGACGACCCGTGCCTTGAGTTCGTCGAGTTCGCGGCCCAGTGCCTCCACTTGCTCGTAGCTGAGCACGATGTGTTTGGGGTCGTCGACGGTGGTGGGCTCGTCCGGGACGGGTGCGTCGATACCGACCAGGGCGGTGCCGGTGGTGGGGTGGTCGATGATGGTCATGTCAAACCTCGATTTCCACGTCGCCGACGGGCGCATTGATACAGAGTTGGATCTGCGTGTCGGCTTCGCTGTCGGTGTCTCCGGTCAGCACGTTGCGGGTGCAGCCGGATTTCTTGATCGCAGTGCAGGAGAAGCAGATCCCCATCCGGCAGCCGGAGTCGGGCCGGAGCCCGGCCGATTCCGCCTGGTCGAGGATGGTGCGGCCGTCGTTGGTCGCCGATCTGCCGGATCGCAGGAAGGTCAGCTCGCCGTCGACGGGTGCGTCGGGGTCGACGAAGATCGGCACTGCCAGCGTGAACGCCTCGCGGTGCAGCGGTTGGGTCAGTCCGGCCACGTCGTGATGGCGCTCGACGGCGTCCATCAGTGCAGCCGGTCCGCACACGAACAACTCGGCATCTGCGAAATGGTCGATGTCGTCGAGATGTGCGCCGGTGAAATGCTCGCCGTGGGCGTCGCGGGTGTAGTGCACCCGCAGGTCGACCCTCGGGTGGTTCGCGGCGATCGCGGCCAGTTCCGTCCGGTAGGCCACGTCATCCGGTGTGCGTGCGTAGTGCAGAAAGGTGATGGCTCCGTGGTGGCCCTCGGCTACGAGCGTTCGCATCATCGAGAGTACAGGTGTAATACCACTGCCGCCGCTGATGAAGACTGCCGAGCGGGGACGCTCGGTAGGTAGGACGAACTCGCCGGTCGCCGCCGACAGTCCGACGACCATGCCGACGTGCGCGTGGTCGAACAGGTACCGCGAGACGAACCCGCCCTCGTGGGCGGTCACCGTCAACTCGAGGTCCCCGCGGGGTGACGGAGCGTTCGCGGGGGAGAAGCACCGGGTGTGCCGGACGCCATCGATGACGGTACTGAGCTGGACATACTGTCCGGGAAGGTGGCCGGTCCACTGGTGTGTGGGGCGAAGAGTGAGTCGGACGGCCCGGCTGGTCGGGCGGTCCACCGCGATGACCTTGGCGCGGATGTCGCGCCAGGTCAGCATCGGGTCGATCAGTTCGAGATAGCGGTCGACGGGATGTGGCGAGAGGGCGCTCTCGACAATGGTCCCGAGGACCGAGGGAAGGCGGATGCTCATGGGCCTGGCTCCGTTCGTGTGCTCACTTGAGTGAACATATGTACACAAAACAGTGTGGCATGTTCGGCGCCGGTGTCGTCAAGGACTTTTGTTGTGACGGCTATCACGGGGACTGACGCGGTCTCCGGCGGCGGAGTCATCCCGCTCTAGACTCGGACCGTGACCAGGTCTCGACACACCGCGCGGCAGCGTCCGTCACGTGCTGTCGGCGAGCCGGATGGGCGGACTTCGGAGAGTCGGGCCGAGCGTAAGAGTCGTACCCGGCAGGGTCTGCTCGACGCGACGATGGAACTCGTCGCCGAGCGCAGCTTCGGCAGCATCAGTCTGCGCGAGGTGGCGCGGGGTGCAGGCATCGTGCCGACCGCGTTCTATCGGCATTTCGCCTCTATGGAGGATCTGGGCGTCACGCTGGTCGAGGATTCGATGCGGGTGTTGCGGCGCACGCTGCGCGAAGGGCGGCGCGATCTCGCCGCTCGGCAAGCTCTGCCGACGGCGCAGAACTCGCTGGCGATCCTGCTGCGCCACGTCCACGACAACGAGGCGCAGTTCCGGTTTCTGGTACGCGAGCAGCACGGCGGTATCGCCGAGATCCGTCGTGCCATCGACACCGAGTTGCGGTTGTTCTCCAAGGAACTCGCCATCGATCTGTCGCGGCTGCCCGACCTGGCGCAGTGGTCGCCGGAAGATCTGGAACTGGCCGCCGAACTCATCGTCACGATCATGCTGACCGCGGTCGCCGACCTCCTCGACAACGATTACCGCGGTCGAGAGGCCGAGCGCGATATCGTCGCCCGGACCGAGCGCCAGTTGGTCATGGTGTTCCTCGGCATGGGGCAGTGGCGAGTTCGTACGGATTAGTGTCGTATCGCCACGAGCGTGGCAGGTGAGCGGATTACTACAACTTCGTATCGAGCTGGGCATCGAGGGGTGATCCCGTTTAGTCTCCTGTTACTGATGTGACTAGGGAGACGCAAGTGACTCGTGTGAAGTTGATTGTCACGGTGACCGCCGTGACAATCGCCGGTTCGTTGCTCCTCGGATCGGCGACTGCTGCTGCCTCACCCGCGTGGTGGCCACCTCAACTCCCGCCGCTGCCGCCGCAGATCGCGAAGTTCCTCGAGCCGCCGGTGCCCACCGAGAAGAAGCTCATCAGCAGTTTCGCGAAGATGCAGAAGAGCATGCGCAGATCACAACCGGGCAAGGTGGGACTGGCGATCGTGGCGGTTGGTTCCGATCGCGTCATCACGATGGGTGACCTCACCACCGGCCGTGCGTGGTCGACCTTGAAAGTGCCGGTGTCGCTGGCCGCGCAGCGCCGGTACGGTGCGGCCGTGGCCGCAGAGGAAGACAAGGCGATCACGTTCTCCGACAATGACGCCGCCGGCGAGCTGTGGGGTGCGTTAGGGGGTGGCCAGAGTTCGGTCGACGCGGTGACCGCGGTACTGCGCGAAGGGCATGACACCCGCACGCAGGTCAGTTCGGAGGCGGATGACCCGCCGTCCTACCCCGGCTACACCCCGTGGGCGTTGGCCGACCAGGCACGTTTCGGGGCGCATCTGCCCTGTATGCCTGGTAGCGAGGATGTGATCCGGCTGATGAGCAACGTGGCGGCCAACCAGCAGTGGGGTGTGGCGACGATGGCGCCGAACAAGGGGGCGGTGACGGCGGTGAAGGGTGGCTGGGGACCGGCGACCTCCCGGTCGGCGGGGTACCTGGTCCGGCAGCTCGCGGTGATCACGACCACCCGCGGTGATGTCGCGGTCTCGATGGCGGCCATTCCGCGCAACGGCTCGTTCACCACGGGCACCCGGATGCTCAATCGGGTGGGGGACTGGCTGGAGCGCAACCTCCCACAACTGCCGACGGGACGATGCTGACTCGCGTACGCAAAAGGTGTCGACCAACGGCGGCTGCGTGACGGTCAGAGGTCGGGGCGTGCGTGGCGGCCACCCGGGCGTGGCGTCGCCGCCGGCGCAGGAGGCGGCGAGGGCGGCTCCGACCCCGCGCCGGCCGGTGTGGCGCCGGCGGGGCGGGTCAGCGCGGCCGCGATGACCGTGGTGAGTGGAACCGACAACGCGATTGCGATGCCGCCCACGAACGAGCGGGCCAGTTCCACCGCGATCGCATCGGTGGTGACCAGCGAGCCGAAGGGTTGTTGGGCCACCGAGAAGAGCAGCAACAGGGGCAGCGCACTGCCTGCATATGCGAACACCAGCGTGTACACCGTGCTGGCGATGTGGTCGCGGCCCACTCGCATCGCGGCGCGGAAGGTCGCCAGCCGAGTGGGCTCGCCGGCGGCGGCGAGTTCGAACGCCGCCGACGCCTGGGTGATCGTGACGTCGTTGAGCACGCCGAGGGTGCCGATGATGAACCCGGCGAGCAGCAGCCCACTGATCGAGATACTGCTCTGATACACCTGCAGGTTGACCGTCTGATCCCCCGACAGGCCGGTGATGTGCATCGTCTCGATGGACAACCAACTCAGCACGCCGGCGAGCACCAACGACACCAAGGTGCCCAACAGGGCCGAACTCGTTCGCAGGCTGATGCCGTGCGCTAGGTAGAGCACAACGAACAAGATGGCCGCCGACGACACCACCGCGACCGCCACCGGCGACTTCCCGTCCAGAATGGCCGGCAGGGTGAAGATGCCGAGGACCAGGAACGCGAAGACCAGCCCGATGATCGACCGGAGCCCGCGCCAGGCCGCAACGAGCACCACGGCACCGACGAACAGCAACGCCCAGATGATGGTCGGTACCGTGCGCCGATAGTCGAAGAAGGTGTAGCGCGTGTTGCCGTCCGGGCCCGGGACCACGCTGAGCCGGATCTTGTCCCCGACCGCAAGGGTCGGCTGTCCCGCCTGCGGCTGGTCGAGCTGGTCTGCCGGCGGGGCGAGCGCACCGGGTTCGGAGCCGGATTGCGCTCGGTTGGTGGGGATCTCCAGCAGCGTGTGTCGTCCCCGATCGTCGCCATCGTCGAGCTGCACGGTCGCCGCGATACACGGCCCGGTCGGCGAGGCGCCGGGAAGCTGGAACTCGGCACTGTCCTGCACGGTGCCGGTCAGCGGATTGAGGCAGTCCGCCCGTTGGGTGTCGACGACATGGGCGTCGACGGTCTGGATCGATCCACCGTCGGCGGAGCGGAATTGCATGGGAATGCTGTGCTCGGTGTCCGAGGGCCACAGCACGACGGCACCGACCACCACGCCCACGCCGATCACGCTGAGCGTGGCGATCACGAACCATCGTGCCAACGGCGACAGCACGGCGGGGATCTCCGACAGGTTGTGCGAATGACCGTGTCCGTGTCCGCGACCTGGATGACTCACGTCGACACCTTAGCGGTGGGGTGGAGCCTGCGGCGCTCGCAGACGGCAATGCGGTCGTGATTCGAGGAGTAGAAGTGGAAGTATGCGCTCCACAGACATCTTGATCGACGGCTTCGGCCGCGTGTGGGAGAACGTCCACGCCGTCCTCGACGGCATCACCTCCGAGCAGCTCGTCGAGCGGGTGGCGCCGGAGGCGAACACGATCGCGTGGCTGATCTGGCACATCTCGCGGGTCCAAGACGCCCAGGTCGCCGACGTCGCCGGCGTCGCCGGCGCCGACGAGGTGTGGACCTCGGGCGGTTTCTACGACCGATTCGCGCTGCCCTTCGACCGGTCGGCATCCGGCTACGGCCAATCACCCGACGAGGTGGCTCAGGTCATCGTCGAGCCCGGGCTGCTCGCGGAGTACCACGACGCCGCCCACGCCGCGACGGTTGGTTACCTGCGTACACTCTCCGACGACGATCTCGACCGGGTGATCGACGAGAACTGGGATCCGCCGGTGACCCTCGGCGTCCGTCTGGTCAGCGTTCTCGACGACGACGCCCAGCACATCGGGCAGGCCGCCTACATCCGAGGGCTGGTGGGCTGAGTCGGCAGCTGCCGGCAGAGCTGCCGACTCAGCCCTGCGGTCACGACATGCAGCCCTGCAGGGTCTGGAAGTCACCGGCGAACGCCGGTCCACCCGCGCAGGTCGGTCCATTCTTTCCGTCGACCACTACGGTTGCGCCCGGTCCGGCGATGCCGATGGCAAGCCCAGGCCGCACGCCCGTCATCGAGACTTCTGCGCCTGGCCCCACCGCGATTGCGGCCGGACCGGAGTAGTTGTCGCCGGTCACCGTGGCCGTGCCGCCGTTGTCGACGATGGCAAGTGTCAGGCCGGTCGGACCGGAGGACGCCGAGCAGTCCGCCATGGTGGCGGTCTGGCCCGGTAGAGCCGGGCACACCTGTGGTGCGGCCTGTGCGCTCGGTGCCGACAGGGTCAGGCCGATCGCGCCGGCGGCGGCGGTCGTTGCCAGTAGTGCGGCCTTGGTGATGGTGTGCATGGTGATCCTCCGAGTTGTTGGGTGCGGACATGGGCTATTCGGCGCCCTGTCGCAGATGGATGGGTGCCTGGGGCAGCCGGCCTCGAAGAGGTATCGCCGAATCGGACGGGGTATATCGGGTCAGTGCGTGAGGGGTCGGCAGACCCGTGAGACGATCGGCGCATGACCGAGCCCTCCACGCCGCCCGAGTCGGCCGGATCGGCGGCAGAACCGACTGTCGACGACGACTCGGGAGCGTCGGGCGACTCGATGCTGACCGTGGTCATCGCGTTCGTGATGAACGTGCTCATCGCCATCGCCAAGACGATTGCGGCGGCCATCACCGGGTCGGCGTCGATGTTGGCAGAGTCCGCGCATTCGTGGGCCGACGCCGGCAACGAGGTGTTTCTGTTGATCGCCGAACGTCGCGGTTCGCGTGGCCGCGACGAACGCCATCCCTTCGGCTACGGGTGTGAGACCTACATCTGGTCGCTGTTCGCAGGCTTCGGACTGTTCGCCGTCGGCGCGGCGGTGTCGGTGATGCACGGCATCACCTCGTTGACCGAACCCGAGCCCGACGCCAACTATCTCATCGGTTATCTCGTCCTGGCGATATCGGCTGTGCTGGAAGGTGTTTCGTTTGCGCAGTCGATTCGTCAGGCGCGGGTGGCGGGTGAGCGGTTCGCCATCCATCCGCTCCGCTTCCTCAATCGGACATCCAACACGACCCTGCGGGCGGTGTTCTTCGAGGACGCCGCGGCGTTGACCGGGCTGGCGTTCGCCGCGCTCGGTATGGCTTTGCATCAGATCACCGGGTCGGCGGTCTGGGATGCGATCGGGTCGATCCTCGTCGGCATCCTGCTGGGCGTGATCGCGATCTTTCTGATCAAACGCAACAGCGAGTTCCTGCTGGGGCAGACGGCGATGCCGCGGACTCGATCGTCCATCCTCCGAAAGATGCTCGAGCATCCCGACATCGAGCGGATCACCTATTTGCACATCGAGTATGTGGGACCGATGCAGTACTACTTGGTCGCCGCCGTCGACATGGTCGGGGATCTCGCCGAGCACGAACTTGCCGAACATCTGCGTCGAGTGGAGCGCGAGATCGAGGCGCACGAGCCGATCGTGGAGGCGGTCCTGACCCTGTCCACCGCGGCCGAACCGTCACTGTCACCGTGACGCCGCCCGGCGCGTAGGTTGGCAACCGTGGACTTACGCATCTTCACCGAACCCCAGCAGGGTGCAACCTACGACGACCTCTTGCGTGTGGCGCGGGCGACCGAGGATTTCGGGTTCAACGCCTTTTTTCGTTCGGACCACTACCTCGCGATGAACGTCGAGGGCACGCCGGGACCGACCGATGCATGGCTGACGCTGGCCGGGCTGGCGCGCGAGACGTCTCGCATCCGGCTCGGGACGCTGGTCACCTCGGCGACCTTCCGGTTGCCCGGCCCGCTGGCCATCTCGGTTGCGCAGGTCGATCAGATGTCAGGCGGGCGAGTCGAACTGGGGCTCGGAGCCGGTTGGTTCGAGGCCGAACATGCGGCTTACGGCATTCCCTTCCCCCCGCTGCGCGAACGCTTCGACCGGCTCGAGGAGTCGCTGGAGATCGTCACCGGACTGTGGGGCACCCCGGCGGGCCGTCGATTTGACCACCCGGGCAAACACTTTGCGCTGTCCGATTCGCCCGCTCTGCCAAAACCCGAGCAGCAACCGCGGCCGCCGATCATCATCGGCGGCGCCGGAAAGAAGCGCACCCCGGCAGTGGCCGCCCGTTTCGCCGACGAATTCAATGTGGCGTTCGCACCCATCGATACCGCTACCGAGCAGATCGGCCGGGTGCGGGCGGCATGCGCCACCGCCGGCCGACGCCCCGAGACCATGACCTTCTCCGCTGCGCTCGTGCTGTGCTGTGGGCGGACCGACGCCGAATTGGCGCGCCGAGCCGAGGCGATCGGTCGTGAGGTCGACGAGCTGCGGGAGAACGGAGCGGCAGGCACCCCGGGCGAGGTCGTGGAGAAAATCGAACGGTACCGGGAGGCCGGTGTGGACCGGATCTACCTGCAGACCCTCGACCTCAGCGACCTCGACCACCTGGAGGTGGTGGCGGCCGACGTCATGCCGCACCTCCGCTGAGGTCTGTCACGAAGGGTCGACCCAACGTGGGACATGCCGGTGCATGTCATCGGACTCCCTTCTCGGACAGATGCTTCGACAGTCGCGTCATGATGTCGAGCAGGACCGCGCCGTCGTCCACGGACACGGCGTCGAAAAAGAGCTTCTGCACACAACGCAAGTGATCTGTTGCGGCGGAACGGAAGGCCGCGGCTCCGGCGTCGGTGAGAACGGCATAGCTGCCGCGCCTGTCCTCGTCGGCGCGCTCGCGACACAGCCAGCCGCGTCGGACGAGCGTGTCGACCTGATATGACAAGCGCGAGGTGGAGAAGACAAGTCGGTCGGACAACTCGCGCATGCGTAGCCGGCGTTGCGGTTCGTCGTACAGCAACATCAGCAGCTGGTAGTCCGCCAGCGACATGCCCGCGGTGGTCTTGAGATCCTCGTCGAGGATGGTCTGCAGGCGGGCACTGGTCTCGATGAAGTTCTGCCAGGCCGCCGGGCGTGGATCGGCGCTCACCGACCGGTGTGCGGCATGAGCGCGTCCGGCGGGATGACACCGAGACGGCCCGCCTGGAAGTCCTCGATGGCCTCCACCAGCTGTTGACGCGTGTTCATGACGAACGGTCCGTACTGGACCACCGGCTCGCGGATGGGGCGTCCACCGAGTATCAGTAGCTCCAGCGCCGGCCGGTTCGAGCCCTGGCCGACGTCGGCGGTCGCGGTGATGCGGTCACCCGTGCCGAACACGGCGAGTTGACCCTGCCGGATCGGCCGTGACTGGGCACCGACGGTGCCACGGCCGGAGAGCACGTACACCAGTGCGTTGAAATCAGGGCGCCACGGGATCGACAGCCGCGCACCGGGGGAAACGGTGGCATGCGCGAACGTGATCGGGGTGTGGGTCGATCCCGGACCGGTGTGGCCGTCGACGTCGCCCGCAACGACGCGGATCAAGGCGCCGCCGTCTTCGGAACTGAGCAGTCCCACCTGGGCGCCCTCCAGATTCTGGTACTTCGGTACCAGGAATTTGTCGGCCGCCGGCAGGTTCACCCAGAGCTGGATGCCGTGGAACAGGCCACCGGAGTCGACCAGTTCGGCCGGTGGCGTCTCGATGTGCAGGATGCCCGCACCTGCGGTCATCCACTGGGTGGCACCATTCTCGATGAGCCCGCCGCCGCCGGTGGAATCCTGATGCTGGAACCGTCCGTCGATCATGTAGGTCACGGTCTCGAAGCCACGATGCGGATGCCACGAGGTTCCCTTCGGTTCGCCCGGCTCGTAGTCGACCTCGCCCATTTGGTCCATGTGGACGAACGGGTCGAGGTCGGCCGACGAGACACCGGCGAATGCACGGACGACGGGGAACCCCTCACCTTCGTGGCCGCGGGGACCGGTGGTTACCGACTTCACCGGGCGTTCGACCTCGTCTGGGGCGGCGGTGCGCACGCGGGGCAGGGTACGGGTATCGGCGGTGACAGCAGGCATGTCCAGCTCCTTTCCAGGTAGCTCAATTCTGAGCTATGTCGTGCTCAACCGGGCCGAGCCGAGCCTTATTCCAGGCGAATGACCCGACGGGTTCATAACGTCTCGCCGGAAATGATCGAGCGTGAATAATGGAGGCCATGGCCGACAAGGGACTGGGCAATCGGGACATCGGGGGCAGGGGCGCCGACACGCGCGGACCCGAACGTCAGCGGTTCAAGAAGCTCGCGCAGGCGGCGCTGAATGCGGACATGACCGTCGATCAGGTCGAGGGGATTCTCGCCGACCTCGGGGACACGCTCGTCGATATGAACAAGACCATCGGCGGTCTCGACGGGGCCATCGACACGATGGACGACACGCTGTCCAAGCTGTCGGTCACGCTCGATCAGGTCGACAGCACGGTGGCGTCGATGGGAGACATCGTCGCGCGGCTGGAACAGGTGGTCACCAGGGTGGAGGCGCTCGTGGGTATCGGCGAGGCCGCGCTGCGGCCGCTGGGCGCGATCGAGTCGGTGGGCCGCGGCGTCGCGTCGAGGCTCGGCATACGGAGCTGAAAACGGGAGTGGATATGCAGCGCGTGGAACACAGTTTTGTCGGCGGCCATCGCGAGACGATCACCTATGACGTCATCGACCCGATCGATCAGCCGCGGGCGGTGGTCGTCATCGCGCACGGCCTCGGCGAACACGGTCGCCGCTACACCCACGTCGTCGATCGACTGGTGGCGGCGGGCAACCGGACCGTGGTGCCCGACCATCTGGGCCACGGTCGCTCAGGCGGCAAACGTCTGCGTCTGCGGCGCTTCGCCGACTTCACCGACGATCTCGACCGCGTGATCGGCGAGACCGCCGTCGCGGACCGGCCGACCTTTCTGGTCGGGCACAGCATGGGTGGGTGTATCGCGCTGGACTATGCGCTCGACCACCAGGATCGATTGGCCGGGCTCGCGCTGTCCGGCGCGGCGGTGGTGCCGGGCGACGACATGTCGCCCATCGCGATGAAACTGGCGCCGGTGCTGGCCCGGGTGGCCCCGGGGCTGCCCACCACGGCACTCGACGCGAGCGCCATCTCGCGTGATCCGCGGGTGGTCGCCGACTACAACGCTGATCCGCTGGTCATCCGCCGCAAGATCCCCGCCGACCTCGGGGCTGCGATGCTCACCACCATGCAGTCCTTTCCACGCCGACTACCGCGACTGCAGCTGCCTCTGCTGGTCATGCACGGCGGCGACGACGTACTGACCAGCCCGGCGGGTAGCGAACTGGTCGAACGCCTCGCCGGATCGTCGGACAAGACGTTGACCATCTATGACGGCCTGTATCACGAGATCTTCAACGAACCCGAGCGTGACCGGGTGATCACCGACGTCGTCGACTGGCTGGCGGCGCACACCCCGGCCTGAGCGTCATCGCGGATCGGATCAGGGCACCGGCGTTGTCGTCGGGATCGATGACTGCGCCGGGGTCGGGACCGACGGGGCAGTGCTCGGCGGGACCGTCGACTCCCCGGTGTCGGTACCGGACTCGGAAGCCGGCGACTCCGACGTCGGGGTGGATGTGCTGGGCTGGGTGTCGTCGGCGGACGAAGATGTCGAAGCCTCCCCGGACTCGGTGGCCGACGCCGACGTCGAATCGGTCGACGCGCTCGATGCCGTGGACTGTGCCGACGTGCTCGGGTCGGCCGATAGATCGACGGTGTCGAGCGCCGGCGTGGACTTGGCGGCGAGCAGGGCGGCCTGGGTGGCCTTGGTGGAGCCTTCGGGGTCGGGGGTGCCGGAGGCGTCAACCACCTGCACCTTCTCGGTCACCGGCGGGTTGTTTCGCAGCGCCTCGAGAACGTGGTCCTTGCCGTCGGCGAGACCGCGACCCCAGTTCTCCCAGGTGTGGCCGCCGTAGTTGGGCAGCGAGATCACCGATGCGCCGCTCTGCGCGGCCTGCAGTTGCATGAGGACCGTCGACACCGCGGAGAGCATCTCGAGCGCCATGGCGCTGATCTGATCCTGCTGGGACAGTTTCGCCATCTCGCTCGAGGTGAGGAATCCGTTGCCGGACGAGATGATCAGCACCTGCCCGTTCTCGTTGAGTTTGTTGACGTTCTTCGACGGATCGTTGTCGGTCCACCGCTGACTGCCGGGTTCGCCCCACATGTTGACGATGCCGTTGGTGTAGTTCGACACGATCGTCTGGCTGGCGAACACGCCGAGCGCACCGATCGGGTTGTCGGTCTGGTAGTAACCCGACATCGCCTGCACGACCTTGAACTGGTCCGGATGACGTTCGGCGAGTGTCACCGCGGGGCCACCCGACATGGATAGGCCGACGATCGCGTTGTTGTTCTTGCTGACGCCGAAGTTCTCGGCGAGGTAGTCGGGGAGTTCCTCGGTCAGGAACGTCTCCTGCTGGATCGTGGTGTTCTCCGCACCGGCGCCGGCGTCCCAATCGGTGTAGAACGACGACGCCCCGCCGACCGGCATCACCAGAGTGGTGTCGGTGCTGCCGTCGTAGACCTGGGCGGCCTGCACATCGTTGGTCCACGCGGAGCGGTCCTCTTGCGCGCGCATGCCGTCGAGCAGGTAGATGCCCTGATCGCTGCCGTTGGAGGCTCGGATCTGGACGGTGACGAACTTGTTCTGCGACTCCGACCAGACCTTGCAGTTCTGCACGTAGTTGCCCGACGAATCCCAGGTGCAGCCCTCACGCAACACCTCGGGATGTCCCGCCATGGCCGATGCCGTGTTGCCGCCGGAGAGCAGCGATCCCACGCCGAACAGGCCCAGGCTCAGCACCACCACGGCGGACAGGCCCGCGACCCGACGTCGGATACTGCGCCGGGGTGTCGGGGCAGTGGCGTCGGGCGCCACCCGCCACCCGTCGGCGATCATGGACGAATCCGGCTGTTCCGGTTGGCTGGGCATGCGACTCCTGACATCTACGACTTCCCCCGATGCACGACGACTCACCTCGCGGAGGTCCTGGCGTGCGCTGCCCGGTCTGTCGTTGCCGGGCAGGCGGGCGTTACCGATCGTTGCTGTGCCATCGACTGTGCATCCGCTGCGAGGCAGCGACCACAGGGCGGGCAGCGGCAAGCGTTTCGCGATTGACGAGCGCGCGTCTGTGCCAGGCGGGACACTGGGAGCGGCCGTACCCTTCGGGCGGCCCTGCCCCGGTGGCGCCGGACCGGACGTCGTGGTGGGCGATCGGAACGACAGTGGGGATCCAAATGTCCGCCGAGCAGACTGCACCGACTCGCCCCGCACCCGTGGACATGGCACACCATGCGCATCTGTCCGGGGTGTTCGCGCCGCAACGGCAGGAGGTCGACGTCAGCGACCTCGCGATGACCGGCGAGATCCCCGACGACCTGCACGGCAGTTATCTGCGCAACGGACCGAATCCTCGGTTCGATCCGATCGGCTCCTACGTCTATCCGCTCGACGGCGACGCGATGGTGCACCGACTCGACATCGGCGACGGTGCCGCGCACTATCGCAACCGTTTCGTCCGCACACCGATGGTGGTGGCCGAGGAGAAGGCCGGCCATGCCATCTGGTCGGGCCTGACCGACGGGTACACGCCGCCCGCCACCGAGGTGGGGCCAGAGCTCGCCGGAACGTTCCGCCAGCTGCCCGACATCAACGTCGTCGAACACGGTGGTCGGCTGCTCGCGATGGCCGAATCCGATCAGCCCTACCGGCTCGACCCGGCCGACCTGGCGACCATCGCGCGCGACGACTGCGACGGCGCGATGGCAGTGGGCAGTACCGCGCACCCGAAGCTCGACCCCGAGACCGGTGAGCTGGTGCTGTTCAACTACGTACTGGAGGCGCCGTACCTCACGTGGGCGGTGATCGGCCGCGACGGTCAGACGCTCCGACCGCCGACACCGGTGGACGGTGTGGACCGACCCCTGATGATCCACGACATGGCCTTGACGTCGCGCTACGTCGTGCTGTTCCTGTGCCCGTTGGTCTTCGACATCGAGGCGCTGCTCAGTGGTGGCGGGTTGCTGCGGTGGCAACCGGATTCCGGTACCCGCATCGCGCTGATCCCGCGGGACGGTTCCGCGATCGGTTGGATCGACGCCGAGCCGATGTGGGTGTGGCACTTCGCGAATGGGTTCGACACACCGGGCGCGGACACGGTGACCGTCGACTACGTCGAGTGGACCTACCCGGGTGGCTTCGCCGACATGCCGACCCCGGCGACCTCCGCTCTGGTTCGGGCGGTACTCGACCCGGCCCGCGGCACCATCGTCCGGACCACCATGGGCACCAGTGTCAACGTCGAGTTCCCACGAGTCGACGACCGGATGCTCACCCGGTCACATACGCAGGTGGCGACGGTCGGCAAGAGTGCCGGCGACTCCGGCGAACTCGACAGCCTTTGGTTCCACGACCTCCGTTCCGGCAGCGAGTCCTGTTGGCGTCCAGCGGTGGCGATCGGCGAGCCCATCTATCTGCCCGGGACCGAGCGCGACTACTGGGGCGCGTTCGGTACCGATCCGACCGACATGTCGTCGTACTTCTACATCCTGCCCGCCGACGATCCGGCCGCCGGTCCGCTCGCCACCGTGCACATGCCGATCAGGGTGCCGGCGGGGCTGCACGGGGCGTGGCTGCCCGCGATGTGACTACCCGCGATGTGACTACCCGCGACGTGACACCGGGGCGGCCCCGGACACACGACGACCGCCCTCGCAGGTGATACGAGAGCGGTCGTCGGGAGAGGAGAACCCGGGTCGTGAGAGGGGGGCCCGGGGAGGTGTGTCAGGCGTCGTAGCCGAGCAGCGACTTCACCTCGAGGAACTCGTCGAAAGCGTAGTCGCCCCACTCACGGCCGTTACCGCTCTGCTTGTAGCCGCCGAACGGTGCGACCGGATCGAGCTGTGCGCCGTTGAGTGAGATGGAACCGGCGCGGATCCGTGCGCCCACCTTGCGCACCTCGTCGACGTCCTTGCCGGACACATAGCCGGCCAGTCCGTACTCGGTGTCGTTGGCGATCTCGATCGCGTTGTCGAGCGAGTCGTAGCCGATCATCACCAGCACCGGGCCGAAGATCTCGGTGCGTGCGATCTCCATGTCGTTGGTGACCTCGGAGAACACGGTGGGGCGGACGTAGTAGCCGGTGGGCAGCTCATCGGGGCGTCCCGGCCCGCCGAACACCACCTTGGCACCCTCGGCCACACCGCGGTCGATGAGTCCCTGGATCTTGGTGAACTGCGGCTCGGACACCACCGGACCCAACCGGACGTCACCGCTCGGGTCGCCGACGGTGAGGGTGGCCTCGACCGACTTCGCCGCCTCCTCGGCCTCGGCCATCCGGGACGAGGGGACCAGCATTCGGGTGGGTGCGTTGCAGGACTGGCCGGAGTTCATCATCATCGCTGCGACACCGCCGGCAACGTTGGCGGCGAAATCTTCGTCGTCGAGGATGATGTTCGGGCTCTTGCCGCCGAGTTCCTGGGCCACGCGCTTGACGGTCGGTGCGGCGTTCTTGGCCACCTCGATGCCGGCGCGGGTGCTACCGGTGAACGAGACCATGTCGATCCCCGGGTGCGCGGCCAGTGCGGTGCCGACGCCCGGGCCGTCGCCGTTGACAAGGTTGAACACGCCGGCGGGAACGCCTGCGGCATCGAAGATCTCGGCGACGATCGCGGCACTGAACGGGGCCACCTCTGACGGCTTGAGCACCATGGTGCAGCCGGTCGCGAGCGCCGGGGCCACCTTGCACATGACCTGGTTGAGCGGCCAGTTCCACGGGGTGATGAAGCCGCACACGCCAATCGGCTCCTTGACGATCCGCGAGGTCCCGCGATCCTCACTGAAGCTGAAGGTGGGTAGCTGGGCGGCCGCGGTCATCAAATGCGCCAGTCCGATCGGTACCTGGACGTTGTTGGCCAGGCCGCTGGGCGCGCCCATCTCCTCGGTGACTGCCGCGGCGAGATCGGGCATCCGCTTCTGGTACTCGGCGACGACGGCGTTGAGGATGGTGACCCGTTCGTCCACCGACGTTTGGCTCCAGGTCACAAACGCCTTGCGGGCGGCGTCGACGGCCTTGTCGACGTCGGCGGCGGTGCCCAGGGCGACGTGGCCGGCGGCCTTCTCGGTGGCCGGATTGATCACGTCGATGAGGTTGAGCTCGGCGGGCTCGGCCCACGAACCGTCGATGTAGAACTTGGTGATCTCGCGCATGTAGTACCTCCGACTCGACACGTGTTGTCTCCACCACACTATGCCGCCTCCGGGTATCGCCGACGAGGCTTCCGGGAAACGGTGGTTGTCAGATATATCCGTCTCTGATTGAGACGGCGACGAGGTGGTGGACAGGGCTGGGATCATTACAGTGGGAGCATGATCTTCATCGTGGCAAAGTGGCCCATCAAGCCCGAATTCGCCGATCAATGGCCTGATCTCGTACAGAGTTTTACCGAGGCCACCCGCGCCGAGCCGGGCAATAGGTTCTTCGAGTGGGCGCGCAGTCTCGACGATCCGAACACCTACGTGCTCACCGAGGCGTTCGACGATGACGCCGCCGAGGCGCATGTGAACAGCTCGCACTTCCAGGTCGCGACGACCGAGTTGCCGAAGTATCTGCAGCGCACGCCCGACATCATCAACGTCACGCTCGATCAGGACGGCTGGTCGGAGCTGGGGGAGATGTCGGTGGACTGATCCCGTCTGCCGCCGATACGGTGCGGAGGTCACAAGCGGGGACGGTGGCGCCCCACAATTGGTGGTTGTGGGCACACAAGGTCGGGCCCTCTGCCGGAGGACGCGCGATTCCTCGACAGTGGAGCCATGACCGCCACGCTCGAGCGCACCGGAGTTGTCCGTCGTCGTCTCCTTCCCGATCTCGACCATCCGCGTCAGGTGTTCGAGCACCTGACGCCGAACTGGTTCGCTGCGGTGATGGGCACCGGGATCGTCGCGAACGCGGCGATCGTGCTGCCGGTGCAGTCGGCGATCATCACCGCGTTCGCGACCGCGATCTGGCTGCTCGCGTCGGTGCTGCTCGTCGCGATCAGCGTCGCGTTCGCCGTGCATTGGCGTCGCCACGGCGAGACCGCGCGCCGGTATGCCACCGACCCGGTGATGTCGCAGTTCTACGGTGCGTTGCCGATGGCTCTGCTCACCGTCGGCGCGGGCACCCTGCATCTCGGTGAGCCGATCCTGG
Source organism: Gordonia sp. Z-3 (assembly GCF_036233855.1). Classification (NCBI taxonomy): domain Bacteria; kingdom Bacillati; phylum Actinomycetota; class Actinomycetes; order Mycobacteriales; family Gordoniaceae; genus Gordonia; species Gordonia sp. Z-3. The sequence continues at coordinate 43,568 of NZ_JAZARS010000023.1, forward strand.
GCGGCGCGGTCGCACTGTCGATCAGTGGCGTGCTGTGGGCAGCCGGCACCGCGATCGGCGTGGCGACCGCGGTCTGGGTGCCGTTCGCGATGATGACCGCCGAGCAGAAGTCCGAACACGCGGCCCTGCCCGCCTGGCTGATGCCGGTGGTGCCCCCGATGGTGTCGGCGTCCACGGGCGCCGCACTGGTGGCCTACGTTCCGGCTGGACAGCTGCGACTGACGATGCTGGCCGGCTGTTATGCACTGTTCGGCATGAGTTTGATCCTCGGATTGATGACCATGACGTTGATCTATGCCCGACTGCTCCGCGGTGGGGTGCCGGTGTCGCGGTCGGCCCCGACGATCTGGATCACGCTCGGCATGGTCGGCCAGTCGATCACCGCGGCCAACCTCCTCGCAGTCCAGTCGCATCTGGTGTTCACCGGTGGGCACGCACCGATCGCGGTCGGTCTGACCGTGTTCGGCATCGTTTACGGGTTGGTGATGGGTGGCTTCGGCATCGCCATGTTCACACTCGCCGTGGCCGTCACCGTACGAACTGTGCGCCGCGGGCTGCCGTTTGCGCTGACCTGGTGGAGCTTCACCTTTCCCGTCGGCACCTGTGTGACGGGCCTGTGCGCGTTGGGGTTCGCCCTGGACTCCACGCCGATTCGCGATCTGGGTGCCGCGCTCTACGTCGTTCTGCTCGCGGCCTGGGTGACCGTTGCCGCCCGGACCGTACGGGGTGCGATCGGTGGTCGCGTCTTCTTGCCTGCGTGACGCTGCGTCGCGAGCCGGTCAGACGCGGCGGCGCAGGCGCAGGGCACGGGCGAGCGACGCCACTGCGGCGGCGGCCGCCAGGACGACCAGCGGGGCGACGACACCGGTCGAGGGCCGAATGCTGGTGAGTAGCACCGGCAATCCGAACCCCAGGTAGCAGGCGACATAGAACATCCCGGTCACCGCACCCCGGTTCTCCGACGGTGTCATCGTCTCGACATCCATCAGTCCGTCGCGCAGACACAGACCGTAGGCAAGACCCAACACGATCGCGGTGATCACGAACAGGGCCATACTCGGGTGCGCGCCTCCCGCGGCTGCGAGCAGGAAGCCTGCGGCTGCCAGCGCTGCCCCCACGACCCCGGCCGACGGGCCGCTGTGCAGTCGGCGCACCACGAACTGGATGATCACTCCCGACCCCAGACTCAACGCGGCCGCCAGGCCGGGCACCCACGCGCCGTCGTAGCGGTCGGCGATGCGCTCGGCCATCACCACGACGGCGACGGTCACCGACGAGAACACCCACAGCGCCATCGGCACCGACCAGGACAACGCGGCACCCACAGATCGTCGCCCTGGATCGTCGACGGATGCGCCGTGCGCGGTGGGTGCCGGGGTCGCGGGCGTGAGTGCCACTGCCGCCGCGGCCACGGCGATCGACGCGATCCCGGACACCGCGAACGGCATCTCGAGTCGATGCGGGACGAACTCGGCGAGCAGACCGGTGATGACGGGGCCGAGGGCGAAGCCGGTGGTCAGGATGGCCCCGGCCAGCGTCGCTCCGGATCGGCCGCGCAGGTCCGCAGCCCAGGCGGTGCCGGCGCTGATGGTGAGTCCGGCCCCGAGCCCGACGACGAGGCGACCGACGAGCACTCCGGCCTCCTCGTGCCAGACGATCATCATCAGATTTCCGATCCCGGCCAGGACCGCGCCGGTCAACACCACCGGCCGCCGGCCGGTCCGATCCGACAACGTGCCGCCGCCGAACAGGCCCGGCAGCAGCCCGAGTGCGTAGATGCCGAACGCGCCGGTGAGCACAGTTGAGGACAATCCCTTGTCGACCCGCAGGACCGGGATCATCGACGCGAAGTGATTGGCGCCCCATCCAGTGGTGAACAGCACCAGCAGAACCGCGGGGAGGGCAAAGCGTCGTGTGCCGATCTCGTCGATGTTCATCGGGCGAGATTCTGCCGCGTTATACCTGGATTCAACCAATCGCAGCGAAAGGTGAGCGTCGACCATGACCGCACAGCACGAGTTTCATCCCGACCTGGCGCGTTCGGCACGTGTGTTGCCGCGCGGGCTCGCCGGCCCGCGAAGCCTGCGGATCGTCCGCTTCCTACAGGGCGGGCTCGCCCGGCTGCAGCGTGATCGCGGTGTCGAGGTGAGGTCACTGCCCTCCGGCGGCGGGGTGCGCATCTTCCGGCCTACCGGTGGGCGTGCGGTGGCGCCGGCCCTGGTGTGGATTCACGGCGGTGGATTCGTGCTTGGCGAGGCCCGGCAGGACGACGACCTGTGCCGGCGATTGTGCGCCGAAATCGGCGCCGTCGTGATCTCGGTGGACTATCGGTTGGCGCCCGAAAATCCGTTCCCGGCGGCACTCGACGACTGCCACGAGGCCCTGCAGCTCGCCTACGAGATCGATGGTGTGGATGCGTCCCGGGTGGCGATCGGCGGCGCGAGTGCCGGCGGTGGTTTGGCCGCCCAGGTGGCGTTGCGGGTCAAAGAACGTCGCGAGAGCGCACCGGTCCTGCAGCTGCTGGCCTACCCGATGCTCGACGACCGCACCGGCGCCGCCGGACCGTCGCCGATCGAGAACCGATTCAGGATGTGGAACAGCAGTTCCAACCGGTTCGGGTGGGGGGCTTACCTGGGCGGCGCCGCGCCCGAGATCGTCGCGCCGGCTCGTCGCGACGATCTCACCGGACTTGCACCGGCGTGGATCGGCGTCGGCGAACTCGACCTCTTCCATGATGAAGATGTGGCCTACGCGAAGCGCCTACGCGAGTCCGGGGTGGACTGCGCGCTGGAGGTGATCCCCGGCGCCTATCACGCCTTCGACCTGATCCAGACGAACGCGCCGGTGTCCAAGGAGTTCTTCCGGATGCAGACGGCGGCGCTCCGCGCGGCATTCGCCGCATCGGCGTGAGGTGCACCGGCCCGGGCGACCCGACTAGCCGATACTGCTCGCGATCGCGATCACCAGGCCGGCGAGTGTGAGCACCAGCACCACGGTCGCGGCGATCACCGCACGACGTCGGCGCCCGGTGGTCACGGCGTTGATGCCGACGCCGATGCCGATCAGGATCGCCGCAGCATAGACGGCGATGCCGAGGGTGAGCCCGGCGGCATTCGCGTCCGCCATCGCCAGCGGTGTCTCTGTCAGGGCGGGGAACGTGGTCATCGCACGAGTACATCACGCGGGTGGTGCGGTGCTCGGGTGCTGCCCGGGCTTCACACCTGTGCGATCAACCACCGCGCGATGTCGGTGGCCGCACCCGGCTCGGTTGCCACGCCGGCGTGGCCGACCGGATGCTCGACGTAGGTCACCGACATTCCGTTGTGGCGGTAGGTGTCGACCAATCGCGTGACGAGAGGCTGCGGTGCCACCGTGTCGGTGAATCCGGCATCCACGCGAACCGGAATCTGCGCGGGGATATGCAGATTCCGCACGTCGTTGCGCTCGAGAATCTCCACCAGCTTCGCCTTCATCTGCGCGCCCGCGGGGCCGAGTAGCTGGGTCGGTGCGAGTCCGCCGAAGGAGTCGGGCTCGGTGAGTTCGGCATAGCATCGATCCTCGATGTGGGGCAGCAGCACGGTCGCGGATCGACTGAGACCACCGTGCGTCATCAGGTCGGCGAAATCCGGATCCGCTGCTGCCGCGCCACTGCCCAACAGCGCGGCCAGGCCGACCAGTTCATTGATCGCGGGGCCCGCCAGCGGTACGCCGGACAATGCGTCGAGGATTGCGGCCACCTCGGTCGGTGGGGCCAGTGCGGCGACGGCACGAAGCCGTAACCCATTCCACTGTGCCGCCTCGCGGGCGCCGGCCGACAACGCGGCGACCGCGCCCTCCGAGTGGCCGGCGACCACCACGTCGTGGCTGATCCGGGAGTCGTACCGAGAGACCGCGACCGCTGCGTCGATGGTCGAACGCGCCAATGATCCCGCGATGAGGTAGGGATGCGGTCCGGAACCACCGATACCCTCGAAATCCGGGCGCACCACCGCGAATCCGGCGTCGAGCAGATGGGCGATGACCCGATCACCGGAGGTCATCCGAGGCAGCTCCGGATGCGTGGTGGTCGCGGTAGACGGGGCGCAGTGATCCGCGCCGCCGACGGTCATGTGATTCCACACCGCCAGTGGCCATCCGGCGTCCGGGGCCGGCGCGCTCGGCAGCGTGAGGGTGCCGGTCATCTCGGTGCGCACGCCGCGCACCGAGGTGGAGGTGTATCGGATGCGTGAGGTGGTGCTCGCGCCGTCGACGACCATCGGGCCGTCGGCGATCACCTCCGCGGCGACAACGGTGGGTACCGCCTGCGTGGGCGCCGCCTGTGTCGGCGCGGCGGCGGCCCAGGCCACCATGATCGATGCACCGCCGGCGACCATGCGGCACAACGTCGTCCGAATTGCCACGATCACCCCCGTGTCCCCACCCGGTTCCGGACCGGCAGGGTCTGCGTCGCAGACGCTACACCGGCGGCGGGCCGTTGTCCGCGCGATTCAACCGGATGGGGGAATCGATCTCAGCTACGGAGACGGCGTACCAGGATGAACACGATCGCGCCGAGAACCAACGCACCGACGAGCGGCGCCGCGCGCTTGGCCACCGAGCCGCCGGCGTACTGCATGAGGTCAAGCGCCTCTGCCTCGGCGTGCGGCTCGGTGGACGGCTGGACCGGGGTGGTGGCTGCGGCAGCCCCGGCGCTCTCGGATTCAGCCGGCTGCCCGTTTGACGGTGGTGTGGCTGCCGGTTGCGCGGCCGGCGCCGGTTCACCGAGTTTCTTCGACAGGCAGGACGAGAACTGGTCGATGATCTTGCCGCCGACATCCGACAGCATGCCCCGACCGAACTGGGCAGGTTTGCCGGTGATGGCCAGGTCGGTGACAACGGTCCCGGTGGTCTGGTCGCCCTCATCCTTCAGCGTCATCGTGACCGATGCCTTGGCGGTGCCCTGGCCGCGGGATTCCTTGGCGTTGCCCTCGATCACCGCGCGGTGGGCACTCTCGTCTTTCTCGACGAAGGTCCCGGTGCCTTTGTACACCAGGGCAACCGGGCCGATCTTCACTTTGATCTGGCCGGTGAAGCTGTCCCCATCGACCCCGGTCAGGCTGGCACCGGGCATGCACCCGGTGACCCTCTCGGGATCGATCAGGGCATTCCAGACGTCGTCGATCGGTGCGTCGACGGAGAAGGCGTGTTCAAGCTGCATGGTCAGACTCCCGCTGCGGTGACGACGGCTCGGCGTGTGAGCACCTTCGCCAGGTGGGTGCGGTACTCGGCGTCGGCGTTGGTGTCGCTCATCGGTTCGGCGCCCTCGGCGGCATGGTCGGCGGCCGCCCGGATCACGTCGATGTCTGCGGACTGCCCTACCAGCGCCTGCTCCACTCCGCGGGCCCTGACCGGTACCGCGCCCATGTTGGTCAGTGCGACCGCGGCGTTGCGGATGGTCCCGCCGTCGACGTCGACGGTCGCGGCGACCGCGACCATCGACCAACTCTGTGACACCCGGTGGAACTTCTCGTAGTGGGCGCGCCAACCGGTGTGCTTGGGGATGCGGATGTCGACCAGGATCTCGTCGGGTTCGAGTGCGGTGGTGAAGATGTCGGTGAAGAACTCTTCGGCACCGAGGCTGCGTCGGCCGTTGGGCCCGGCGACGGTCATGGTGGTGTCGAGAGCGACGGCCACCGCGCCGAGATCGCCGGCCGGGTCGGCGTGGGCGAGTGAACCGCCGAATGTGCCGCGGTGGCGGATCTGCGGGTCGGCCACCGTCGCGGTGGCCTCGGCGAGCAGCGTGGCGTGTTGGCCGACGAGAGCATCGGTCATGACGTCGTGATGGGTGGTCATCGCCCCGACGACGAGCGCGTCGCCGTCATCGCGCACCCCACGCAGTTCCTCGATCCGGCCGAGATCGATGATCGTGCTGGGTGAGTTCAACCGCAGCCGCAACACCGGCATCAGGCTCTGCCCACCCGCGATGACCTTGGCGTCCTCGCCGGCGTCGGCCAGTGCGGACAGCGCCTCGGCCAGGCTGGTCGGGGCGACGTACTCGAACTCGGACGGAATCACTTGGCACCTCCCTGGGTGGACGAGGAGCGGGCCGCCTCGATGGCTTTCCAAACCCGCATCGGACTGCACGGCATCTCGACCTCGGTCACCCCGAGGTGGCGCAGCGCGTCGAGGACCGAGTTGACCACTGCGGGTGTCGAGGCGATGGTGCCTGCCTCGCCGACCCCCTTGACGCCCAGCACATTTCCGGTGGCCGGGGTCTCGGTGCGGTCGGTGATGAAGTGCGGCAGATCCGGAGTGCCCGGCACCAGATACTCCGCGAACGATCCGGACAGCAGCGTGCCCGACTCGTCGTAGATCGCGTCCTCGTACAGGGCCTGCGCGATGCCCTGGGCGAGACCGCCGTGCACCTGTCCTTCCACGATGAGTGGATTGACCACGCTGCCGATGTCGTCGACGCACACGTACTTGCGGATCTTCACGAACCCCGTCTCGGTATCCACCTCGACGGCGCACAGATGCGTGCCATGCGGGAACGAGAAGTTCTCCGGATCGAATGTCGCCTCCGAATCGAGATTCGGCTCAACGCCTTCGGGCATGTCGTGCGCGGCGAACACGGCGAGCGCCACATCGGTGATGCCGACCGCTTTCTCGGTGCCCTTCACCGTGAACTTGCCGTCGGTGAACTCGAGGTCGTCCTCGGCCGCCTCCATCAGGTGCGCGGCGATGGGACGCGCCTTGTCGACCACTTTCTCGGCTGCCTTGACGACGGCCATGCCGCCGACCGCGAGGGAGCGCGAACCGTAGGTGTCGAGTCCGCGTGGCGAGGTCTGGGTGTCGCCGTGTAAGACCTCGACGTCCTCGAAGGGCACGCCGAGTCGGTCGGCGACGATCTGGCTCCACGCCGTCTCGTGACCCTGGCCGTGGGCTGAGCTGCCGGTGACCACCTCGACCTTGCCGGTCGGCAGCATCCGGATCGCGGCGTGTTCCCACCCGCCGGCACCGCCGCCGAGCTGACCCATGATCCGCGACGGCGCGAGGCCACACATCTCGGTGAAGGTGGATACGCCGATGCCCAGTTGCACCGTGTCGCCGCGTTCGCGGCGCTGCGCCTGTTCGCGACGTAGTCCCTCGTAGTCGAACAGCTCCTTCGCCTTTTCGGTCGCCGCCTCGTAATTGCCGGTGTCATAGGTCAATCCGGCGACGGTGTCGAACGGGAACTCCTCGTGGCGGATCCAGTTCTTCTCGCGGAGCGCGAGTGGATCCATGTCGAGTTCGGTGGCGAGCTCGTCCATCATCCGCTCGATGGCGAAGGTGGCCTCCGGACGTCCGGCACCGCGATAGGCGTCGGTGGGCACTTTGTTGGTGAAGACATTGGTGCAGGAGAAGTGATAAGCCGGGAACTTGTAGATGCTGTTGTACATGAACGCGCCCAGGATGGGCACCGCAGCGGTGAACACCCGCAGGGTGGCGCCCATGTCGGCGAGCAACTCGACTTTCATGCCGGTGACCGTGCCATCACGTTTCGCCGACAGGGTGAGCTTCTGGATCTGGTCGCGGCCGTGGTGGGCGGCCTGCATCGACTCACTGCGCGACTCGGTGTATTTCACCGGCTTGCCCAGGCGCCGGGCGATCAGCAGTGCGAGCACCTCTTCCGGGCACACCTGCAGCTTGCCGCCGAATCCGCCGCCGACATCGGGGGCGATGACGCGCAACTTGTGTTCGGGGATGCCGAGTGTCATCGCGAGCATCAATCGCAGGATGTGCGGGACCTGGGTGGCCGACCACATGGTGATCTGGGGGCCCGTCGGGTCGACGACCACCGACCGCGGCTCCATGAACGCGGGGATCAGGCGTTGTTGGCGCAGCGTGCGTTCCACGACGACCTCGGAATCGCGGATCGCGTCCTCCACACTGCTGCCGGTGCCCGCCTCGGCCGAGTCGAACACCCACACTGCCTGGACGTTGGTGCCCATGTCCGGATAGACCAGGTCGGCTCCGTCCTGCGCGGCGGCGGCGAGATCGAGCACGACAGGCAGGTCGTCGTAGTCGATGTCGATGCTCTCCAACGCGTCATGCGCGGCGTACGGATCACGGGCCACGACGATCGCGACCGCCTCGCCGGCGAAACGGACGGTGTCGACTGCGAGCGACGGCGCCGGTGGGACTTTCATGTCCGGCGTGATCTGCATTGCGTTGGGCAGGGAGGCTTGTTCCTCGGCGAGGTCGGCACCGGTGTAGACGGCGACGACGCCGGGCATCTGCTTGGCCGCCTCGGCATCGATGCTTGCGATGCGTGCGTGCGCCATCGGACTGCGCAGGATCGCGATGTGCAGCATGCCGGGCAGCACGATGTTGTCGGTCCAGCGGGTACGGCCGGTGATGAGATGGTCGTCTTCCTTGCGGACGCGGGCCTTGCCGATCTCGTGTTCGGCGGCAGCGCTCGGTTCGACGGTCGCGGTCACTGGGCACCTCCCGTGGCCTGCATTTTGTCGGCGGCGTCGAGGACGGCGGCGACGATGTTCTGGTAGCCGGTGCAGCGGCACAGGTTGCCTTCGAGGCCTTCGCGTACCGCGTGCTCATCGGGACTCGGGTTGTCGCCGAGCAGATCGATCGTCGACATGATCATGCCGGGAGTGCAGTAACCGCATTGCAGGCCGTGGTTGTCGCGGAATGCCGCCTGCACGGGATGCAACGTGCCGTCGCGGGCGAGCCCTTCGACGGTGGTGACGTCGGCGCCGTCGGCCTGCACGGCCAGGACCGAGCAGGACTTGACGCTGTGTCCGTTCAGCAGGACGGTGCAGGCGCCGCAGTTGCTCGTGTCGCAACCGACCACGGTGCCGACCTTGCCCAGCTGATTGCGTAGGTGGTGGACGAGTAGCGTCCGTGGTTCGACGTCGTCGGTGTAGGTTGTGCCGTCGACGGTGAGGGTGATGCGCATGGGGCCTCCAATGCATGCCGGCAGTCGTGGGCTGGCGCCGGGCGAAACCTTCCACCGTCACTCTGCGCCACCACTGTGTCCCAGATCACCGAAATCGCGGAATCCGTACTAGGCGCCCCGGATTCGTCGCCGTTATGAGCTGGTGTCCTGCGAGACACGAATCAGGCCTCGCGGACCGCAACCAGCAGTTCCTGCAACGTCGCCAGCGAGTGTCCGGCGAGCAGCAGGTCGAGGTGGGGTAGTGCGGCGGCGATCCCGCCCTGCACGGGCTGGTAGCCGGGCGCACCGGCGTGCGGGTTGACCCACAACACAGCCTTGGCGAGGCGACGCAGGTGTGCCATCTGTTGCCCGAGCAGCGCCGGATCGCCGCGCTCCCAACCGTCGGAGAAGATCACCACCACCGCGCCACGCGCCAATCCCCGTCGACCCCACCGGTCCAGAAAAGCCTGCAGTGTGTCGCCGAGCCGAGTTCCGCCCGCCCAGTCCGGCACGGCGCGACCGGCGGCGGCGAGCGCCAGTTCGGGATCGCGGGCGCGTAACGCCACCGAGAGTCGCGTGAGCCGGGTGCCGAGGGAGAACACCTCGGTCCCGGACGGGTTCGCGCGGGTCACCACATGCGCGAAGCGCAGCAGGGCATCGGCGTAGGGGCTCATCGATCCGGAGACATCCAACAGCAGTACCACGCGGCGTGGCCGGGTGGCGGATCGATGGTGGCTCGGACGTACCGGTTCGCCCCCGGCGGCGAGCATGTCGCGCACGGTGCGTCGTGGATCGACCCGTCCCCGCCGGGCCGGGGTACGACGTAGGGCGGCCCGCCGCGGCGGGCGCGGCCGCAACTCCGCGATGAGTTCGGCGAGGTGGGCGCGTTCGGCCGCCGACAGCGAGGAGATGTCGCGGTGGCGCAGCACCTCGGTGTCGTCGGCGGCCACCGCCAGCTGTGGCCCCGATCCGTCTGTGCGCTGTTCGCCGGCGGTCTGAAGCGCGGCCATCGGGCTGTGCTTGGGCTGGGTGGGGCGTCGGGTGGCGCGTGGGACCTGATCGCCGAACCAGGCGTCGAAGGCGAGATCGAAGCGCGGCTGGTCGTCCGGGTCACGGCACAGGGTTGCCCGGCCGGCCCAATACACCGCGTCGACGTCGGCGAGGTCGATCTCGCGCAGCGCGCGGAGGAACGTTTCGACGGAGTCGGTCGCGACCGGCAGCCCGGCGTGTGTCAGGGTCCGCGCGAACCCAGCGACGCCGATCAGCTCGCCGGTCATGCGAGCAGACGGTCCAGCCCGGCGCGGGCGACGCGATCGAGATCTTCGCGGTACTTCAGGACGGTACCGAGGGTGGCGGCGGCGATCTCGGCGTCGAGCACATCACGATCGAGTTCGCGCAGGGCGCGTGCCCAATCCAGGGTCTCGGCCACGCCCGGTGGTTTCAGCAATTCCAGGCCGCGCAGGACGTGCACTGCCTGTGCCACCTGGGTGGCCAGGTCGTCGGCGATGCCCGGTACCCGGCGATGCATGATGGCGATCTCGCGGTCCAGGTCGGGGTGTTGTAGCCAGTGATAGAGGCATCGGCGTTTGAGCGCGTCGTGCACCTCACGGGTCCGGTTGGAGGTCAGGATCGTCAGTGGCGGCGTTGCGGCCCGGATGTGTCCGAGTTCGGGGATCGTCACCGCGTTCTCGTCCAGCAACTCGAGCAGGAACGCCTCGAACTCGTCGTCGGCGCGGTCGATCTCGTCGACGAGGAGTACACAGGGCGCGTCGGTGAGTGCCTGAAGGAGCGGCCGGGCGAGCAGGAAACGTTCGGTGTAGAGCGAGGATTCGGCTGCGTCGGCGTCCAGAGCGCCGCCGCTGGCCGCTTCGAGTGTGCGCAGGTGCAGCAGTTGGCGCGGGAAATCCCAGTCGTAGAGAGCCTGCGAGGCATCGATGCCCTCGTGACATTGCAGCCGGATCAGTGGCAGTTGCAACGCCTCGGCCAGTGCTACCGCGAGTGATGTCTTGCCGGTGCCCGGTTCGCCCTCGCAGAACAGGGGTCGTCCCATTCGCAAGGCGAGGAAGGCGGCCATGGCCAGACCGTCATCGGCGAGATAGCCGGTGGACTCGAGAGCCGCCGCGAGTTCGCGCGGCGATCCGGCGGCGGGTCGTGCGTCGGTCACCTCGCGAGCCTATGCCCAGACGCGGCCCGGTAGGTCGGGACCGCGCACATCGCCCGTGACGTCCGGGAGATCGCGTTGCGGCCAATCCTGCGGCCCGGGTGTGGCGGCTCCCGATGTTTGGCACGATGAACGCGAGGTCATGCCAGTTACCCACAGCCCGGGAGAGTCATGAGCAACGTCAACATGCCCATTACGATCGGACGACGCAAGGTGCTCGGCGGTGCGGCCGCCGTTGCCGGTGCGGCCGCACTCGCGGCCTGCGGGTCCGACGACAGCACCGATTCGGCGTCCACCACCACGGCCGATGCCGATTCGTCCGGTGCCGAATCGTCCGGGGATGGCGGGCTGCTGCCCGATGCCGCCTCTATCGCCGTCGGTGGGGGTGTGGTGATGGAGGCGGTGAAGACGGTCGTCACCCACCCTGCCGACGGGGAGTACAAGGCATTCTCCGCGGTCTGCACCCACAAGGGCTGCACGGTCAGCGATGTCACCGACAACGAGATCATCTGCCCCTGTCACGGCAGCAAGTTCTCCGCCGAGGACGGCAGTGTCATCGAAGGCCCCGCGACCGAGCCGTTGGCATCGCGACCGATCAGCGTCGCCGACGGGAAGGTCACGCTGGGCTGACGCCCGGCGGCGTTGTTCGTCGCCGCCGGTCAGTTCTCGGTCGAGCCCGCCGAGGCGTCGTCGGTGGAGGCCGCAGTTTCCGGCGAGGTGTCCGTCTCCGGTGAAGTGACGGTGTCGGGCGCGACCCCGCTGTCCGGATCGGCACTGCCCGACGCGGACTCAGCACTCGGTCCGGTCGTGTCCGGCGTGTTGTCGGCGTGGTCGTCCGGGGAGTCCGCGACGACGGTCGGGGCCGGTACCTGGTTGTCGACGCTCGGCCCGGTGTCGACGGACGGCGGCGTGGACTGTGTCGTGGGCGGCGTCGGCTCTGGTGCTTGCGGTACCGGGTCCGGTGCCGCGGCGATCTCCGACGTGCTCGGACTGATTCGGGCGGATGTGGGAGACGGATCATCGGTGGGATCAGTCGCCGATGTGTCTGTGGCAGCGCGGGACTGTCTCTGGTCGGCTCCGGTATCAGGCGCACCGGTGGCCGCGGCGGAGGTCATCGTCACGCTGTATGGGGTGGGGGCAGCCGTGACCGGGACGGCCGAGTTCTCGACTCCGGGTCGCTGCATCGGATAGAAGGCTTCGGCCGCCCGGTTCCAGTCCTCGACATCATCGGCGGTGTAGGGGATGCCCAGTTCGTCGTGCACCCATTGGGTGGCCAGCGCGAGTGGATGTCCGACGTCGTACACCTCGTAGCGTGTGTTGCCGTCGACGCTGTGGTAGACCGTCGGGTCGTCGAACCGGTTGATGTCGGCGTATGTCTGCGGTCCGTTGCCGCTGTGGACGGTGAGAAACCCTGCGGCGTCGACGATCAGCGACGACACGGGCCGGTACCACACCCACTGGAAGTTGGCGACGGGGTCTCCGACGACGATCACCGACGTCACGGGAGTGTTCCCGGTCGCGCCGGGGTTGCGGGCCCCGTCGGATTCGATGCCGATCACGCCGGCGATCTGCGGCAGAATCGGCGTATCGGCCAGCCACGACTTGATCCCCCACGGGCTGCGCGGATCGGAGACCAAGACGATCCGTGTCCGTGTGGGATCGAGGTAGCCACCCTCGTGGGCGATCTCGGCTGCATTGCCGACGGCGTCGGCGCCCTGCGAGTAGCCGGTGTAGACCACCATCGGAGGCCCTCCGGGCGCTGCGCCGGCGAACGCGCGCATGACGTCGAGATTGCGGTCGACTGCCACGTCTTTCGAGTCGTCATAGAGCGGCGCCAGGAAGGGCAGTGTCCCGGTCTTGCCGGCGATGATGGGACCGAACGACTCGGGATAGTTGACCACCAGGGTGGTCCGGCTGCCCATGAGTGGATAGATGCGCGGGAAGAGCGTTGCGTCATCGGTCCCCGGGGTCACGACGATGATCGCGTTTCCGGGCACGTCGTCCAGGAAGTCGAGGCCGTTGGTGTCGTCGGTCGCGTCGTAGACGATGCCGTCGTCGATCAGGTCGTCGACGACGGCGGTGGCGCCCGCCGATGCGGGTCCGAGGGGGCCGAGCGTCGCGATGCACACGGCTCCGGCGACGGCCGATACCGCTGTCGCGCGCGTCGATGTGCTCCGGAATCGGTTCGTTGACAACTGTGCTGGTCGGCGATGCTTACCGCGGTGCGCCAATGTCATTTCTCCGTCACATACGTGCTGCGGGGCTGAGTGCAGCAATGCTTCGTACCGTGCGATGCCCGATACTTCTGATGACGTTACGGAGATTCGAAATCGCAAATCTATCGACCAAATGTATGAACCTGAATCGTCAATGTAGATGACTGACCCCATTTCTGGGGGCTCGTAGTCGGGTCATGGCCGTCAGATGTGCATGCGTCAACGCCCGGCCCCTGCGGTCGGGTGTGGACGCCGCGCATAGCTGTGCCTCGCGTGCGAGACGGCCCTGCGCCTACGGGTGTCGGCAGCGATAGTCGCGGTAGCGAAAGATCCGGTGGACGCGCGGGGTCGCCGCGCAGCGGGGCTCGAGCACCGCCGGTGCCGGTGCGAGGACGGCAGGTACCGACTCGTTCCAGCGCACCCGCCGCACGTCGAGTGTGCGTCGTTTCCCGTCGACTGGGCGCTGTTTCCCGTTGACTGGGCGTCGTTTTCCGTCGGGTGGGCTTTGGTGGCCTGGGCTTTCGTCGTCGACTGTGTGTTCGGCGACGTGGTGGTGTGCGAGCGGGTCGACCTCGGTGGGGTTGTGTGCAGACCCCACGTTGTCGGGGCAGTCGGCTGACGGTCCGCGCACGTCGGGGGTCGGTGCATCGCATCGCGCGGTCCACGTTGTTGATTCGCTACCGTCGCCGGGGTCGTCGTCGGATGTCGGATCAGCGGCGGTGTCGGTGGAAGTCGACTGTGCGGCAGAAGGTTCGACCGTAGTGGTGTCGGGTTCGGTGGGCTCATCGGTGCCGGCGGAGTCCGTGCTCTCGTCGACGGGCGTGGCCGTGGTCTCGGGTGTGACCGCGTTGTCGTCGACCGCCACCGACGGGGTCGCGTCGGCGGCCCGCTTGCGGGTGCGGGCGGTGCAGGTGTCGTAGCCGCATGCGCATTCCAGGCGCACGTCGGGGACGCTGTGGATTTCGGCGAGGGCGATGGCGCGTCGGTGTCCGACGCGGCGGGGGTCGCGGCGGCAGACGCGTTCGGCGATGAGGTCGGCGATGCGGTGTTGGAGGTGGATGGCGTGTTCGGCGCTCAGGCAGGCCGACATTTGCATGTGGCCGAAGGCTTCTTTGGCGAAGGTGACGTTCTGGAAGGCTTGGGCGACGTCTTCGCGGGCTTGGGCGTGCGCGTCGGGGTCCAGGCTGATCAGTGCGCTGTCGAGTTCGTCGCGCAGCACGGTGTCGGGGGTGGGCCGGTAGGCCAGTTCCAGGGCGATGTCTTCGAAATCGACGGGCGCTTCGGCCGGGTCCTGGGGTGTCTCGTCGCGGCCGTCCGGGTCGCTGTCGCCGTCAACGCTCGCGTCACCGTCACCGTCGGCGCACGCGTCTGCGTCTGGGGTGGGTTCCTCGACTGGGGTGTCGGGTCGGGGACCGAGCGCTTGGTCGAGGATGTCGTTGAGGCGTGGTCGCAGGTTGCCTTTGGGGGCGGTCTGCGAGCTGGTGGCCAGTTCGGTGACGCGGTGGGTGCTGAAGTCTCCGGCGAGGTAGGCCAACCGGATTTTGGGCAAGTCGGCCAGCATGTGTGCCAGTGAGGCCCATTCGCCGGCTTTGCCGCGGGTGATGCCCAGTTGCAGGGAGATCTCGCCGATGGCGTATTTGTGGGCTGCGGTGTGGGAGCTGGAGTTGGCGTGTGGGCCTTGTCCGTTCATGCGGTCGTTGTAGGCGCGGTCGCCGATCATGCCGGCACCGAGCACGGTGCGGGCCTCGGATTGGCGGCTCAAGCGCAGCGTGTCGCGCACACCCTCGGCGTAGGCCATCTGTTCGGCGACACCATCGAGCGGCGCCGACAACACGGTGTCATCGGCGTCGTGATCGGTGAAGGAGAACACCAGACGACCCTTCTATGAGACGGCGGCGGCCAACGAATCAGCAACCACAATCAGGCTAACGATGGGGTCCGACAACAACGATCCACCAGCATCGGAGGATGCGGCACCGGCGCGGCGTCATCGAACAAATCCAGAGTATCGACGGGGTACGACAATAGTTGGAGCAATGGTCGTCGGCTCCGTTGCCGCCCGATCGAACAATCGTGGATCGGACGCCAACACAGTGCCCCCAGTCGGACTCGAACCGACACTGGGCGGATCTTAAGTACTTACGACCCGCTCGCGAGCGAACCGTCCGAACCTGCGACTTCGTCCCCGCATGGGCGCCATAAACTCTGTCTGGCAGCAGTTGTGCTGACGGCAGACGGTCTCCAGGGCATCTTAACCTCGATCGGTGGATCGAGGCTTAGGGCCGAAACCCCACCACACCAGGGGCTTACCCATACCTGGGGCCGTGCCCACGGTTACCAGCCGAAACTCAAGCCAACATCTATGAAGGCTCGTTCATGAATTCTACGCCAGGGCCGAAGCGCCGCCGCTCGGTTGAAATCAGTGCACACCAACATAATTCACCCTACACGAGAACGTGTCAGGCTACGGCGCGGCTGCGCCGGTCTATCGCAATCCGGGGTGGCCCGGCGTGATACCGCTCCCACCGGGCGAAAAGTCACCACCGCCCGGTGGTTTCACCGGCCATTCGGGTGCTGACCCAACCGACGCCGACCTCGACGTCGTCGTCGACGATAACTGGACTCCCGCGGTCACCATGGGGGTGCGACTGGTCAGTGTGCTCGACGACGACGCGCAACACATCGGGCAGGCCGCCTACATTCGTGGGCTGCTGTAGGTGTCCGTATTTAGGGCAGCACCCGGTTCACATCGCGCGAGATGATGAAACCGCTGCGCCCATAACAGGTCATGCCCGCCGTAGTTGAGGTACATGAGTTGCCACGCACCATGATCGTCTGGCCGTAGGCGAGGGTGCGTGGACTCGGCGCGGTGAAGATGCCCTGAGAGGTGCAGAACTGCGTGACTTTGTCACCGTCGATGCGAACGGCATACGAATGGTTGGCCGTGTTGCGGCAGGTGACTCCCGAAGAAGCCGGCACCGACGACGCCGCCTGGCAGCCGAAGGGCGGGTTGCCGTCGCCGTCGACGCGGATGGCGCACCACACGTTGCCGCTGGGGGAGCGGAAGAAGTACTGCCCCGGTGCCGTTTCGAAATCGCGGGCGTCGACATTGGCGTCGTCGCGCGATGGTTTTGTCGGTGTGCCGGTGACGGGACGGTGTTGCTGCTGGTCGGTACGTGTTGTCCCCGGTGCCAACTTGGTCGAGTCGGCAGACGTCGGAGCCACCGGAGCGCCGGATGTAGCCGCCGTGTCGGGCGCGCCGGACTCGGTAACGGTGACCGTGTGCGCTGGTTCAGCCGCGGGGGTGGGCTGACTTGTGTTGCAGGCTGCGACGGCCGCAATGAGCGGCGTCAGAACTGTGGTTCCCCCGGAATCGTGGAGGACTCCTCTATGCGGCTTCGGGCTCGGTCAGTGCGGCGTTCTCGTAGTCGACC
>NZ_JAZARS010000024.1:0-55052 GCF_036233855.1 Gordonia sp. Z-3
ACCAGTATCGCCCGTCCACCCGACTCAACCACGGCAAACCTTCGCATCTCCGCGTCACCGGCGAAGCCGGCCCCATAGCTCGATACGCTCGCTCGCCTGGCGGCTCGCGGGCTACTCGATCATCGGTGGGGCGCGGTCACTTCCGCCACGGGGCGATGGGGTTGCCCTGCCAGCGGGTGTGAGCGGGGACGACGTCGCCGCGCATCACCAACGACGCGGGCCCGACGGTCGCGCTCTCGCCCAGGCCTGACGCGGGCAGCGCCACACAGTGCGGACCCAGCGTGGAACCGGCCTCCAGGGTGACCCGATCGATTGCCATCACCCGGTCGTGGAACAGATGCGTCTGCACCACACACCCGCGCTGGACCGTGGCGCCGTCGCCGAGGGTCACCAGATCGGCCTCCGGCAGCCAATAGGTCTCGCACCACACACCGCGGCCGATCCGGGCACCCAGCATGCGTAGCCAGAGGTTCAGGATCGGTGTGCCGGTGGCCGCATTGGCGAACCACGGGGCCGCGACGGTCTCCACGAACGCGTCAGACAACTCGTTGCGCCACACGAACGAACTCCACAGCGGATGCTCCGACACCCGGATCCGACCCACCACCAACCATTTCGCCGCCGCCGCGATACAGCATGCGGCCGCGCCGGCCACCAACAGGAGCACACCGCTGAGCAGGGCCGCCGCCCACCAGGACACATGCTGACCGATGTACTGCAGCCCCAACAGCATGAACAGGCCGAGTCCGAACGACACCATCACCGGGATGATGCGCAGGGTCTCCACCACGGCGCGGGCCACCTTCAAACGCACCGGGGGATCGAACGTGCGTGACGTGTCGGTCTCGGCGGTGGTGCGCCGCAATCGGACGGGGGGACTGCCCAGCCAGCTCGACCCCGACTTGGCGCGATCCGGCGTCGCCGACAACACCGCGACCAAGCCGTTCTTCGGCACCTTACGTCCCGGTCCGGTCATCCCGGAGTTGCCCAGGAACGACCGCTTGCCGATCTTGGCCTCGTCGATGTGCAGCCATCCGCCGCCGAGTTCGTAGGACGCCACCATCGTGTCGTCGGCGAGAAACGCTCCGTCGCCGACCGTGGTGAACTTCGGCAACACCAGCGCGGTGGAGATCTCGGTGCCCGCACCCACCTTGACCCCGAGTAACCGGAACCACCACGGCGTCAACAGGCTCGCGTACAGCGGGAACAGGTAGGTGCGAGACGCGTCCATCAAGCGTTCGGTCATCCACACCTGCCAGCCGACGCGTGATCGCACCGGGTGATAGCCCTTGGTGAGCCCAATCGACAGCAGCCGCACCAAGATCGCGGTGATCAACGCGAACACGAGCAGGCTGGTCACGGTGGCGGCCGGCAGCAGGACCAGGCAGCGCAGGGCGACGCTGCGTAGCCGATCGGCATGGATGGCCCACGAGCCCATCACCGCGAGTCCGGCGGCCAGCGCGATCAGCGGGATCGCGGCCAGCACCATCGACGACAGTCCGAAGATCGGCACCCACATCGAACCGCGCGGTGGTCGGTGTTCGGGCCACGGGTGATCGGCCTTGCCGACCTTCACCGCCGGTGAGCCCGCCCAGTGCTGGCGTGCCTTGACCCGACCACGAACTGCCGACCCGGCAGCCACCTCGGCGTCGCGTCCGATCACTGCACCCGGAAGCAACGTCGATCGCGCCCCGATGGAGGCGCCGCGTTTGATGACGATCTCACCGATGTGGACGGTGTCGCCGTCGATCCACCATCCGGCGATGTCCACCTCGGGTTCCACCGACGCACCCTCGCCGATGGTGAGGAAGCCGGTCACCGGCGGAATGGTGTGCAGGTCGACGCCCCGGCCGACGGTGGCGCCGAGGGCGCGGGCCAGATAGATCATCCACGGTGCACCGGACAGGTTGGCCGCACCGCTCGCGTCGAGCAGGCGTTCGGCCACCCACAACCGCAGATGGGTGCTTCCGCCGCGCGGGTAGCTGCCGGGAGTCACCCCGGCCAGGAGCAGACGCGCGCCGGCCGCGGCGATCACCATCCGGCCGGGTGGGGTGATGAACAGCAGGAACGCCACGAGCAGTACCCACCAGTTCACCGGAACCAGCCACGGCACATCCCGGTCGGCGCGCGCCACCACCTCCACCGCGATGTTGTTGACCACGCCCAGCCAGGTCGCCCACTGCAGACCGGTGAGGGTGGTGAGCGGCACCGACAGCAGGATCTGTGCCCAGCCGGTGCTGCGCGGGGTCGGCGTGATGTCACGTTCCTGCACGACCGTCACCGGGGTGCGACCGTCGAGCAGTTCGGCCAGCGAACCCAGACGAGGATGGTCGTAGAGGTCGGCGACGGTGATATCGGGATAGCGTTCCCGCAGTGCGGTTACCAGCTGCGCGGCGGCCAGGGAGCCGCCACCTTCGGCGAAGAAGTCGGCCTTCGCGTCGTCGACGGTGACGCCGAGGACGTCGGTCCATCGTTGGGCCATCCAGGCCTCGGTGTCGGTGAGATCGTCACCGTCATGGTCTTTTTTTGCCGCACCAGAGCTCCCCGGGAGCGGCCAGGGCAGCGCATTGCGGTCCACCTTGCCCGACGTTCGTGTCGGGAGTTCATCCACCAGCGCCAGCCGAGGAACCATGGGCGCCGGCAGCTGTTCGGTGAGCAGTCGATGTGCGGCGGCGACGTCGAAGTTGGGGTGCGGCGACACCAGATAGCCCACCAACAGACTGTTGCCGGCGGCCGACTTGCGGACCGCCGCGGCCGCGCCACTGACGCCCGGAAGCTGTTGGAGCGCATTGTCGATCTCGCCGAGCTCGATGCGCCGCCCACCGACCTTCACCTGGTCGTCGGCGCGACCCTGGAACAGCAGACCGGCCGGATCGAGCCGCACGAGGTCGCCGCTGCGATAGGCCCGTTCCCAACCCAGGGTCGGCATCGGTGCGTACTTCTCGGCGTCCTTGGCCGGGTCCAGATAACGTGCCAGGCCGACGCCACCGATGACGAGTTCACCGACCTCGCCCTCGCCCACCGGCTGGCCATCGGCTCCCACCACGGCCAGATCCCAACCCGGCAGTGGCAATCCGATACGCACCGGGCCGCGGCCATCGAGCGGTGCCGCGCACGCCACCACGGTGGCCTCGGTGGGACCGTAGGTGTTCCACACCTCGCGGCCCTCGACGGCCAGCCGCTCGGCCAGTTCCGGCGGGCAGGCCTCGCCGCCGAAGATCAGCAGCCGCACGGCCTCGAGCGCTTCCGGCGGCCACAGCGATGCCAGTGTGGGCACCGTCGACACCACCGTGACGTCGCGCTGCACCAACCATGGTCCGAGATCCATGCCGCTGCGCACCAGCGATCGGGGTGCAGGCACCAGACAGGCCCCGTAACGCCAGGCCAGCCACATCTCCTCGCAGGAGGCGTCGAAGGCCACCGACAGTCCAGCCAGTACCCGGTCCTCGGGCCCCAGCGGGTCGTCGACGAGGAACGTGCGGGCCTCGGCGTCGACGAACGCGGCCGCATTGCGGTGGGTGACGGCCACACCCTTCGGGGTACCGGTGGAACCCGAGGTGAAGATGATCCACGCGTCGTCATCGACCGTCGGGCGCTGCGCCGGGACCGGCGTGCGTCCTTCGGTCGGGTGCACACCCTCGGCGTCGATGATGGCGTCCACGCCCGCCTCACCGAAGACGAGCTCCGCACGTTCGGCGGGGTCGTCGGCGTCGACGGGAACGTAGGCGGCCCCGGCGTAGAGCGTGGACAGGATCGCCACGTACAGATCGCGGCTGCCCGAGGGCATCCGGATGCCGACACGCCCGCCGCGGCCGACTCCCGCGTCACCGAGGTTCTCGGCGCCGCGGCGTACCAAAGCGAGCAACTCGGAGTAGGTGAGAGTCAGGTCACCATCGTCGATGGCCGGTGAATCCGGGTACGACCGAGCGGTGTCATCGAGGACGTCGCACAGGGTTCGCGGTGCGCTGGCCTGCGACGACAACAGGAACTGGGCCGGAATGACCACGTATCACCACCATCGATTCGGCATGGAACGGAGAATATAACCGAGAGCTCCCAGCAGTGTCTGTGACGCAGGTGAACGGGGCGTGGCGCACGCACCGCGACGTTTGCGCCCATCGATGGTGTGGTAAACGGTCTACGAAACCGAGATCGGAACGCCCGATCCGTGTAGTTTTCGCACTGACGCCATCTCAGCATGTGAGCAACGGACGTGCTGCGTCGGCAATGCGTACCGCCGATCGCCAGACGACGAGGATGTGAGCCATGCCGATCGTGCATCACCGCGCCCCGAGTCTGCTGTCCTATGCCATGTGGGTCGGCAGCCGCGGTCTGCTGCGCCCCACACTCTCGCTGTGGCCGCTGAACAGGCCGGGGATGGCGGGTCTGTTCCTGATAGACCGGGCGCTCGCGGTCGGGCCGCGCCCGGCCGGCGTGGTGCGTGAGCGGATGACGCTGGCGGGTCGTCCGGTCGAACTCATCCTGCCCGCGGGACCATCGCGGCGCGATGCGGAGACGGCCATCCTCTATCTGCACGGCGGCGCGTTCGTGGTCTGCGGACTGGGCTCGCACCGCTCGATCGCGAGTCGGCTGTCGCGATCCTGCGAGCTGCCGGTGTTCTCGGTGGAGTATCGCCAGCTGCCCGCGGCCGGGGTCGGTACCTCGGTGGCCGACGCCGCCGGCGCCTACCGAGAACTGGTGTCGGAACGGGGCTACCGGCGCGTCATCGTCGCGGGTGACTCCGCGGGCGGCTTCCTGGCCGGCAAGGTGATCGAGGCCGCCATCGACGAGGGACTGCCGATGCCCACCGCCTTCGTGGGGATTTCGCCGTTGCTCGACCTCGACGTCGGCACCCACCCGGATCGGTCCAGCCGCTCCGACGCCTACATCCCGCGCAGCAAGATGGCCGAGCTCGCACCGCTGTTCGCGCGTGGTCCGGTGGTCTTCAACGGGGTGCGCCGCATCACCGACCTCGCCGATGCGGCGTTCCCGCCGACGGTGATGGTCACCGCCGAGGGGGAGATGCTCGAAGCCGACGTCATCGAGCTCGTCGAGACGCTCGATGATGCGGGTGTCGACACCGTGGCCCACAGCTACGCTTGGCAGGTGCACGCGTTCCCGGTGCTTTCCACCCGGCACCCGGAGAGCATGCACGCCATCGACGTGATCGCGGCGTTTGCCGCCGACGCCATCCGAAAGGCCAAGGACACTGAGCACCGAGAGGGCCAACGGGCCGGCTGAGTCTCAGACCGCCCCGAAGACCACCGGCGCGAGCGCCCCGACGGTGCCCGGCGCCATCGATGCGCGTTTCACGCTGGCCGCCGAACGCACGGTGCTCGCCTGGGTGCGCACCGCGTTGGGGTTCATGGCGGCCGGGGTTGCCGTGGTCTATGTCGCCGCCGACATCGAACATCCCGTGCTGGAGACTGCGCTGGGGCTGGTGATGGTCGGATTGGGTTGTGCCATCGCCCTGCTCGGTGCGTGGCGGTGGCGACGCACGATGAACGCCCTGCGCGACGGTGGCGAGATGCCCGGCCCCTCGCATGTCACGTTCCTGATCGTTGGGATAGTGGTGGTGGCCGTCGCGATCGCGGTGGTGATCGTAGTCAACACCTGAGATGAGCATTTTTCGATGATCAACAACGACTTCGCACGCGGAGCGCAGACCTTTTCCCGCGGGATGACCATCGTCGGGTCGGCGATCTTGCTGGTCTGCGTGGCCTTGTTGACGGTCAATTGGTGGCAGGAAGGACGATGGGTCTGGGTGGGTCTGGGAATCGCCATCGTGGTGGTCAACATCGGGCTGATCGTGTTGCAGTTCCGGCGGCCGCGCCCGCCGAGCCGGCAGCCGCGCACCGACGACACCCGCCCCGGCGACACCCCGCCCGAATGACCCTCCCGTCGCCGACAGAACCCGAAATGTCACCGACAGAACCCGCGCTCGTGCCGCGAGCGTCGTCGGCGGGCAACTCCCGGTGATGTCCGCGCGAGACCGGTTCGCCTCGGCTCGAGTGGCGCGGCTGGCCACGGTGGGTGCCGATGCCCGCCCGCACCTCGTTCCGGTGGTCTTCGCGCTGTTCGACGACATCGTGGTGTCGTGCGTCGATCACAAACCCAAACGCACACAGCAGCTCCGGCGCCTTGCCAACATCGCGGCGAATCCGGCCGTATCACTACTCGCCGACCACTACACCGAGGAGTGGTCGGGCCTCTGGTGGGTTCGTGTGGACGGCCGCGCCGATGTGGCCGACGCCGAGAGTGAACTCGGCACACGTGCGATCGACCGCCTGGCCGCGAAGTACTCCCACTACCGCACCGACCGACCCGATGGTCCGGTGATCGTGGTGCGCGAACTCACTTTTCACGGTTGGGCGGCGACTCCGGAGCAGTGACCGGCGAGCGTGGGCCGGAGTCGCTCGGCGAGATGTGGGGCTCTCTCGGCAGGCTCAGGCGGTCAGTTCGTGCTCATCGCCGTCGGCGTCGTCGGCGAACTGGGTGCGGTACAGCTCGGCGTAGCGGCCGTTGCGGGCCAGCAGCGTCGCGTGATCGCCACGTTCGACGATCCGCCCACCCTCCAGAACCGCGATCTCGTCGGCGGCCCGGATCGTCGAGAGTCGGTGGGCGATCACGATCGACGTCCGACCGACCAGGGCCTCGGCCAGCGCCTCCTGCACCGCCGCCTCCGACGTCGAGTCCAGATGTGCGGTGGCCTCGTCGAGGATCACCAGCGACGGTTGGGCCAGCAGCAGCCGCGCGATGGTCAGCCGCTGGCGTTCGCCGCCGGACAGGCGGTAGCCGCGCTCGCCGACGACGGTGTCGAGGCCATCGGGCAGGGCCGACACGAGTGCATCGAGGCGCGCGCGACGCAACGCATCCCAGATCTGCGCCTCGGACACGGCCGGATTCGCCAGCGCCAGGTTGGCTCGAACCGTGTCGTGGAACAGGTGACCGTCCTGCGTCACCAAACCGACGGTGCGGTGGACCGAGGCGCTGCGCAGATCGCGCAGATCGACCCCGTTGAGAGTGATCGAACCGGAATCGACGTCGTAGAGCCTGGTCGCGAGATTGGCGATGGTCGACTTGCCGGCGCCTGAACTGCCCACGAGCGCGGTCATGGTGCCCTCCGGCACGTCGAGGTCGATGTTGTGCAGGACCGTCGAACCACCGCGGTTGTCCAGTTGGGCAACCTCTTCCAGCGACGCCAGCGACACCTTGTCGGCCGACGGGTAGGCGAAGGACACGTCGTCGAAGCGCACCGACACCGGGCCTGCCGGCACCGTGCGGGCGTCGGGTTTGTCGGCGATCAACGGCGTCAGGTCCAGCACCTCGAAGACACGCTCGAAGCTGACCAACGCGCTCATGATCTCCACCCGCGCATTCGCCAGCGCGGTCAGCGGCGCATACATCCGGGTCAGCAGCAGCGCCAGCGACACCACGGCGCCCGCGGACAGGTGCCCGCCGACCGCCAGCCAGCCGCCCAGCCCGTAGACCAGTGCCAAGGCGAGCGCGGACACCAGTGTCAGTGCCGTCATGAAGTAGTTCTGCAGCATCGCGCGCCGTACGCCGATGTCGCGCACCCGGTCGGCGCGATCGGCGAACTCCGCCGACTCCACCTCGGGACGTCCGAATAGCTTGACCAACGTCGCACCAGGAGCTGAGAACCGCTCGGTCATCTGCGTCGACATGCGCGCGTTGTGCTCGGCGGCCTCGCGGGACAGGGCCGCCATCCGTTTGCCCATGCGCCGCGCCGGCACCACGAAGATAGGCAACAGCACCAGTGCGAGCAGAGTGATCTGCCAGCTGATCGCGATCATCACGCCCAGCGTGAGCACCAGCGTCACCGCGTTGGACACCACCCCCGACAGCGTGTCGCTGAACGCACGTTGTGCGCCGATGACATCGTTGTTGAGTCGGCTGACCAACGCGCCGGTCCGCGTGCGGGTGAAAAAGGCGACCGGCATCTTCTGCACGTGGTCGAACACCGCACGGCGCAGATCCAGGATGAGTCCTTCACCGATATTGGACGACAACCACCGCAGCGCGATCCCCGATCCGGCCTCGACGAGCGCGATACCCGCGATCAGCACCGCCAGTCCGGCGATGGCACCGCCGCTGCCACCACCGGTGATCAGATTGACCACCCGCCCGGCCAGCAGCGGTGTCGCCACCGTCAACAAGGCGGTGAACACCGACAACCCGAGGAACAGGACGATGCGCCGACGATGCGGTTTTGCGAAGCCGCCGATCCGACGCATGGTGGCGCGCCGTTCACCGCGCAGCGTGCGTCCCTGCGGCGCGTTCATCGTTTTGTACATGGTGTCCCATGCGACCGACTGCATGCTCATCCCACTACGGTAGAACCTCAAGTCAACTTGAGGTCCACCGGCGCAAACGGTGCGTCCGCCGACACCTGTTCGTTGTCCTTCTGCCGTTGTCCTTCTGCCACCGCCGGAGGAAGCGGTACCCGGGGGACGAACCGCGTGCGCTGAGCCTGAGTAGGTTGGATACGGAGTGATCGATCGGGGACGAACGAACGTGATGGACGAAAACGAGGTAACAGCGTGGCAGCAGAACTCAAACTCGGTCTCAAGGCGTCGGCGGAGCAGTTCGATCCGCGGGAACTCGTGGAGATCGCCGTGTTGGCCGAGGAGCACGGGCTCGATTCGGTGACGGTAAGCGATCACTTTCAGCCGTGGCGGCACAACGGTGGTCATGCCCCGTTCTCGTTGGCGTGGATGGCGGCGGTCGGCGAGCGCACCGAGCGGGTGCAGATCGGGACGTCGGTCATGACGCCCACGTTCCGCTACAACCCGGCCGTGATCGCCCAGGCGTTCGCGTCGATGGGCTGCATGTATCCGGGTCGGATCATGCTCGGTGTGGGTACCGGTGAAGCGCTCAACGAGTACGCGACCGGATTTCAGGGTGAGTGGCCGGAGTTCAAGGAGCGTTTCGCCCGGCTGCGTGAGTCGATCAGGCTGATGCGTGAGTTGTGGACTGGCGAGGAGGTGAACTTCGACGGTGAGTACTACAAGACGCAGGGCGCCTACATGTACGACGTGCCCGAGCAGCCGATCCCGGTGTACGTGGCCGCGGGTGGCCCGGTGGTCGCCCGCTATGCCGGTCGGGCAGGTGACGGGTTCATCTGCACGTCGGGCAAGGGTGCCGAGCTGTATCAGGAGAAGCTGATCCCGGCGGTCAAGGAAGGCGCGGAGAAGGCCGAACGCGATTTCGAGCAGATCGACCGGATGATCGAGATCAAGATGTCCTACGATCCGGACCCGGAATTGGCGCTGGAGAACACCCGGTTCTGGGCGCCACTGTCGTTGACCGCCGAGCAGAAGCACAGCGTGAACAGCTCGACGGAGATGGAGCGGTTGGCCGACGAGTTGCCCATCGAGCAGGTCGCCAAGCGGTGGATCGTGGCGTCCGACCCGGACGAGGCGGTGGAAAAGGTCAAGTTCTACACCGACTCGGGGCTCAATCACCTCGTGTTCCACGCGCCCGGGCACGACCAGCGTCGTTTCCTGGAGAACTTCGAAAAGGACCTGGCACCCCGGCTGCGCAAGCTCTCGGTGTGACGGGCGCTCGAGCGTAATCGGCCTCGGGGGGCGCTTGACGGTGCCGGTCGCGGTGGCCGCGGACCGCGCGATTCGTCCGATACCGTGATTGCCCATGGAACGGGACCGCATGGTGGACGTCGGCGTGGCGCTGGTGTCGCGATTCGGGGCGAAGGCGCTGAGCCTGACCTCGGTCGCGCGGCAGGCCGGGGTTGCGCGGGCGACGGCGTACCGGATGTTCGGTGGCAAGGATGCGCTGATCGCCGCGATCGTCGAGCGTGAGGTCGTGACCTTGCGGGTCAAACTGCGCGAGTGGGCCGACGCCGAGCCCGATGCGGCCGGCAAGGTGCGTGCGCAGGTGCGCAACGTGCTGCCCTACATCCGTGAGCACGAGGCCCTGCAGTACGTGCTGCGCAACGAACCCGAAGAGGTGGTGCGGGCGCTCGTGGCCACCGAAGCTGCGGCGGGCCCGACACTGATCCACCAGATCGTGGAGCAGACCCTGCCCGATCTGCAGCCCGAGATCGCCGCGCAACTCCGGCCCGACCCGCGCGGGGCCGCCGAGTTCCTGGTCCGCACGATCTACTCGTTGATGCTCATCCCGGACAGTGCGCTCTCCGACGATGACGTCGCCGACCTGGTGGTGCGCGCCATCGTGAGGTGACCGACGCCGCCACCTGAGTGACAGTTACGCTGAATGTGTAACGCACGAGGAGGTGGGCCGATGTCCGACGAACCGAGCTTGTCGAACACATCCGACGACGAGACCGCGCTGCGGGCCGTGACGATGCACCGCCCCCGGTGGGGTGATCCGACCACCCCGGCCGACCTTCCGGCCGCGGCCGCTGCGCTCGCCGGTGCCGATGCGGTCGCCGATACCGGTGTCGACCCCGACGCGGTCGTGCTCGCCGAACCCGTGGTGCCCGAGGCGGTCCGCACCGCGCTGGTGAAACTGCTCGGAGCGTCGAATGTCAGCGCAGACCACCGTGATCGCATCGATCACACCCGTGGATACTCGACAACCGATCTGCTCACGCTGCGCGGCGGTGACGGCAGCGACGCCCCCGATCTGGTCGTCGCACCCGCAAACCACGACGACGTGGTGCGGCTGCTCGAGTTGTGCGCCCACCACCGGGTCGCGGTGGTGCCGTTCACCGGGGGCACCTCGGTGGTGGGCGGTCTCACGCCGCAGCGTGCCGGGTTCGCCGGGGTCGTGTCGGTGGACCTGCACCGGCTCGACCAGCTCGTGGAGGTCGACGAGATCTCCCGCACCGCGACACTGCAGGCCGGCCTGCGTGGCGTGCGCGCCGAAGAATTGCTGCGCGCCAACGGGTTCACCCTCGGGCATTTCCCGCAGTCCTACGCGGGCGCCGGCATCGGCGGGTACGCGGCCACCCGATCGGCCGGTCAGTCGTCGGCCGGCTACGGTCGCTTCGACGAGATGGTGGAGCATCTGGTGCTCGCCACCCCGCGTGGCACCGTCGAGTTCGGCACGGCACCCCGGTCGGCGGCCGGCCCGGACCTGCGCCACCTCGTCCTCGGATCGGAAGGGGCGTTCGGGATCATCACCGAGGTCACCGTCCGCATCCACCCGACACCCACCCGTCGGGTATTCGAGGGCTGGCGCTTCGCCGACTTCGACGCCGGCGCAGCCGCTCTGCGGCGCCTCGCCCAGGACGGGCCGATGCCCACCGTGCTGCGGCTGTCCGACGAGGTGGAGACCGCCATCAACCTCGCCGACCCCGACGACCTCGGCGGCGATACCGGCGGATGTCTGGCGGTCGTCGGCTATGAGGGTGCGGCGGCCGAGGTGGACCGGCGCCGTGACGCGACCACCGAGGTGTTGGGTCAGGCCGGTGGCACCTACGCCGGAACAGAGCCGGGGCAGGCGTGGCGGGCCGGTCGGTTCCGCGCACCGTATCTGCGTGACCCGCTGCTCGACGCCGGCGTGCTGGTGGAGACCCTGGAGACCGTCACCTACTGGTCCCGATTGGCGGAGGTCAAAGCCGCGGTCACCGATGCGGTGACCACCACCCTCGCCGACCTGGGAACCGAGCCGCTGGTGATGTGTCACATCAGCCATGTGTATGCGGCCGGCGCCTCGCTCTACTTCACCGTCGTCTGCCCACAGACAGCGAACCCGATCGAGCAATGGGCAGCGGCGAAAGCGGCTGCCAACACCGCGATCCGCGCTTCCGGTGCCAGCATCACCCATCATCACGGTGTCGGCCGCGACCACCGCGACACCTACCACGACGAGATCGGCACACTCGCGGTCGAGGCGCTGCGCGCGGTCAAACGCACCTTGGACCCCGACGGCGTCTGCAACCCCGGCATCCTGCTCTGACCTGCGAATGCCGACCTCGTGCGTGATCGATCCAACTCGAATTCACCAGCGAGCACTCCCTGTGGTCGCCGGATCGTCGATAGGCTGAGTCCATGGGTGCAGACACCGTCGAGTCGCGCAGCATCTACCTCGCCTCGGCCGAAGGGGACACCGGCAAGTCGACCATCGCGCTCGGGTTGCTGGCGCTGTTGTCGGCGCGTGGCGGGCGGGTCGGTGTGTTCCGTCCCATCTCCCGGGCCAGCGGCGGCGAACGAGACTACATCCTCGATCTGCTGATGGATCGGGACTCGGTGGATCTGCCCTACGAAGACCGTATCGGCGTCACCTACGAGCAGGTGCACGACGACCCGGAAGCGGCGATCGGGGAGATCGTGGCCCGCTTCCACGCCGTCGAGGCGTCCTGCGACACCGTCCTGATCGTCGGGTCCGACTACACCGACGTCGGCAACCCGTCGGAGCTGAGCTACAACGCGCGGATCGCGGCAAACCTCTCGGCGCCGATCATCCTGGCGGTCAAGGCGTCTGGGCGCAGTGCCGTGGAGATGCACGGTCTGGCCGAGCTGCTGCTCACCGAGATCTCCGCCGCGCATGCGACCACGGCGGCGATCGTGGTGAACCGTTGCGAACCGGAGCTGCTCGACGTCACCAATCGTGAGGTCGCCAAGACCGGGGTGCCGACCTGGTGTCTGCCGGAGAACCCGGTGTTGTTCGCCCCCACGATCGGTGAACTCAAAACCGCGCTCGGTGCGCACATGTACAGCGGCGACGAGGCCCTGCTCGACCGGGAGGCCCTCAACGTGATGGCCGGTGGCATGACCGTCGAACACATCCTGGAGCGGCTGACCGACGGGATGGTGGTGATCACGCCCGCCGACCGTTCCGACGTCCTGCTGGCGCTCGTCAACGCCAATACCGCGCAAAGCTTCCCGAGACTGTCGGGAATCATCCTCAACGGCGGTCTGCGGCCGCATCCGATGATCGAGGCGCTCGTGAAAGGCCTCAAACCGACGCTGCCGATCATCGCGTGCGGACATGGCACCTACGAGACGGCGCGCACCGCCGCGCACACCCGGGGGCGGCTCGGTCGAGATTCGGTGCGCAAGATAGATGCGGCCCTGGGGTTGATGGAACGCAACATCGACCCGGAGGCGTTGCTGAAGGTGCTCGACGTGCGGGCGCCATCGGTGGTCACCCCACAGATGTTCGAGTACGGCCTCATCGCCCGCGCGCGGGCGAACCCCAAGCACATCGTGTTGCCCGAGGGTGAAGAGGACCGGATTCTGCGCGCAGCCGGACACCTGTTGCGACGTAGCGTCGCCCGCCTCACCCTGCTCGGCCCACCGGACCGGATACAGACGCGCGCACAGGAACTCGGTGTCGACCTCGACGGTGTGGACGTGATCGATCCCGGATCGTCGGACCTGCTGGATGATTTCGCCGCCCAGTACACCGAGATTCGCAAGCACCGCGGGATGGACGTGGAGCGAGCAGCCGAGATGATGCACGACGTCTCGTATTTCGGCACGATGATGGTACACACCGGAATCGCCGACGGTATGGTGTCCGGGGCGGTGCACACCACCGCACACACGATCCGGCCGGCCTTTGAGATCATCAAGACCAAGCCCGGCGTCAACACGGTCTCCAGCGTGTTCTTCATGTGTCTGGCCGACAAGGTGCTCGCCTACGGCGACTGCGCGGTGGTGCCCGACCCGACGGATCAACAACTCGCCGACATCGCCATCTCGTCGGCGCAGACGGCCGCGCAGTTCGGGATCGAACCCAAGGTGGCGATGCTCTCGTATTCCACCGGTGAGTCCGGCTCCGGCGCCGACGTCGACAAGGTGCGGGTGGCGACCGATCTCGTACGAGAACGAGCGCCGGAGGTCCTGGTGGAAGGTCCCATCCAGTACGACGCCGCGGTGGAACCGAGCGTGGCGGCGACCAAGATGCCGCAGTCGCCGGTGGCCGGGCAGGCCACGGTCCTAGTCTTCCCGGATCTCAACACCGGCAACAACACCTATAAGGCGGTACAACGCAGTGCGGGTGCGGTCGCCATCGGCCCGGTGCTCCAGGGCCTCAACAAACCGATCAACGATCTGTCCCGCGGCGCGCTGGTCTCCGACATCGTGAACACGGTGGCGATCACCGCCATCCAGGCCCAGGGTGAACCCGGGACCGTGACGGAGGGGCCGGCATGAACGCGGGGGCCGCCGGTGCGGTGCTGGTTCTCAACGCCGGTTCGTCGTCGCTGAAATACCAACTGGTGCATCCCGATAGCCAGCAGGTGGTGGCTGACGGCATCGCCGAACGGATCGGTGATAGCGGGTCTTCGATCACCCATGAACAAAACGGTGACGTCGAGACCGTGTCGGCGGAGCTGCCCGACCACCATGCGGCCATCGAGCGGGCGATGCGGTTCTTCACCGATCACGGCACGGATCTACGCAGCGCCGGGTTGCAGGCGGTGGGCCATCGAGTGGTGCACGGGGGACGCACCTTCTTCCGCCCGACCCTGATCGACAACGAGGTGATCGGGGAGATATCGCGAATCTCCAGCCTTGCGCCGCTGCATAATCCAGCCAACCTGATCGGCATCGAGGCAGCTCGGACTTTGTTGCCGGAGGTGCCATCGGTGGCGGTTTTCGACACCGCTTTCTTCCACGACATGCCCGACGCTGCCGCGACCTACGCCATCGACCGCGGCGTTGCGAGCATGCACGCCATTCGTCGTTACGGATTTCACGGCACCAGCCACGAGTACGTCTCGGAGCAGGTGGCCGGGTTCCTCGAACGCCCACTCGAGTCGATCAATCAGATCGTCCTGCATCTGGGCAACGGGGCGTCGGCGTCGGCGATCGCCGGTGGTCGGCCGATGGACACATCGATGGGGATGACCCCGCTCGAGGGATTGGTGATGGGCACCCGCAGCGGTGACGTCGATCCGGGCATCGTGCTGCACCTGCACCGTGTCGCGAAGCTCCGGGTCGATCAGATCGACACGCTGCTCAACAAGCAGTCCGGGCTGAAGGGTTTGTGCGGCGAAAACGACTTCCGGACCATCACCGAGAAGATGGCGCAGGGCGACGAGGCGGCACGACGCGCCTACGATGTCTACATCCATCGCCTGCGCCGCTACATCGGCGCGTACATGATCGAGTTGGGGAAGGTGGACGCAATCACGTTCACGGCCGGTGTCGGTGAGAACGCGGCGAGTGTGCGCGCCGATGCGCTTGCGGGCCTGGAGAACTACGGGATCGTCGTCGACCGCGATCGTAATGCCCTGCGCAGCAAAGATGCCCGGCGGATTTCGCCGGACGATGCCGACGTGTCGGTGCTCGTGGTCCCCACCAACGAGGAACTGGCCATCGCGCGACAGTCCGCGGAAGTCGTCAGCACCCCGCGTTGAGTGGGCGCCCTTTCCCGTCGAGTGGGCACTCCTCCGCATCGAGTGGGCGCGGTATCTCATTCATTGGGCGCTGTATATCGTTGACTGGGCGTTGTTTTGGGTCGAGTGGGTGCGTTGTCTGATCTCGATACGCCCTCGGCTAGCGCCTCGGGCTCCTCGATCAGCGAGGCGGGGGCTTCACGCTACTCGATGAGCGGGGCGGGGGCTTCACGCTACTCGATGAGCGGGGCGGGGGCTTCGGGCTACTCGAGGAGCGGGGCGGGGGCTTCGGGCTACTCGAGGAGCGGCGGCTTCGGGCTGCTGGATCAGCGGGGCGGGCTTTGGGTTGTTCTATCAGCGAGGGGTGGCGTGTTCAGAAGAGCGTGTCCGGCCGCACGTAGTTCGCGAGGTCGACGAGCATGAACCGGTGATCTCGGTTGGACCGGGTCTGTCGGGCCAGTGCTCGCAGACTGCGTTCGGTGCCGGCCCGCAGGCCCTGCTCGGTGAACGGATATCCCAGCAGCGTGGTCGGTTGAAGGGTGGGATCGGTGTCGGGATTCTCGTGCACCCAGCCCAGGGCGGTGCCGAGCACGATGAGCAGCAGACGCTGCTTGCGGGGTTCGCCCTCGGGCATCACGCCCACTCGTCGCGCGGCTTCGACGACCTGCTGGCGGGTGATCTCGCCGGTGGGTCTGCCGTGCACCAGTGCGATCACCGCCGTCGCGCGTGCGGTGTTGAAATGTCTGCTGGTGGGCGGCACTTCGTCCAGCGGTGCGATGGCCGACGCGACGTCACCGGCGGCCACCGCCAGCCGTGCCAGCCCGAAGGCCGCGGTCACGATCCCGTGGTCGGTGAGCCACAGATCGTGATAGTGGTGGGCGGCGACATCGAATAGTTCGGCTATGCGTGCGTCGTGACTCTCCGACGGCAAACCCTCATCCGACAGCCACCGGCCGATGAGTTCGGCCGTACCGGCCACCGCCAACTTCGGTGCCACCTCGCCGGGCATCGCCTGCAGCACATCGCTGAACCGCTCATAGGCCAGCTCTGGCTCGTCGTTCATCAGCGCGCAGATGGCCAGATACCATTGCACGCGCCACGAATCACCGTGGTGCACCGAGACATCCCGCAACAGAGCGAGGGCGGTGTCGACGTCGTCGAGTTCCAGATGCGCGCGCACCTCGGCGAGATCGATCTCCAGGGACGGGTGTTTGCGCTTGTCGGTGCGGCCGAGCAGTGACGAGAAGCCGTCGGCGCGGGCCGCATGGATGGAGTCCAGGGTCTGGCGCGGATCGGAGAACGCGGCCGAGGTGAGCATGCTCGACGCGGGATCGGCGGGATTGACCAGCGGCAGCGGCAACGCCCGGGCGATGTCGACAGGATCGTAGAACGCGGCCTGTTCGGGATCGAAGAAACCGTCGACCGGTGCCAACATCAGATCGGTACCGAACGTCGAGCGTTGCGGGGTGAACACCGTGGACAGCGATGGGCGCGGCACGCCCGTGTGCACGGCGACGATCTCGCGCAGCACATTGAGGACCTGGGTCGTCATCTCGTCGGTGGAGGCGAACCGGTCGGCAGGGTCTTCGGCCGTAGCTCGTTGCAGCAGAAGGTAATACGACGGATTATCTCGGAACACCGGGGTGTCTTCAGTGGAGGGCAGGCCGTCGAGGTAGCGGCCGTTGCGTTTGGGCATGTCCACGGTGAGCGCCGCGAGGGTGCGACCGATGCTGTAGATGTCGGAGGCCACCTGCGGGCCGGTCCGGACGATCTCGGGGGCCTGGAAACCCGGTGTGCCGTACAGGTGTCCGTACCCGTTGATCGCCGACACCGCACCGAGGTCGATCAGCTTCACCTCGTCGCTGCCGACCATGATGTTCTCGGGTTTGACGTCGTTGTAGACCAGGCCGACGGAGTGCAGGTAACCGACGGCGGGCAGTACCTCCAGCATGTAGGCCATCGCGTGCTCGACGGGCAGCAACCCGGTGCCGCCTTCGTCCTCGGCAGTGATCTGTTTGAGGGTCTGCCCGCCGATGTACTCCATCACGATGTAGCCGAAACGGTCACCGAATTCGTTGACGTGCTCCACGAAGTTGTAGATCTTGACGATGCCGGGGTGGTTCACCGACGCGAGGAACTGTCGTTCGGCGACAGCCACTGCCTGCGCCTCGGAGTCCGACGAATTGAGCAGACCCTTGAGCACGACGGGGCGGTCGGAGACGTTGCGGTCGATGGCCAGATAGATCCAGCCGAGGCCGCCATGTGCGATGGCACCGGCGATCTCGTACTGGTCGGCAACCAGTGTGCCCTGCTCGAGGCCGGGCACGAACGAATACCGCACCCCGCAGTGCGGGCACTCGCCGGTGAGATCGCCCTGACCGGGACCGGAGGTGCGTCCGACCGGTTTTCCACATCGCCAGCACGTGCGTTTGCTCTCCGCGATGACCGGGTGGGTCAGCACCGCATCTGCGGGCTCGATGTCGGTGATCTTGGGCAACTCGACGAGTCCACTGCCCAGACGACGATCGTGCACCATCGATCGGTTGCGCGGCACCAGTCGCCGACCTGAGCCGAGGGCGGAGATAACGTCGGTCGGGATCGTCGGTCCGGACCGTCCCGACACCCGGTCGGTGGGTCCGTCTTCCTGGTCATCTGCGTTCCCAACGTCGGCGTACTGGGTTCCGACGTCGAGATCGCCGAGGGTGGCCTGCTGGGTGCCGACATCGAGATCGTCAACCGACGCCTGCTGGGTGCCGACATCGAGATCGTCAACCGACGCCTGCTGGGTGCCGACGTCGAGATCGGCGGCCGACGCCGCCTGGGTACCCACGTCGGCGGGCTCGTCGTCGCAGAGCTCATCGCGGCTCACCGCCTGCGTGCCCACCTCGGCCCCGCCCGCGTCCGCTGTGGACGCCGGCGCCTGCGGGCGATACTCCTCGTCTGTCATCTCAGCCTGTCATCTCAGCACGTCACCTCGATCGGCCAGTGCCGCTCGGTCGGATGCTCCCCGTCGTCTCCTCATCGGTCATGCCGTCAGTCTCTGTACACCGGTTGTGGCGGTCCGTTACTCGGCCCCAGGATCGACAACCAGCGGTCGTACATCTCTTGCCACTGTCCTGAGCTGCGGAGCTGTTCGAGGACTCCGTTCACGAAACGCACCATGTCGTCTTGGCCCTTCGGGATTCCGACACCGTAGTACTCCACGCCGAGACTAGGCCCCACGAGTTGCACCCACGGGTCCTGTTCGGCGAGGCCGGCGAGGATGGCGTCGTCGGTGCTGACCGCGTCGGCCTGACCCTGTTGCATCATCACCAGGCAATCGGCCCACGTGGTGGTGGTGACCATTCTGACGCGCGGCACGATGGCCTGTATTCGGCCGATGGAGGTGGCGCCCCGGGCGGCGCACACGCGTTTGCCGACGAGTTGCCGAGGTTCGGTGACACCGGAGTTGCGGGTCGACAGAATGCGTTGGTAGGCAACGTAGTAAGGGGTTGAGAACGACACATCCTGCAGCCGGTCACACGTGATGCTCATCGTCTTCACCACCACGTCGACGGAGTGGTCGGCGAGCGCCTGGGTGCGGTCGGCGGAACTGAGCACCCGGAACTCGATGGTGGCTTCGTCGCCGAAGATGGCTTGCGAGATCGCGCGCGCGATGTCGACGTCGAATCCCTGGATGTCGCCGCTGATCGGGTCGCGGAAACTGAACAGATTGCTGCCGATGTCGAGTCCGACGATGAGCCGCCCGCTCTCCAGGATCTCCGCCATCGTGCTGCCCCGCGGCATCTGGCCGGGGGGTGGCATCGCACCGGGGCGCAGGCTCACCGTCGCGTCGCAGTTCTGCGAGGTCGGCACCGGCTCGCGCGGCACATCGGTCTGCGCACCGGGAGGCAGCGGACGTGCTCCGAACGCGACCGGTGGCGGCGATTCCGGTGCGGGGAACCGGGCGCAGCCGGTGGCGGCGGCACCCACCGCCAGGACCAGTACCGCCGACGTCGTCAGCTTCTTGATGCGTACCCGAACCTCGAACCGGTCGATCATCGGTACTCCCGGATACGCGGGATCAGTCCGATCACCACCGCGGCGCCGGCGAACAAGGTCAGTCCGAGGATGCCGGAGCCAGTGAAGCCGAGGACACGTTGGGCGGTGTTGATGTCGTCGCGGAAGGCCTGGCGGGTGGTGGTGATGCTGTCGACGAGCGCGCGGTCGAGGTCGCGGTAGGCCTGCGCGGTGGTGTTGCGCCCGTCGCCCATCGTCATCGTGCGGGCCTGTGCGAAGTCACCTGCCGACATCTGTGCGCGGACCTGCGCATCGAGTTCACGCCAGCGGTCGAGCACATAGTTGGCGTTGTAGATCTGCGCGTCGGTGACGACGCTGGAGTCACCGCGCTCGCGCTCCACCCGGTCGATCAGCCGCTCGATGGCGGCGGTGGTGTCGGTGAATGTGCGGTCCTGATCTTCTTGGTCACCGCGGCGCACCAATGACAGCGTCTCCGCCGACCGCGCCTGCTGGGTGAGAATGCGTGCCGAGGTGAGTTCGCGCAGTGGGGCCGCCCCGTCCACGCGCGCGTTGTTGGTGGCGGCCACCGACATCAAACCGGAGGTCAGCAGCCACACCGTCCCCACGACGACTGCGATCAAGGCCGACAACACACCGACGTTGAATCGACGTCGAGTGCGCCTGACCAGATAGCGGCTGGTGGCCAAGAGCCCGACGACCAAGGCGACCAACGCGATGTACACACCCCACGGTGGCTTCGTCAGCGCACTCTGCGGATCGGCGATTGCCATCGACCGACGCTGGTACAGGCGCTGGGCGGCCGGCAGGATCTTCTCCTGCATCATGTTCGACGCCTCGCCGAGGTACGCCGAGCCGACCGGGTTGCCGAGACGGTTGTTGGTCCGGGCGACTTCCACGAGGCCGCTGTATACCGGGATGCTGATGGCCAGGGTGTTGAGGTCCGAGTCGATCTCGCGAGAGGCGGCCGCGCTGGTGGCTCGCTCGACCTCTTCGGAGGACCCGGCCGCGATGATCAGCGACGACGACGCGGTGGCGAGCGCGTCGGCGTATCGCGTCCGCAACTCCGGCGATTCCAGGCCGCCGGAGATGAACGCCGAGTTGGCCGAGGCATCGGCGATCGACAGTGAACTGTAGAGAACCTGGGAGGCTTCGGCGAGCGGCTCGGTGCGATCGATCATCAGCCGAAGTGTCTGGGTGCGGTCTTCCAACGTTGTCGAGGCGTACAGACCGGTGGCCACACACGAGATCGCGAGCACCACAAGGATCAGGATGAGTTTTCCCGGACTGGTGACCGAGTAGTGGCGCAGCGTCGTCAGCGGCGACTGTGCCCGCTGGCGTGTCGAGGTGACGAGATTGCGGCGGTCGGAGAGCACCTGTCGGATCGGAGGCGCCGTGGGACTGGGCCGGATGGTCCGGCCCGCACGCGTGAGCGCGGTCCTCATGGGCGAGACGTCGCCGGTCACGTCAGGTTCCTTCCGAACTCTCCATATTTCCGGCGTCACTTTCCGATCGTGCCGGTCGCGCCGGCGTCGGGTTCACGGTCTCCACCTTGTCTGTCGCCGCGTGCAGTCCATATGTTTCGTCTCTCGGCAAGAGGCGAAACGCGATGTCCGGCGTTGCGTCGAAAGCTCGAGGACACGGTTCGGACATCTGCCTCAACCCTAGTCCTCGGGTGCGCGCCCGGCTCGACGTGCGGTGCCGTGTCCCCGCACTTCTCGGATTGCGGGCGGATCGGGTCGGCGGGGGAGTCGACCAGAGGCGGATCGGGTCGGCGGAGTGAATTCCACGTTCGCACTCTGGCCAGTACCGGCCGCCTCACATACGGTGGACGACGTCCGGGCCGCACGGTTGGAGAGTCGGGGCGACGACGAGCAGCAGGAGGCAGAGTGCGCGGAGACGGCGACGGTTGGGTGGTCGATCCGGACGGTTCGCGCTACTGGGGCCGCAATGGTGCGGCAGGACTGCTGCTGCGCGCGCCGCTGTCCGACGGGTCCACCGGGATCCTGCTCCAGCACCGGGCGGTGTGGTCGCACCAGGGCGGTACCTGGGGTTTGCCCGGAGGTGCCCGCGACTCTCATGAGAGTGCGATCGACACGGCGATCCGCGAGGCCGACGAGGAAGCCGGTATCGGGGACAGCGCGCTGCGGGTGGTTGCCGCGATCGTCACCCACCAGGCGCCCAGCGGGTGGACGTACACCACGGTGATCGCAGAGGTTGATCAACCGGTGGACACCGTGGCGAACTTCGAGTCCGCTGAGCTGCGCTGGGTGCGCGAGGACGACATCTCCGAGTTGCCGTTGCATCCGGGTTTCGAGAATGCTTGGCCGATGCTGCAGGAACGCATCAACGCTCTCGATCCGCGGAGCTGAGAATCGGGCCCAATTCTGCAGTCGGGCCCAGTTTTGGGATCGGGCCACCGCCGGTCACTGCGTCGGCCGGAGCCGGTTGGCCCCGGCGATGAGTGCGCGGACGTTGGCTTCGTCGGCGGTCTGGCCGGTGCCGTACGCCCAGCATCGGCGGTCGTCGTGTTCGCACAGCAGGAATGTGATGACGGTCCCGGCGACCTCGCGCTGATGGAGTCCGGCGATCTGGACCGGCGCCCCGATGTCGTGCAACATCGACGTCATTGCCCCGATCGGGCCGGCGGCGGTCGCCTGTAACGACATGATCTTGTCGGCGTGGGCGATGGTGGCCTGGCAGGTGACCAGGTCTTCTCGGTCCCGTCGGGTCGACCAGGTGCCCAGCCGGATCGCCCCGGTCGGGGCGTACTCGGCGAGGAAGCCTTCCCAGCTCAGGCCGGTCGCCTCCTCGCGCATGCCGCGTGGCAGCGACTGACCGAACCGAGCCGCGAACGGATCGGTGCGTGGATGTGTTGTGCGTCGGATGGTGTGCATGGAATTCGCCTGTCCGGTCGAGGAGCGACCGACGGGCAGATGCGCAACGACCCCGCAGCGGGGGGTCGGTCAGATTCAGACCCCGCTGCGGCGGGTTACGAGCGCGTTCTGCATGCACAACATGATGGCGACCACGATAGACCGCGCAGTTGCGACGCGGCAACTGCGTTGTCGGCGCAACGTCCTACAGCGCACCACGCAACTGCGTGGCGGCCGTGCGTGGATCGTCGGCGGCGGTGATCGCGCGGACCACCACTGCCCGGCGGGCTCCGGCATCGGTCACCGCAGTGAGCCGGTCGGCGTCGATGCCGCCGATGGCGAACCACGGCTTCTCGGTCGCGACCGCCGCTGCCTGACGGACGAGGCCCAGGCCGGGGGCGGACCGGCCGGGTTTGGTCGGCGTGGGCCAGCACGGCCCGACGCAGAAGTAGTCGACGTCGTCGTCGTCGACCGCTTCGCGTAACTGTGTTGCGTCGTGGGTGGAGATGCCGATCGCGATGTCGGCGCCGGCAATGTGGCGGGCCAGCTTGGCGGGCAGGTCGCCCTGTCCGACGTGCAGGACATCGGCGCGTGACAGTGCGGCGATGTCGGCGCGGTCGTTGACCGCGAGCATCGCGCCGTGCTGGTGGGCGATGGCGCGCATACGTGCCAGGATCTCGAGTTCCTCTCGGGCCTCGAGGGTGCCGAACTGCGCTTCGCCGGGCGAACCCTTGTCCCGTAACTGGACGATGTCGACACCGCCGGCGACTGCAGCGGACACGAAGTCGACGAGATCTCCGCGTTCCCGGCGGGCGTCGGTGCACAGGTAGAGGCGGGCGTCGGCGAGCCGCGCGGTCCGCGCGCTTCGGGTGTCGGTCACGGTGGCCACGCTAGCCGTGGGAGTCGAGACGACTGCGGCCCCGGGTCGCCACCGCCGTGCCAACGCCCAGAACGACGGCGGTAGCCTGGGGTGGAACGACACGGGAGCCCGGGGTGCGCCGGGCTGAGAGTGCGGATCGATCCTCCGCTGACCGTTTGACCTGATCCGGGTAATGCCGGCGAAGGAAGGATGATCGGACGTGATTGCTGACAATTCCGGCTCCGCCACCGGCCTGCTGGCGGTGATCGGTGGCGGTGTCATCGGCTTGACCTGTGCGTTGGCCGCTGCCGACGCCGGTTGGCGGGTTCGGGTGTTTGACGCCGGCGCCGAGCATCGGGCGGCATGGGTGGCGGCGGGCATGCTCGGGTCCCTGGGTGAAGGGCATCCCGGGGAGGACGAGCTGCTGGCATTGTCCACCGAGTCGGTGCGCCGCTGGCCGCAGTTGCTGTCCCGTCTGGGCGGCCACAGCGTTCTGGCAGCCGCCGACTCGCTGTTCGTCGCAGCGTCCTCCGCCGACGCCGAACATCTCGATACTCTCGCCGACTTCGTCTGGGCCCGCCGACCGCGCGCCCAGGACGACCTGCGCCGGGTGGGC
This sequence comes from Gordonia sp. Z-3, assembly GCF_036233855.1. Classification (NCBI taxonomy): domain Bacteria; kingdom Bacillati; phylum Actinomycetota; class Actinomycetes; order Mycobacteriales; family Gordoniaceae; genus Gordonia; species Gordonia sp. Z-3. The sequence goes on from NZ_JAZARS010000024.1 coordinate 23,661, forward strand.
CCGACTGAGATACGGCGACTCGAATCGGCCGTGAGCTCCCGGCTGCACAGCGGCTATCTGGCCATCGGTGAGGGCGCGGTGGACAACCGTCGATTGCTCGCCGCGTTGCGGGAGGCGCTTCTGGCGGCCGGTGGTGAGGTGATCGAGCGGCGGATCAGTGATCTCGCCGAGCTGGCCGACGCCGATGACATCCTCGTCGCCGCGGGATTGGGAACGTCCGCGCTGGTGCCGGAGGTGTCGTTGCATGCGGCCAAGGGAGAGATCCTTCGGCTCCGCCGGACCACGTGGTCGGTGCCACCGCCAACGCACGTGGTGCGAGCGCGGATGCACGGTCGGGCGGTGTATCTGGTCCCGCGGCAGGACGGCGTCGTTGTCGGCGCCACTCAGTACGAACCGTTCGACGAGACGGCCTTTGCCCCCGATGTCGGCGGCGTGACGGACCTGCTGTCCGACGCCGTCGACCTCATGCCCGGTCTGCGTACCTACGAGCTGGCCGAGGCCGGTGCCGGCATGCGTCCGTGTTCGGTCGACGGGCTCCCCATCATCCGTCGCATCGATGAGCGGGTGCTGGTTGCCACCGGTCACGGCCGCAACGGAATCCTGTTGGCGCCCTATACGGCTCATGTGGTCCTCGACGTACTCCGCGGCGCTGCAGGCCGGCGCACTGTCGGGGCCACGAACGCGAGCGACGCCATCAACCAAGGAGTGAACAGATGATGACGGTCACCGTCAACGGAGAGGATATGACCCTGCGGCCCGATGCCTCGGTGGCGGAACTGCTGAGGAGTATGGGTCTGCCGGACCGAGGTATCGCCGTCGCAGTCGACGGCGTGGTTGTTCCCCGGGGGAGCTGGAGCACGGCCCTGCATGCGGGTGCCGGTGTCGAAATCGTCACGGCGGTGCAGGGTGGGTAGCGCGATGCGGAATGATCCGACCACGGATACGAATGCCGAATCCGCGCTATACGGGAACGCGAAGGCCACTGACTGTCTGCGGATCGCGGACCGCGAGTTCGCTTCTCGGCTCATCATGGGCACCGGTGGGATCTCCAACCTGGCCGTTCTCGAGCGGGCACTGGTGGCGTCGGGCACCGAGCTGACCACCGTGGCCTTGCGGCGTGTGAGTCCGGACTCGCGTACCGGGATGATCGAGTTGCTGCGCCGCCTCGACATCGCGATCCTGCCCAACACTGCTGGTTGCCATACGACGGCCGAAGCAGTATTGACCGCACAGCTCGCCCGTGAGGCCGTCGAGACCCATTGGGTGAAACTCGAAGTGGTGTCCGATGAACGTACCCTGCTACCCGACCCGATCGAACTGATCGACGCGGCGAGGGCCTTGGTCGACGATGGCTTCGCCGTGTTGGCCTACACCAACGACGATCCGGTTCTTGCCGGGCGGCTGCAGGATCTCGGTGTCGCAGCCGTGATGCCACTCGGGTCACCGATCGGTACCGGATTGGGTATCGCGAATCCGCACAACATCGAGATGATCGTCGCAGATGCACAGGTGCCGGTGGTCCTCGACGCGGGTATCGGCACTGCGAGCGACGCCGCTCTCGCCATGGAAATCGGTTGCGATGCAGTCCTGCTCGCCTCCGCGGTCACGCGCGCTGATGACCCGGAGCGAATGGCCACGGCGATGAGGCACGCGGTGATCGCCGGGCGTCATGCCGCCGGCGCCGGCCGTATCCCGAAGCGCTTCTGGGCTCGGGCGTCCTCGCCGCAACGCGCCTGAATAATACCTCGCGATGTGACGATCATGGCGAAATACATTGGCGTGGAGCCGGTTTCGATACGCGGCGGGCTCGCAGGCTCGCTCGCCGCTACGCAACCAGCGGGTTGGGGCAAACTGCGGTTGGGCAGTGGGCCCGCATGCTGCTCGCCCGGCGTACGGTGTCGCGTATCGCGCACCACATGGGTTGCTGTGCAACCGATGTGGCCGTCGGGTACGCGACACCGTTGCGGCGCCGTTGGTTCACTCTATGGAGTTCTCAAGGGACGGTTGCGGTCCCGACCGGGGCCGGGTGCGTGGGAAGTGGTCAGCGTGGCTCAGGCGGCGGCGGGTAGGTTGTCGAGGTTCATCGTGCGTCGGTTGTAGGCCGGTATCGGCCGACGTGTCGGGTCAACAGCGGCGGGTGGGATGAGCCAGGGATGTCGGTCGTGACCCATGATCACCTCCCACCCGTTGTGGTGGATGTCGGCATGACACGACGGGCACAGCAAACATCCGTTGTCCAACACCGTGATTCCACCATCAGCCCAATGCACGAGGTGATGGCCTTGGCAGCGGGAGGCCGCCACACCGCATTTGATGCAACACTCGTCGCGTTTGTGCAACGCCTTACGGAGATGGGCTGGGAACAGGCGTTTGTCTTTACTCATCTCCATCGGCACCGCCTCACCGTCGACGATCGCGACCGTCGCGGTGGTGTCGCACGTCAACGTGCGCAGCATGGCTTCAGTGATCGACCCCAGGAACGGCAACTCGGCCAAATCAGGAGTATCAGCGGGCACCGACACCAGCAGTCGGTGACGCGGCGCGGACGCCACATCACCACTACGGGCAGCGATATCGAGTAATGCCTCCAACGCGTCGGCGTGGCGGCGCTCCGGGCCGCGGGCATCAGGCGACCCGTCGGGTTCGGGACGCGGTGCCGCCAACTCTTCCATCGCAGCCGAGAATTTTTCGCCGACCTCGGTGTTGAGGTCGGCGCGCACCTGCAGCCGTCCGTCACCATCGACATCGTGGGTGAGCGTGTTGAGGTTGCGGTCCTCGGATGCCGGTAGCCCACCGGTGTCGGCGGCGGCCTGGTTGCCCAGACGACGCGCACGTTTACCGATGTCGGCGGGGGTGGCGCCGGAAAAGAATTGGGCGAGAAGTTCGGTCACGATGTTTAGACGCGCCACATCGTCGAGCGGTTCCGCCGATCTTTTCCCGACATGATCGACCCCTTTACCCACCGCGTCGACATGCTCGGCGGAGATCGCCCCATCAGCGGCATGCGCGGCCAGGGTCGGCAGTTTCTCGCGTGCGGCGGCGATCCGGATCAGACGGGTCGCCACCGCCGGCGCGAGCCCCATCACGATCAACAACTCACTGAGTTTGCGGCCGTGATCGCGGGCCACACCCAGTCGATCCAGATGGCCGACCACCGTCGCAGCGTGATGGTCGATCAGATTACGCAGCACGACCAGAGCGGTCATCGCATCGAACGCGGCACGCCCCGACATATCGTCGCCCAAGTGCAGGTCACGAACAGAATCAGTGATGGTGGTGAGATCCCCCGAAGCTCCCATGACTCCACTATGGTCGAACACCAGTTCGACGTCAAGGAGTTTCTTAAAGATAGTGCAGAAGATTTTTGAGCGGGTGGGGTGGTTTCGATACGCGGCGGGCTCGCAGGCTCGCACGCCGCTACTCAACCAGCGGCATGGGCTCGCTCGTCGCTACTCGACATGCGACAGGGAGTGTTGCTGCGGGGCGGGGGTTTCGATACGCGGCAGGCTCGCTCGCCGCTACTCAACAAACGACGGGGGGCGGCGGTGCATGGGCAGCACGCCGCTACTCAACCAGTGGCGGGGGCGGCGGTGCATGGGTCGGCACGCCGCTGATCAACCAACGGGCTGGGGTGCGTTGTCCACCAGTTCGTGGGTGACGCCGTAGGCGGCGCGCATGCGAGTCATCTCGGCGTCTCGGACGCGGTAGCCCCGTTGCGAGATGCGTTGTGGACCACCGCCGATGCGCATTCGGATGTGACCGAATCCTGCCATCACGGGCGCGCCCGCGCGGATGACGTGCTTGAGTCGAGTGTCGGGGATCTGTAACGCATCGGCGTCGGAATCCCCCAGGAACACCCGCTGGAGCGCATGGACCAATCGGGTGGCCGCCGCGCGTCGGGCGGTGGTGGGGCCCGGCAGCGTATTGGCGATCTCTGGGATCAGGTAATCGTCGGTGAGTGCGACCACGAACTCGCGGTCGTGGTCGTCAGGTCCGGGCGAGGTGAGTCGGTAGAGTTCCTCGATCCGGATGTGATCGGACTCGTCGGCCGGATTCAGCTCTGGCTCCATGCCGATCACGTGTCCGACGTAGCGCCATAGGTGATAGACGGCATCGAGGTCGTCGTCGCTGAGCCGAACCCCGAGGCTGTGCATGGCCTCAAGCGCGATGTGGCCGAACTCGGCCATCGTGAACGCCATGTACGGCTGCGGGATCGGCACACCCCACGCCGGCTCGTCCCATTTCCCGGACCGGTACAGGCCGCGACGCACGTGCGCATGGATCATCCGAACCCGGACGGTGTAGGCGAAACCGCCGCCTTCACGACGCATCCCGCCCGGCGTCAGGATCTGACGCATCCACTCGCCGACCTCGACCGACCGGACGGCGGGCATCGACGCGTACCGGCCGGTCTGCACCAACGGCTTGCCTGCGATGCTGTTGCCGGCTCCGCGCAGCAACGACGCTGCGGCCAGTACCACCCCCAGCGCCGCGGTGTGCCGGATCAGTGCGTCGGCAGCGCGGTCGAGCCGGGTGTGATCGACCCAATCGGGCTCGTCGTCCAGGAATTCGAAGAGGTTCCGCAGCGAATCGGGGGCATCGTCGAGGGCGTCGATCCCGTGCTCGAGCGCAGTGCGCACCGCGTCGGTCGTCGACGATCCGGCGAAGTTGTCGTTCGCCACGGCGTCCGCGAGTGCATCGCCTTGCCACATCGCCGACACCCACCGTTCGCCCGCCGCGCCGTAGCGTGCGACGGCGAGGTCGGCGTTCACCAGTTCTCCGGGCGGGTGCAGTTCCACGGCTTCAGTGAAACACGAGGAATCCTCACTTACTATTCACTTTCATGGCCGGTGCCGCGCGACGCTCTCCACCGAGATCCCGACGTGCCCGTCCGCAGCAGAATCGCAGCGTTGAGATGCGCAGACGACTTCTCTCTGGCGCGGTGGAGCTTTTGGTCAGGCGGCCGGGCATCCGTCCCACCACGCAGCAACTCGCCGACCATGCTCACGTCAGTATCGGCACGGTCTACCGCTACTTCGCCGACATCGATGCACTCATCGAGGAGTTGCGTGCGGCCGCGATCCACGACATCACCACGTCGTTGGCCACCGGCGTTGGCCGCGCGATGGACGCGGAACCCATGACCGCGATGGTGACCATCGTCGAGACGTTGACCGCCGCGTTCGAGAAGCACGACCCGGTCCTGCGCGTGTCGTACTCGACCACCGAGGCGGAGTTCGGCGACGCATGGGCAGAGGTCGAAGAACCTCTGGTCCCGCTGGCCCGCATCCTCCCCGCCCGACTGCGACCGGACCTCGAGCCGCATGAACTCGACGATCTGGTGTTCCTCACCATGGGCGCAACCGCCAATCTGTGTCTGCGCATCGCGCTGTTGCGGCCCGACGGGGCCGACCGCGACGAGTTGGTCGCCACCGCGGCCCGGATGTTGCTCGCCGCGGTGCTGCCGCCGGACGCGCCGCCCCGACCAGTCACACGGTGACCGGCCACATCTGTGTCCGCGCCACACATGCCGCGCGGCGATCGGCCATCGACATCCGACGCGGATCGGCCAGGTATGCGTCGGACCCGGCCCGGTCGTCGAACTCGATGACCTGGGTCTCCAACGGATGTGACGGATCGTCGTCGGTGCGGCGGGCCCGCACCAGCACACGACCGCCGTGCGCAGACACCAGCCGCAGCACGTCGTCCTCATAGGCGTGGAGCGCGTCGTCGCAGCCATCGACGGACCACAGCAGGACGACCAACGTGACCGGCACGCCATCACGCTACGCCCGCAAACGCCACCAGATGTCTAAGGTCGAGAGCGTGCTCACAGTCGAGAACTTGACGAAGGTCTTCGGGCCGGTGCGTGCCGTCGACGACCTCACCTTCGAGGTTCGCCCCGGCCTGGTGACCGGTTTCCTGGGACCCAACGGGGCAGGCAAATCCACGACGATGCGGATGATGCTCGGTCTCGACCGCCCCACCGCCGGAACCGCGACCGTAGACGGCCGGCCCTATCGGGAGCTCGACGCCCCGCTGCGCCAGGTCGGCGCACTGCTCGACGCGAGCTGGATTCATCCCAACCGCAGCGCGCGTTCGCATCTGCGCTGGATGGCCGCGTCCAACGGCATCCCGCGGCGGCGGGTGGACGAGGTCCTCGACATGGTGGGCCTCGCGTCGGTGGCCGGCAAACGCGCCGGTGGGTTCTCGCTGGGTATGAAGCAACGCCTCGGCCTGGCGGGAGCGATGCTCGGCGACCCGCACACCCTGCTGTTCGACGAACCGGTCAACGGTCTCGATCCCGAGGGCATCGTCTGGATCCGCGGGTTCATGCGCAATCTGGCCGCACAGGGTCGCACCGTGCTGGTGTCGAGCCACCTACTCACCGAGATGTCCCTGACCGCCGACCACCTTGTGGTGATCGGACAGGGCAAATTGATCGCGGACTGTTCGGTCGCCGAGTTCACCAGCCGGGCATCGAGCAGTGTGCGGGTGCGCAGCCCACAGCTCGACGCCCTGCACCGGGTGTTGGCCGAGGCCGGATTGCGGGTCACCCCCGCCGTGGCTTCCGATGGCCGTCCGGTGCTCGACATCGCCGACGTGGTCACCGATCAGGTCGGCGACATCGCCGCGCATGCCGGAATCGTGCTGCACGAACTCACCGGAGCCACCGCGTCACTCGAAGAGGTGTTCATGACGATGACCGCCGGTGCGGTCCAATATCAGGGTGGCGGGCCGGCCGGCACCGCCGCGCAGGGAGGACCGCGATGATCACGGCGATGGATGCCGAGCGCATCAAACTCACCTCCACGCGCTCGCCCTACTGGTGTGTGGCGATCGTCGCGGTGCTGACCATCGGATTGGCTTTGGTGACCGGGGCCACCACCAGCGGTCCGCTCGCGTCGACACCTGGTGAGGCGGCGTGGACGGCCCTCATCGGCCTCAACTCGTTCGGTGTGTTGGTGTTGATGATCATGGCGGTGCTGGCTGTGACCAGCGAGTACCGGTTTGGCACCATTCGGACCACATTCCAGGCCGTGCCGCGTCGGCCGGTCGTGCTCATCGCCAAGGCCGCGGTTTTCGGTCTGCTGGCGTTACTCGTCAGCGTGCTGCTGGCCATCGTGGGTGTCGCGTTGGCGCGTGTCGTCGGTGGCACGACGGTCGGCATCGAGTTCGGCGACAGTGTGGTGATCCGGCAGATCTGGGGTACCGCCGTGCTCGCGGCGCTCTACGTGGTCATCGGCCTCGGTGTCGGCGCGATCGTCCGTCATACTGCGGGCGCGATCGTCATCGTCCTCATCTGGAACCTGGCGTTGGAATCTATCCTGACCATTCTGCCCAAGATCGGCGACCACATCGCCCCCTTCCTGCCGTTCGCCAACGGCAGCCGGTTCCTCAACGGCGACCTCGCCGGCACCGACTACCACTGGAACGTCTACGGGTCCCTGATCTACTTCGCGGTGTTCGCGGCAGTGATCTTCGCGCTCGGCATCGTCGTCACCGACCGCCGCGACGCCTGAACTGTGTCGTACATCGGTATGTACGCGTACCGTCACCCACCCTGACCTGTGTCCCGACCGAGGCCGTGAGACTAAACTCTCCCCATGTCCTCCGATTGGCCTCTGGTCGAGCGCGAGAAAGAGTTCCGCATCATCGAAGCCGCACTGCGCGGCGAGACGAATGCGTGTGGTGTTGTGCTGACCGGCGATTCGGGTGTCGGTAAGACCACGCTGGCCCGCCACGTCACCGCCGCCCTCGACGGTGGCGTGCGGTGGGTCGCCGGTACCGAATCCGCCCGCAGTATCCCGCTCGGCGTGTTCGCCCATCTCGTCGGCCCGGCGACGTCGAGCGACCCGGTGACCTACCTGGCCGCCGCCCGCGAATCGTTGCTGTCCGACGGCAACGTCGTGATCGGTGTCGACGACGCGCACCTGCTCGACGAACTGTCGGCGACCCTGTTGCATCAGCTCGCCATCGATCGTGCCGTGCACATCGTCGCCACGGTGCGGTCCGGGGAGAGCGTGCCCGACGCCGTCACCTCGCTGTGGAAGGACAATCACCTCACCCGAATCACGCTGTCACCGTTCAGCAAACAGCAGAGCGTCGAACTGATCGAATCGGTGCTGGGTGGTCAGCTCGAAGGTCTGTCGGCGGATCTGATGTGGGAGGCCTCCGGCGGTAACGCGCTGTTCCTGCGCCACCTCGTGGAAGGGGCGCGCCAAGCCGAGACGCTCCGTCAGGTGAATGGGATCTGGCAACTACGTGGACGCGCCGCGATCACCTCCGAGCTGGCGTCGTTGTTGGAAAGCCGGATCGAGCAGCTCGACGACTCGGTGCTCACGGTCCTCAAGTACCTTGCCCTGTGCGAGCCTCTCGACATCGACATCCTCGGTGACCTCGCCGGCGACGAGGCGGTCGAGGAAGCCGAGATCGCCGGACTGGTGCGGATCCTGCGTGACGGCCGCCGACTCAACGTGCAATACAACCATCCGTTGTTCGGTGAGGTCATCCGGCACCGACTGGGCCTGGCCTCGTCGCGTCGGTTGCGCGGCAAACTGGTCAAGGCGTTGCAGACCCGCGGAACCGACACCGCCGCCGAGCGGATCCGGCTGGCCGACCTCGCGCTGGAGAGCGACGTGGGTGTCGATTCCGGGCTCATGAGTGCGGCCGCCCGCGATGCGTTGGCCTTCGCCAACGCCCCGCTGGGTGAGCGTTTCGCCCGCGCGGCCGTCGCCGAGGGCAGCGGCTTCAGCGCCGCCGAGCCGTTGGCACGGTCGTTGATGTGGCAGGGGTATGCGTCCGAGGCCGACGCGGTGCTCGACAGGTTTCGGCCCGAGGACCTCAACGAGATCGAACTCATCTTCTGGGGTGGGCTGCGGTTCGCGACCATCTTCTGGGCCATCGGCGATGCCGATCGCGCCGACGAGGTCCTCGAGATGCTGCAGGACAAGGTCACCGACCCGAACTTGGCCCTGGTGGTCAGGGGTTTCATGTCCGCGTGCGCCGCCTTCGAGAACCGAATCGACGAGGCGATCGCGCTGTCGGAGGAGGTGCTCGACTCGGCGGACCCGTCCCCGTGGGCGGTGGAGTTCGCCGTGCTGGGCGGTGGACTGGCCCGAGCTGTTGCCGGACGCGGGGACGAGGTGGCTGCTCTGGCGGCGCGGGCGCGCGTGGCCGAGACCCAGACCGACGGTCTGCTGCGGTTTCCGGCCGGACTCGGCGAGATCCTCGCACTCACCCTGACCGGTCAACTGGATGAAGCGGCGACCCGCGCCGACCGGTACGTACGGTTCTCCAACATCGGCCAGTACGTGGGTTGGGCGTTGGCTGGAATCCTGGTATCGGTCGTCGAGCTGGCGCGCGGCGACAGCGCATCGGTCGGCCGCCGGATGGAACAGACGCTTGCCACCCTGGACAGTGGCAACGGGGTGGCCGAATCCTGGAACTATCCCGCAATGTTCTACGTGGTGCAGGCGTTCAGCGCGTGCGGGCGGACCGACGACGCCGAGCGTGCCCTGCGTCGGGCGCACACCAAGTACGGCCGCCACATCGCCGTGTTCGGTCCGATGTTGGCGGTCGCGGAGTCGTGGCAGCAGGCCTCGGCCGGTACGGTGTCGCTGGCCGTCGAGACCGCGGTCAAGGCCGCCGACGACGCCCGACGAACCGCGCAGTTCGCTATCGAGGCCGAGGCCTTGCACTCCGCGGCCCGGTTCGGTGATCCGTCCGGCGCGCAGCGACTCCGCGAACTCGCCGGGATGATCGATGGACCGCTCGCGGGACTCTACGCTCGTCACGCCAGCGCGCTGGAGTCGCGTGATGCCGTCGAACTCGACTTGTGTGCAACGGAATTCGAGCGTTTGGGATTTCGGTTGTCGGCGGCCGACGCGGCGGCGCAGGCCAGTGTGCTCCATGAGGCGGAGGGCAGCCGGGCCGCGACGGTGGCGTCGGCGGCGGTGGCCAACCGGTTGGCCGCCGAATGCGGCGGTTTGCGGACACCCGCGCTGGTGGAATCCGCACAACCGTTGCCACTGACCACCCGCGAACGCGAGATCGCCAACCTGGTGGCGGCCGGTCTGTCCAACAAGGAGATCGCGCAACGCCTGACGGTGTCGGTACGCACCGTGGAAGGCCACATCTACCGCGCCTGCACCAAACTCGACGTCGCCGACCGGTCCGAGATCGCCGCGCTGCTGCTCAAGGCGAGCTCCGGCAGCAACTGAGGTCGACTCTCACCGAAAGCGCCCGACCGACCCGGTCTGCGCGCGACAATGGCCATGCCGTGGCGCTCGCAAGTGCGAGTCGCGGCGACGTCGGGGCCTGGACGCGAGAGGCGGTTGGCGTGGGCGAATCGGTGGTGCTGGCCGAGGTGCGGACAGCGTGCGAGTTGCGGGCGGTCAGCGAGTGGGCGGAGGTTCAGCACCCGGGCGCGCCGGTGCGGTCGGTGCGCGAGGCCGACCTTGATTCACTCGCCGACGACACCCTGCTGATTCCGGCGAGGGTGGCCTGGCTGCCTCCGGTCCGCAAAGGTGAGCGGCGGGTCACGATGGCCGACGTGCTCGTGCTGTCGAATCCGCGCCGCCCGGTCGCGCTCACCCAACCGGTCATCAAACGTCGCAGACCCGATCGGCTGCGGGTGGTGCAGGGCGAACCGGCCACGATCGCAGACCTCCGCCAACGTCATGCCCAGAATCTGGCCGAAGGCGAGTCGTTTTCCGCCTACGTGACGGTGCAGGCGGCGCTGTCGGCCGAACGTGCCGAACGTCAGATCGTCGGAGACCGCTACAAGGTGCCCCGACTGGTCGCCGAGCAGATCGGTACATCGGCGCGGTTCCAGGCGGGTGCAGCAAAACTCGCTGCCGAACTCGGTCGACCTGCCGCAGTCGTGGTGCAGGAGGCGACCGACAAGATGTCGACCTTCGTCGCCACCCAGAGCCGACTGATGGACGACGTCTTCTCGTCGATCTTCAGCAACCTGCATGACCGCACCTGGACGGTGTCGGTGGATCTCGGCACCCTCAACCGGCTCCGTGAGCTCAACAAGTCCACCGGTCTGATCTTCTTGCCGTCGCACCGCTCCTACGTCGATCCGCTGGTGCTCTCGGAGGTCCTGCGCAGCCACGACTTTCCACCCAATCTCGTTCTCGGCGGAAACAATCTGGCGTTCTGGCCGGTCGGTCCCATTGCCCGCCGCGCAGGAATGATCTTCATCCGCCGCAAGTTCGGGGCCGATCCCGTCTACAAGTTCGCCATGCGCTCGTACCTGTCGTTCATCGTGGAGAAGCGCTTCAATCTGGAGTGGTACATCGAAGGCGGACGCAGCCGGACCGGCAAGCTGCGCAAGCCGATGCTGGGTCTGCTCGCCTACGTCGTCGACGCGGTGGAACAGCTCGACGACGCCGACGTGATGATCGTGCCCACCTCCATCGTCTACGACCAATTGCACGAGATCGGCGCGATGGCGAAGGAATCCGCGGGCGGAACCAAGAAGCCGGAGGGCGTGGGCTGGCTGCTCAAATACGCGAAAGCCCAACGGCAGTATCTCGGCGAGGCGAGAGTCCGTTTCGGCGAACCGTTTTCGCTACGACAAGCGCTCGCCGATGCGGGCGAGGGTCCGGCGAAACTCGATAAGGTCGCTTTCGCGGTGATGGACGAGATCAATGCCGCCACACCGATCTCAGCGACCTCGCTGGCCGGCTTCGCGCTGCTCGGCGCCCGCGACCGCGCCTACACCGCGGCGGAGATCGAGACGATCCTGGCACCGTTGCTCGACTACATCGACCGCCGGGATCTGCCCGGGCCCGATCCCGATCTGTGTCGGGGTATCGGCTTGCGCCGCACCCTGGGGGTGCTCCACGACGCCGGTGTGCTCACCAGGTTCGATGGGGGCCCCGAGACCGTGTGGTCGATCGCGCCCGACAGCCACGCGGTGGCGGCCTACTACCGCAACGGGGCGCTGCACCATTTCGTCGACCGCGCCATCGTCGAACTCGGCCTGCTGGCCGCCGCGGGTGGTGCGTTGGCCGAAGACGGCTCCGGTGAACTGCTGCCGTCTGCTCAGCACGAGGCCCTGCGTATTCGTGACCTGTTGAAGTTCGAGTTCTTCTTTCCCGCCAAGGAGGTGTTCCTGCATCGGCTGGGCGCCGAACTGGACCTGATGTCCCCGGAATGGCGGACAGTCAATCCCGACCAGGCATGGACCGATCGCATCCTGCGTGAGCACGGTGGTTCGCTGGTCGCGCGACGAACCCTGCAGCCGTTCTTCGACGCGCAGTTGGTCGTTGCCGAAAGCCTGGTCGCGGCCGGTACCGACACCCCGATCGACAAGGACACCACGCTCGACGAATGTCTCGGCCTCGGTATGCAACTCGCATTGCAGAGCGTGGTCAAGAGTCGTGACTCGGTGTCCAGAGAGTTGTACGACGCGGCCTACCAGCTCGCCGACAACCGCCACCTCATCACCAGCGATGGAATCGAGGATCTGGCCGCCGGGCGCCAGGCGTGGCTCGACGAGGTGAACGTGATGCGGGACCGGTTGACGCGGATCGCCGCGATCGAGGCGGAGCATTTCGGGGAGGCCCTGCGCGGAGTGGCACGATGAGCACCTTCGCCGACCGGCTGCGGGAGATCCGGGCGGCACCGAGCGGCAAGAAGGTCGGCGCGTTCTTCGACTACGACGGCACCTTGATCGAGGGGTTCTCGGCGAGCGCCATCACGCGGGCGCGGTTACGCAGCATGGATTTCGGACTCGGCGAACTGACCGGTGCGATTCTGATCGCGTTGCGAGGGGTGACATCCGAACAGGACTACGCCGAGGTCCTCGAACTCACCAAACCCGCATTCGCCGGCAAAACCTATGCCGAACTGCTCGCGTTCGGAGACGACCTGTTCACCCATGAGACCGCGTCCTTTCTGCGGCCGCAGATGTGGCAGATCATCCGAGCGCATCGCGAGCGCGGACACCGGATTGTGATCGCCTCCTCGGCCACCCGGTTCCAGATCGAGCCGATCGCCCGCGAGATCGGCGCCGACCATGCCCTGGCCACCGACGTCGAGGTGGTCGACGGCGTCGTGACCGGCCGGGTGCTCGGCCGCCCGCTGTGGGGGCCGGGAAAGGCCGCTGCGGTCCGCGCATTGGCCAAGGAGCACGAGGTCGATCTCGACGCCTCGTTTGCCTACAGCGACGGCAACGAGGACATCCCGTACCTGGAGTCGGTGGGTCATCCGGCGGCGGTGTCACCGCGCTATGGGCTGCGGGCCGAGGCGGAGGCGCGCGGGTGGCCCATCATCGACCTGCGCAACCCCCGTCACAACCGGATGGCGATGGCCGTGCGGACCGGTGCCTTCTACGGGTCGTTCATCGGTGCAGCGGTGCTCGGTGCCGCCGGCGGGTTGGTGCGACGCGACCCGAGCGTGCTGGTGGAGTCGGCCATCCCGACCGGCAACGACGTCGGGCTCGCGCTGGCCGGGATCGACGTGGCGGTCCTCGACGGCGCGCAGTACCTGACCTCGAATCGGCCGTGCGTGTTCGTGTTCAATCACCAGTCCAAACTCGATCTGCCGGTGCTGATCCACCTCATTCGGCGCGACGCGACCGGGGTGGCCAAGAAAGAGGTCAAGCGGGTTCCGGTGCTGGGGCAGATACTCGACGCGGCCGGGTTGGTGTTCATCGACCGAGGCGACCCAGGTCGTGCGATCGAGCAACTCAGACCCGCCATCGGAAAACTTCGCGACGAGGGGGTCTCGTTGGTGGTGGCCCCGGAGGGCACCCGGTCGTCGACACCGCGGATCGGGCCGTTCAAGAAGGGGCCGTTCCACATCGCGATGCAGGCCGGCGTCCCGGTGGTGCCCGTGGTGTTGCGCAACACCGGCGAATTGATGTGGCGGGGTGCGCAGTTGATCGCACCGGGGACAGTCGAGGTGAAGGTTCTGCCACCCGTCGACACCTCGCGCTGGCGGGCCGAGACCGTCGGCGACCATGCGGAGGAGGTGCGGCAGATGTTCATCACGACGCTGGCCGACTGGCCGGTGGAATCCTTTGAGGACGGCCGTATGACGCGATCGACAGGGGACAACCGATGAGCGAACCCGATCGGCCGCTGGACTGGGCCAACGAACCGCACATGAGTGCGGTCGATGCGCTGATGTGGCGTGGCGACACCGACCGTCGACTGCGTGGCACCATCTGCATGATCGAGATCTACGACTGTGCGCCCGAGTGGGATCGGCTGATCGAAGCCCATGACTGGGGTAGTCGCATGGCGCCTCGGTTCCGGCAACGGGTGATCGATTCGCCGTTCGGGACCGGCACCCCGAGTTGGGCAGTCGATCCCGACTTCGACCTGCATTACCACGTGCGTCGGATGCGGTTGTCCGGCGACGGTTCGATGCGCGAGCTCTTCGCCATCTGTGAGCAACTCGCGATGACCGCACTCGACCCCGGCCGACCGCCGTGGGAGGGCACGCTGATAGAGGGGCTCCCGGACGGCAGGGCGGCCTACTTCCTCAAGGCCCATCACGCGCTGACCGACGGGATGGGCGCGATACTCGGTTTGGCACAACTCCATTCGACCTCGCGTGAGCCGATCCCGGGCAAGCCGCAACCGCCGCGCCCGGAGCCGGTCACCGTCTCGGCGCTCGACGTACTCGGCCGTCAACTGGCCGAAGAGGTGCAGCGGCTACCGCATCGCGTCGACACCACCTGGCGAGGTGTGCGCGCTCTTGCCCATCCGCGGCGAGCGCTGAGCACCGCGCTGCGGTACAGCCGATCGGTACCCCGGGTGGCCGGGCTCGTCAGCCCACCAGGGTCGCCGCTGTTGGCGCAACGCAGCCTCTCGTGGCGGTTCAGCGCGTTCGAGGTGCCGTTCGACGACCTGAAAGCGGCCGGTAAGGCGGCGCGGGCGTCGGTGAACGACGCCTACCTGGCGGGGCTGATCGGTGGATTCCGGCTCTATCACGAGAAGATGGGGCGGCCCGTCGACGCGATCCCCGTTGCCATCCCGATCTCGGTGCGTCGCCCCGAGGACCCGGCCGGGGGCAACCGGATCGCGGTGGGCCGCATGGCCGGACCGGTGGGGATCGAGGATCCGTTCGAGCGACTACTCACCATTCGTGAACAGGTGCGCGCCGCGCGCACCGAACCCGCCGTCGACATCTTCAACACCCTCGGCTCGCTGCTGGCCTGGTTACCGGGACAGGTACTGGCCCAATTCAGCGGTGCGACAACGCAGAACGATCTGCAGGCCAGCAACGTGCCCGGAATCCCCTGGGACACCTACGTCGCCGGTGCGAAGGTGGAGCGGATGTTCCCGTTCGGGCCGCTGCCCGGCTGTGCGGTGATGGCCACGATGATCACCCACAACGGCGTCGCCTGCCTGGGCCTGAACTCCGATGCCGCGTCCATCACCGAACCAGAGCTCTTCGCCGACTGTCTCGTCGACGGCTTCAACGAGATCCTTGCCCTGGCCGCCGACGGTGACGACCCGCGTGCCGCCGGGACGATGCGGCGGGTGATCTGATCGGTCACGGCTGCTGCAGGCTGCGACGCACCTCGTCGTCATCGACCTGCCGGAAATCGTCGTAGGAGCCGCCGACGGCGTAGAACGGCTCCGGGATGCTGACGCAGAGCACCTTGTCGACCTCGTCCTCGGCGGCGAACCGGTCGAGCACATCGCGCGGACCGGTCGGCACGGCGACGATCACGGCGTCGGCGCCTGCAGCACGTACCGCCCGCAACGCCACCTCCATCGTGGACCCGGTCGCCAGGCCGTCATCCACCAGGATCACCGTGCGTCCACGCACAGATAGCGGTTCGCGACCCTGCCGGTAGCGGCGTTCCCGGTCGACCCGGATCCGGTCCTCGCGGTCGACGATCTGCCGGAACTGCTCCTCGGACACCCCCAACCGGCGCGGCACGTCGTCGTTGACGACGATCTCGCCGGCAGCGATGGCGCCCATCGCGAACTCGGGGTGATCCGGTGCGCCGAGTTTGCGTACCACCAGCACATCGAGCCGGGCACCGAGCGCCGAGGCCACCTCCCGGGCGACGGGCACTCCACCGCGCGCCAACCCGAGAACCACGGTGCGGTCGGCCGCGTCCATGAGCGCTGGATCGGCGCTCAACATCCTGCCGAGCGAGGCGCCGGCCTCGGTCCGGTTAGCGAAGACCTCACTGCGGCGCCACATCGCGTCACACCTTGATCGCGGGGCCGATGTCGACGGCGAAACTCGGCAGGTCGGCCAAGCTCATCTTGGCCTCGTAGGTGCGGTCGTAGCCGGTGGCGCAGATCCGCCATCCCTGATCGGTCCGGCGATAGCGATCGCGGTAGAACGCTGCGCCGATCAGCATGAACTGGAAGTCGGGCACGATGACCCGATCCTGCAGATACCAACGGCCGGTCGCGCAATCACCCTCGACGTCGATCTCCGGATGGGCGACGCGATGTTCGGTGATCACCGCGGGCCCCACCGAGGTGCGCATGTAGTCGACCAGTTCGGCGCGGTTGCCGAAGTTCAGACTCGAGCCGTATTCACCGGTGACGTCGTCGGTGAGGGTTTCGGCGAACACATCCCAGTCCTTGGTGTCCAAGGCGCGCAAGTACCGGTACTTGAGCTGTTTGATCGACTCGAGATCATCCATGCACTCAACATCTACCGGGTCGACCCGGTCCGCGGAAGGGATTGGGTGCACGTACCCAGCCGGGTGGGTGCGGTGGTTGACAGGTCGCGGCGCCGACGCGAATGTGGACGACATGACCTCATCCGTCGGTGAATCCGATCAGCAACGGGCGCGACGCGCCTACGAGACCATCGAGCCGTTCCATGTCCTCGCGTACTTCAATCGGGGCCTGCGCGAGGCCCAGCAGGACACCGGTCTCGACGGCCACGGGTTCTATGTCGGCGCGCGCGGTGCCCCGATGGGTGACTGCGATGCCGCGGTGGTGACCGCCGCGTTCTTCAACTTCTCTGCCGATGTCATCACGCCGGCCTGGCAAGCGGCCCGTGACGTGGGGCTCGATCGGGTCGCCGCACGCCGTGACCAGATGCTCGACGAGCAATTGGGTGCAGTCCTCGGCGACCTGGTCGAGGACCCGGAGATCCGCGATCTCGAGAAGCGTTATCGGGAGATCGCGGCCGATCTGCCGATGGGCGGGCGGCCTCTGGCTGCCGGCTGGAACGCCTCCCCAGTGCCCGATGTGCCGCACGTTGCGCTGTGGCAGGCGATTGCGATCATCCGGGAGTGGCGCGGTGACAACCACATCGCCGTCCTGGTCAACCATCAGTTCGGCGGGCTCGACGCGGTCGTCTTCCACGAGGCTCAACTGCCCGACCCCACGATTCGTCGGCGGGTGCTGGGCCGCAAGCTGGTGCAGCTGACCCGTGGATGGTCCGACGAGGCGTGGGAGGGTTCGGTGGACCGGCTCGTCGCCCGCGGTCTGGCGACCCGCACCGACGACGGCCATCAGCTCTCGGATGCCGGGGTCTCGCTCTATCAGGCCATGGAGGCCGAGACCGACGCGCTTACCGCACCCGCCTGGTCGGGTAGCGGCGTCGACGATCTTCTCGAACGCACCCGCCCATATGTGAAGGCGGTCATCGACGCCGGAGTCCTGCCCGGCACCCGCAAGAAGGACTGATATCTCTGGCTGCAGTTCCGGGTTCCGGCTTGGGACCGGACCTGCGGCCACACCCGGCAGGCACGGCCAGAACTTCTGGTCACGAGGTGCTGCCAGGCGGCGGTGCGTCGATATCGTCGTCGTACGGCTCCGCGATGGGTTCGGGTTCGGATTCACGGCCGCGTCGCCAGCCACCCTTCTGCGGCGGGGCCTCGCCGAAGTGGTCGGGGTCCCCCGAGCCGTACCAGGCGACCAGTACCGCACCCACCACGGCGCCGACGAAGCCGACGATCGCCAGCCAGCCGAGCCCGGCTTTGGCGTTGTCGTTGAGGAACAGCACGCCGACCAGGCTGGGGCCGGCCGTCTCGCCGACCACCAGTACCGCGGTGACCCCGTTGACCGCACCGACCTGCAGTGCGACGGTCTGCACGAAGAATCCGACCGCGCCCGCGACCGCGATCGTCCAGGCGGCCGGATCGGTGATCAGCGCGATTGGGTCGAAGGGGTCCACGCCGTCGAGGACACGCACGGCGATCGCGATGACACCGAACAACAGGCCGGCGGTCGCGCCGCCGACGATTGCCGCATGCCTGCCGAGCCGGTAGACGCCGAACAGGGCGATGGCGCACAGGCCGAGCGTGGCGACGAACAACTCCCAGTGGAAGACGGCGCTTTCGCCGCCACCGGTGTGGTGTTCGGCCGACAGTCCGAGTAGACACAGCGACAGCACGACCAGCCAGATCGCGATCCAATCGCGGGTGTGCAGTGCGATGTTGAGCATGATCGTGCCCAGCAGGGCAGTCACCACGAGGTTGGCCGACACAATGGTCTGGGACAGGAAGAGCGGCAGGAAGCGTGCGGCGAGTGCGCCACCTGCGAAGCCGACGACGACCATCATGGTGCCGAGGATGAAGGCCGGATCGAGGAACGTGGAGGTGGTGGACCGCAGCGACGGACCGCCGGCGGCGTTGGTGTACGACGCCTCGGTGCCTTCCGCACGAGCAGTCATCGCCACTCGCCGCGCGCCCAGTGCACGCAGCACCGTGGACATGCCGTAGGCGATCGCAGCGAGACAGGCGGCGATGACGCCGATCACGAACATCCCACACCCTCCCCACACCTGGTCACAGCCGTTTCCCGAGTCACATCAGGATTGTGCAACGTTCTGGGCGGCCCGACTATTCCTTTTCTGCCGTTGTTTTCCGCGGCGTCGGCCGACTCCGGTGAGAGAGCCTAATGGGCCTCTCCTACACTCACGACGGTGGGCACTACCGGTAGCAAACGCGTCCTGATCACATTCGGGCGATCATTTCTCACCCTGGAACTGGCCCGGCTGATGTCGGCGGCCGGTCATCGCGTGACCATCGTGGACAGCATTCCCATCGGTGTCACCCGGTTCTCCCACGCCACGACGTCGTTTCATCGGGTCCCGGCACCGAAGTTCGAACCGCGGGCGTATTGCCATGCCTTGGCGAAGATCGTCACCGATGAACACATCGACATGGTCATCCCGATTCATGAGGAAACCGACATCCTGTCGATGATGGTGGATCTCTTCCCACCCGAGTGTGAACTGTTCCTGTCCGACTTCGATACCGAGAATCGGCTGCACAACAAGTTCGAATTCCAGCATCTGCTCGCCGACAAACAATTCCAGACGATGAAGTTCGCGCAGGTGCGCGGACCGCAGGATGTGGCCGGACTGGATTTTGACGCGCCGTTCGCACTCAAGGAGTGCTATTCGCGCGGATCACAGCAGGTGCACAAGGTGATGCCGGGGGATTCGCTGGACTGGCTCGAGTTCGATCCGCTCAACCCGTGGTTGGCGCAGGAGTGGGTCTCGGGCAAGCAGTACTGCACATATTCGATCGTCCGTGAGGGGCACATCCACGCTCACGCGACCTATCCGGTCGACTATGCGATCGGCGGAAGTTCGTGCCTCAACTTCCGGTCGGTTCGCCACGACGGCATCTTCGACTGGATCTCGGAGTTCGTGCGGGACATGAACTTCACTGGGCAGGTGGGTTTCGACTTCATCGAGCATCCCGGGCGCGGGCTGTACTGCATCGAATGCAATCCCCGGGCCACCAGCGGGATCATGATGTTCGCTCCGGCTGACGGCGTCGATCGGGCCTTCTTCGGTGAGAACGATGACGTCATCACCCCGGACCCCAACGTGGACAAGATGATCGGGTTGGGCATGCTGCTCTACGGCTGGCGCAAGGATTCCCGCGGCGACCGCAGCCTCCGAGAGTTCGTACGGGACTTCCGGGGCGCTAGCGATGTGATCGGTTCGCCCGGCGACAACCGTCCCGCCGTGCTACTACCGGTCGCTTACCTCGGAATCCTGCGCAGCTGCCTGAAGTATCGCGTCGGTCTCGCCGAGGGTTTGATGCACGATCACGAGTGGGACGGCCTCCGCATCTCCGAGTGACTCCTGCTCCCTGCGTAGAGGACCGTCGCGAAGGGCGCCTCACGCTGTGGTCGACACCTGCACCCGTCGACCACGCACATACACCTCGGCGATGGCCGGCTCCCGCAGACCCATCAGCAGCGCGAACAACGTCTGGTCGCGCGCGGTGCGGTCGTCGTCGGCGCGAATCCCTTGCGTCAGAATCGCTTCCAGTGGTGGCCAACGATCGGGTTCGATGACGAGGAAGTCCGCTTCCTTGCCGTCGTCGAAGTTCCCGAAGCGGTCCTCCATATCGAGCGCGCGGGCACCGGCGAGGGTGCCGGTGAACAACATCTCGGCCGGGTGGATCGCCACACCGGCATCGCCGGGCTCGCTCAGATGCACCTTGAAGGCGTCGGACAGCACCCGGGAGATCAACCATTCGTCGCCGGCGCCAACGTCGCTGCCGGCCGCGACCGTGATCCCGGCGGCGAGCGTACGCTGCCACGGCATGGTTCCGGAGCCCAGGAACAGTTGGGACACCGGGCAATGCGCGATCGACGTGCCGGTCTCGGCCATCCGGGCGAGTTCGGTGTCGGTGCAGTGCACCGCGTGCGCCATGATCGTGCGCCGACCCAGCAGGCCGGCACCGCCGACGCGGCTGCCCGGAAGGAACCGGCCGTCGTAGGTGTCGAGGTAGGACTCGACCCCGAAGAGTTTTCTGACGGTGTCGATCTCGCCGTCGCCGGGCCGGTTGTTCTCGTTGAGGTGGGTGTGCACGTAGACCCCGCGGTCGCGGACGTCGGCGTAGAGCTCGCCCAGGTTGGCCAGGGTCTCGGTGGTCACCGACAGGGCGAACCGGGGCACGATGGCTGAGTGCAGCAGTGCGGTGTCAGGAGCGCCGGTGTCCGCTGCGTGCCACTTCTCGATCTCGGCTGCGGTGAGCTCGATGGCTTCGCGCTCGGAGGTGAGCAGCGGCTCGGCCGACGGGCCGCCCACCGTTTGGATACCCCGCCCGCTGACCAGTCGCAGCCCCGCACGTCGGGTCTCGGTGAACAGGGCGTCCTGAGCGTGCGGAAAGGCGGAGCCGAACACCATCGCGGCGGTGGTACCGACCGCGACCCGACGGGCGCAGAAGTCGCGAGCGATCCGGGTGGCGAAGTCCGGATCGGCCAGCCGGGCCTCGGCCGGGAAGATGCACGAGTCGAGCCACTCCAGCAGTTGTCCGCCACCGTAGGCGTCGACCGAATAGGTCTGCGGAAAGTGGATGTGGGTGTCGACGAAACCGGGGATGAGGTAGGCGTCGCCGTGGTCGCGGATCGTCTCGGTGGCGTCGGCCGGTCGGGCATCGCGCGGCCCGCAATAGGTGATGATTCCGTCGTCATCGACGACCAGTGCGCCGTCGGGGAACCAGACCAGCGCGTCGTCGGCGGCGGATGCCCGGGGACGTCCGGCGATATGGAAGATCTGGCCGAGGTGGGTGATGCTCACCCGGCAACGAAAGCACAGGATCGGCTGTTCGGCCGGATGAGCGTGAGGGCTCGTGCAGGTAAGATTCGCTACACCGCGGCCAGACGGATCGCCGGTGACGCCACCTCAGGGGGTATTCATGAAGCGCAGGATGAGCACGGCCTTGGGGGTCACCGCGGCGGTGTTGGGCCTTGGTCTGCTGTGTGCTCCGGCAGCGAGCGCCGCCACCGTCGAGCCACACCAGGCTGCCAGTCCCTTCGGTTCGGCGAGTATCTGTGTCACCATTCCGATCGGGCCGGCGACAGTGAACATCTGCGTCTGACACCGGACGGAGAGCATCGGATGGGATCTGTGATCGGCGAGTTGGTGCCGCTCGCGGTCGGCGTGGCGATCTCTCCCATCCCGATCATCGGTGTCATCGCGATGATGCTCGGACAGCACGCGCGCACCACCAGTGTCGGCTTCGTGCTGGGTTGGCTGGTCGGGATCGTGGCGGCCACGACGATCTTCCTGGTCGTCGGTGGGGCGCTCGATGAAAGATCATCGTCGAGCGGATGGGTGAAACTCGTCCTCGGGGTCATCCTGCTGCTGTACGGGTTTCGGACCTGGCGCAGCCGCGACGCCGAGAGCTCGCAGCCGCGGTGGATGTCTGCGATCGACAAGATGCGCGCTCCGGCGGCCACCGGTCTCGGAGTGGCGCTGGCGGCGGTCAACCCGAAGAACCTGGTGCTGTGTGCATCGGCGGGTGTCACGATTGGCTCCGCGTCACTGGCGTGGGGAGCCGATGCGGCGCTCGTGGCGATCTTCACGGTGCTGGCCGCGACGACGGTGGTGGTTCCCGTCGTCGCGTACCAGTTCGCCGCTGATCACCTGCGCGACCCGATGGACCGGCTCAAGGTGTGGTTGGAGGCCAACAATGCGACGGTCATGGGCGTGCTGATCCTGGTGATGGGTGCAGTGCTGATCGGCAAGGGGATCTCGGGACTCGGCTGATATTTGTGGCCCTGCGGGTTCTCGGGTTCAGGACCGTAAGGACGGTGGTTGTCACTGCTCAGGCGGACGCAGGGAAGACGACGCGGACAGTTTCGCGCCGCCGATCACCTGGGGTAGGTGACGATGGTCTGTCCGGTGCGGGCGTTGCGCCAGGTGATGGTGCGGTCGGTGTGCATGGTCGGTATCCACGGCCCGTCATGTTTGCGGTCGTGGTCGGGGCGGCACAGGGGTGCGAGGTTGAAGGCCACGGTCCAGCCGCCGGCCAACGGGTCGGCATGGCAGAACTTGTGTAGGTGGTCGAGTTCGCACTCTTCGGATGGTCGCCCGCAGTAGGGATAACGGCAGCGCCGGTCGAGTTGAATGATCTCCGCCCGCAATGCCGCTGACGGTTTATAGGTCAGTGCCCCCGGTGGTGGGGTGGCGAATCCGCCGTGCCCGGTGGGGTCGATCGGTGGGGCCGGTGTGCGGTTGCCGAAGATGATCAACCCGCTGGCGGTACGGGTTTCACTCGGTCGGGCGGTGATGGTGCTGGCGTGTGGTGCGATCCGAGCGGCATGGGCCGGATCAATCGCCCCGTAGCCCATCAGGCGGGCCGGGTCGAGACCGGTCGGGTCGCGCAGCAGGGTCAGGCCGGGGACGACGAGGTCGGAATCGGAATCGGTGTCGGAATCGGTGTGAGCATCGGCCACGGCGGCGTCGTGCTCGGCAGGTGGTGCGGTGATGAAGTCTCGTCGCGGTTCCGGGAAGGGCGCGACATGATCGGCTTCGGCGTGATCGCTTCCGGTGTCGGACTGTTCGCTCTCGCCCTCGATGTCACGGTCGGCGTCGATGTCGGCGAGGGTGATCGGCTGTTCTTCTGCCGCATCAGGCCCACCCATGGCGGGTTCGTCGGCGCTCTGGCCAGATGCGCTGGCGTCGTCAGCCGTGCTGGAGTCGACCGACGACTCGCGCACACTGTCGGTGACCGAACCCGGGGTGGTGGCGGGTGCCGGGTTGTTGGTGCGGGTCTGGCGGGCGGGGCAGGTGTCGTCGCCGCAGTGGCAGCGCAGCTTGGCGCCGGGGGCTTTGATGATTTCGGCGAACGCGGCGACGCGTTGGGCTTTGATGCTGCGCCCATCACGGCGACACACCCGTCGGCTGATCAAGGCGCTGATGCGGTCACGCAGGTGCACGCCGTGTTCGGCGGGGATGCAGGCGTCGACGGTCATGTGACCGAACGCTTCGGCACCGATCGTCACATCCCCGAACAGATCGGTGATGTCCTCGCGGGTCTCGGCGGCTCGATCGGGGTCGAGGCTGATGATGATGGCGTCGAGATCATCTCGCAGAGCGGTGTCGGTGGTGGGTCGGCTGGCCAGATCGAGCACCACATCATCGAAATCCCACGGCTCATCCTCGTCGGCGGGATTGTCGGTAACAGGATCGGGGTCGGTGTCGGCCGCAGCATCACCAGCCTCGTCGGAGCCGACGTCGTCAGTGCTGTCACCGTCGGTGTCGGGATCGAGGTCGGCTGCGGGGTCGTCGAGGTCGAGGGTGAGTTCCTCCTCGACATCCTTGCTCTCGGTGTCGGGTTTGTCGGTGGTTTCGGCGTTGCCGGCGAGTTCGCCCAGTCGTGCTCGCAGGTCGCCGGTGGGGCCGGTGGCGGCGCCGCGGATGGCCACACCCAGCCGGTGGGGCCTCAGGTCGCCGGCACGGAAGGCATCACGAATCTTGGGGTGCTCGTCGAGCAGTTCGTCAAGACCAACCCATTCGCTGGCTTGACGTCGCGAAATACCCAACTGCAGCGAGATTTCGCCTTTCGCGGCCTTATCGGCGGCATTGCGGATGCGGTTCGGAACGTAATCGTTGTAGCCGGTGATGCGCTCGTTGTAAGTGGATTGACCGATCTGACGGGCGATCTGCATCGCCAGAGCCTGGGCTTGATTACTCAACCGCAACAAATCGCGACCGTACTGCGCCAACTCATCGAGACTGCTCGAGGCCAGCAGAGCGTCGTCGGCAGCACGGTCGGTGAAAGTGAACACGAAACACTCCTTTCCGGCGGCAACAGCGAGATCGGGTTCGGGATCAGTTGGTGGGGAATCGAACTGCTATCAGACTATCGGGAGGGTCTGACAACTTTGGTGCGCTGCGGGACGGCTGGGGATGGACTTGATCGGTAGGTGTTGGGTTCAGGATAGCGGCGGGGTCCGACAACTCTTGGTGCGTGAGTGTGGTTGCGGTGGTGGGCTCTTCGTGACACGGCCTCGCAAGCTCGGTCGCTCCCCAGGGGGCAGGAGCAGCGCCCGTTCCTCGGGCACTCCTCGGCGGCAGGAATCAGGTGAACACGATCAATCTCGAATCTCGATCACGGGGTGACGATGGTGAAATCCGGGTCCGGCGCGTCGAGGTAGCCGACCAGTTCGCGGAACCTGTCGATGTCACCCTCCACGGTGGCCGACCGGACCTTGACCGCGTCGTCGAGGTCGACTCCACCGAGCAGTATCCCCATCAGCGTCGACTTGCTCAGCGTGAATGTCACATCAGTGGCGTCGGCGGAATCGAGGGGGACGTCGAAGTGCACGAGCAGACCGTTGCGCAGTTCGGTGCGATGGCGACGATCGAGGCCCGTCAGCACCCAGTCGACGACGATGTGGGCGTCCCAACACGCCGGGCCGTCAACGCGGAGACTCACCGCATCGAACAACTGGTCCACCGACATCGCGCCCGCGATGTCCGCCGACGCGGTGGTGGTGGGCGTGCCGACGGGGCCGTTGCGCAATTCGTGGGCACCCATGAGATAGAAATTGCGCCAGGTGCCGTTCTCCGCGCCGTAGCCGAGCTGCTCGAAGGTGTCGGCCTGCAACTGTTTCGCTTCGTCGTTGGTCGGGTCAGCGAAGATGACATAATTCAACACGGTTGCCGTCCAACGGAAGTCGCCGTCGTCGAACGTAGCGCGCGCCTTGGTGATGACCTCGTCCGCTCCGCCCATGAACTCCACATGACGGCGAGCCGACTCCTCGGGCGGATGCTCCCAGAGGTGCGCTGGGTTGCCGTCGAACCAGCCCATGTAGCGCTGATAGATGGCCTTCACGTTGTGACTCACCGAACCGTAATACCCGTGGGTGTGCCAGGCGTTCTCGAGTGCGGGCGGTAGCACGATGTCCTCGGCGATCTCCAACCCGGTTCTGCCCTGGTTCAACTGCCGCAGTGTCTGATCGTGCAGATAGCCGTACAGGTCTCGTTGCAGCGACAGGAATTCGGTGAGTTGCTCGGTGCCCCAGGTCGGCCAATGATGGGAGGCGAACAGCACATCGGATCGGGCGGCGAACATGGTGATGGCCTCGGTCAGGTACTTCGACCAGACGTGCGGATCGCGCACGAGGGCGCCGCGCAGCGTCAGGAGGTTGTGCAGGGTGTGGGTGGCGTTCTCCGCCATGCACAGTGCCCGCATCTGCGGGAAGTGGAAATTCATCTCCGCGGGCGCCTCGGTGCCCGGTGTCATCTGGAACTCGATGGTCACACCGTCGACGGTCTCGGTCTGCCCGGTGGTGGTGATGTTGAGCGTCGGCAGGATCAGGGTTGCCGTTCCGGTGGACGTCGATTGCCCGAGGCCGGCACCCACGGCGCCCTGCGGCCCACGCGGCAATGCGGCTCCGTACATGTACGCGGCGCGGCGTCCCATTGCCGTTCCGGCATAGACGTTTTCTGCGACCGCGTGCTCGACCATGCCGACCGGCGCGATGATCGCGCACTCCCCGGCATCGACGGCCTCCTGGCTGATCACACCCTTCACGCCGCCGAAATGGTCGATGTGCGAATGGGTGTAGATGACCGCCTTCACCGGACGTGCGCCCCGATGCTCCCGGTACAGTCGCAATCCCGCTGCGGCGGTCTCGGCCGAGATCAACGGATCGATGATGATCACGCCCTCGTCGCCCTCGATCACCGTCATATTCGACAGGTCGAGACCACGCAGCTGATAGATTCGATCGGCGACCTCGAAGAGTCCTTGTTGTGCCACCAGACCCGACTGACGCCACAGACTGGGATTGGCCGTGGGCGGGCAGTCCTCGGCAAGGAAGCCGAATTCGTCGCAATCCCAGGCCGTTGCACCGTCGGCCCGCGAGATCACGGCAGGGTCGAGCTTCGCGATGAGGCCGCGGGCCGCATCGTCGACATCATGCGTGTCGTCGAAGGGCAACGTCGCGTGCGCGTCCGAGTTCGCTGCCGCCACTGCTTGACTGGCTTCACGGGGACTCCCCACGGAGATCACCTCTTCTGTGTTGTCATCGACATACGGGTTCACACCGCGCCTGGTGTAGCTCGCATCTCTACCATCGCAGAGCAGACGCCACGTCGTCGGCAAAGTGGCCGACAGGTGAAGATCAGTCGGCCTGCGTCCGTCCCCCGACGGTGTGCACCACGACGACCTGCGGGTCCCACGGCACCAGGTCGTCGACGGTGTGCTGGAGGTCGTCCACCGGTGGCAGTTGCTGTGGCGCCAGCACGCTGATCGTCACCGCATTTCCGCTCCACGACACATCGGTCACTTCCGCGGTGTCGTATCCGGCGTCAGACAGCCACTGGTCGGTCGCAGTGGCAATCTGGCGGGACCAGAGCGACGACAAGGAGTTGGCGACCATCGGGATCGCCACCACGACGAGCGCGACGGTCAGCACCACATACGCGCGTACACGCGGCCGCTGCGGACCCGCGCCGGCCTGCACGGCGAGTTCGGCGGCCTCGCGACCGTATCGTCCGATGGTCAGGATGATCGTGGCAGTGATGATCATGGCGATCACATTCGACGCGAACAGCACGAACGCGCCCAGCGCCAACGACGGCGCTCCCGAACCGAGACAGACCCCGACCACCCCGAGCGGCGGCACCAACGAGATGGCGATGGCGACGCCGGGCAGGACGTCGCCGACGTCGCGCCGGGTGATTGCGATGGCGCCGACCAGGCCGGTCGCGATGGCCGCCAAGAGGTCCACCAGGGTGGGGGAGGTGCGCCCGAGGACCTGCGAATTGGCCAGCACGTTGGTCGGGTTGGGCAACAGCTGCGCCATGACCGCGCCCAATGCGGTCACCAGCACCACCCCGATGACGATGTAGCCGACACTCGACAAGATCAGTCGTCCACGCGCGGTCACGATCCCGAGCCCGACGCCCAGGATCGGGGTGGACAGCGGTGCGACGATCATCGCGCCGATGACGGTGGCGGTGCTGTCGGCGACCACGCCGGCAACCGCGATGATCCCCGAGAGCGTGAGCATGATCCAGAATGCGGACTGCTTCGAGAGTCGTTCGCCGACCGAAAAATCGAGCCGTTCGGCCAGCTCATCGAGGGTGCGGCGTTGGGAGTCGGGGATGAGTGTGAGCACCGTTGTGGCGCCTTTCTTCTCGACGACACCACCGGGCCTGGTGTGTCTTTCGTCGGTGATCTTAGGCCGCAATCGCCGACAGGCCCCATCAGGCGGCGGAATGTCGCCCGAACGTGACTCCGGCAGTTCGAATTCCCTGGCGTGCGCATCCTCGGCGCTCGGATCGTCGTACTCTTGACGCGTGACGGCGCCCGTATCGAAGCCCGACGACGACGGTGTCGCGCCCGCGCGCGCGGGCCGAGTCCTGACCGCGCTGATCCTCGTGGCGGGGGTCGCCAACATCAATCTCGCGGTCGCCAACGTCGCTTTGCCCGACATCGGCGAGGCACTCGACGCCAGCTCCACGCAACTGAACCTCATCGCGGTCGGCTATTCACTCGGGCTGGCCGCCTCGGTGCTCTACTTCGGTGCCCTCGGCGACAGGTACGGCCGCAAACGCATGCTCGTGTTCGGTATGTCGCTGTCGATCCCGGCCTCGCTGGTGGCCGGATTCGCGCCGTCGTTCGAGGTGTTGTTCGGGGCCCGGGTGGTGGGCGGTATCTCAGCGGGCCTGGCGTTTCCCACCACTCTGGCGGTGATCACCGCCCTGTGGTCGGGCGCTCGGCGCACCAAGGCGATCGCGGCCTGGTCGGCTCTGGGCGCGGCCATCTCGGCGTCCGGCCCGGTGCTGTCGGGGGGACTGCTCGAAGTGTTCAAGTGGAACGCGGTATTCCTCGTCACCCTTCCGTTGGCCGTGATCGCCCTGATCGGCGCCTGGTTCCTCGTTCCCTCCGACAGCGGAGACACCGCCGCCACCGTCGACAACCTCGGCGGTGTCCTGTCGATCGTGCTCGTGGGCGCGACGGTGCTCGCGCTCAACTTCGCCCCGTTGGGTGACAAGGGCACCGCGGTAGTGATCCTCACCGCCATCGCACTCGTCGCTGCGCTGGGCTTCGTGGTGCGCCAACTCCGAGTCCGGGTACCGCTGTTCGACCTGCGGATCGCGCGTCGCCGAACCTTCTGGGTGGCGGCCGTCGGCGGCATCATCATTTTCGGCACCTTGATGGGTGCGATGTTCATCGGGCAGCAGTTCCTGCAGAACGTGTTGGGCTACTCCACGCTGGAGGCGGGCGCGATGATCCTGCCCGCGGCTCTGGCGATGGTGGTGGTGGCCCCACAGTCGGCCAAGCTCGTCGAGGCCCTGGGCTCCCGGTTCACCCTCCTGCTCGGCTACGCGTTCATCGTCGCCGGGTTGGTGGTCGCCTACCTCACCTGGGACGAGGGTGCGTCGGTGTGGGTCGTCATTGCCGCCTACTTCTTGATCGGTGTCGGTGTGGGCTTCGCCGGCACGCCCGCATCGCACTCGTTGACCGGGTCGGTGCCCGTGCAGCGCGCCGGCATGGCATCGAGTATGTCCGACCTCCAGCGTGACCTCGGTGGCGCCATCATGCAGTCGCTGCTCGGGGCCATCCTCACCGCGGGCTACGCGAAGTCGCTGTCGGCCTCGATTGCCGCGTCGCCGCAAGCCGACGAGATCACCGCGCAGAGCGAGGCCGCGCTCACCAAATCCTTCTCCAGCGCCGAGGTATTGGCGTCACGCTACCCGCAATATGCCGACCAGATCATCGCCGCTGCGCGAAATGCCTTCGTGGACGGCGATACTCGTGCCTACGGGGCGGCGATTGCGGTGGTGGTGCTCGGTGCCCTGATCGTTCTGTTCGGCTACCCCGGGCACGCCCGCGAGCGCGAGGCGATGGCGCGCTACGCCGCACAGCAGCGCCTGACGGACTGACCGGCCGCACCGCTTCGGGACCTCCTCTGGGCAGTGTCCGAAATGTGACGATAAGCATTGTCGCGATCGCACAGATCCGCACTTTCTGGGTCACTTGTCCCATCACTACCTGCGGGGTCACACTCGCGCACAGTGAATTTCACTTCGTGAAACAGCTTGACACCGGTGTAAGGCAGACGCTACTTTCCGAGTGGCCCAGATCACATCAGGCGGATCGGGCCACCGAACCGCCGCCGGTGGTCCGGTGCTCAAATCTGGAACTCGAAGCCCTACCGGGTCGAACAGTCGTGCCCGGAACCGGCGGGAAAGGCATGTGAGTATGCGTAGGAGAACTGGCCGCGTCTTCGCGGCCGCCGTGGCAGCGGCGTGTGTATTCTCCGTTGTCTCGTGCAGCAGCGACGATGACAGCGGTTCCGGCAGCACCGGGGTGGCCGAGGGGAGCGGAACCGCGGCCGCCGGTGACCCGATCCGGGTCGGCCTGTTCAATCCCTCGCAGGGGCCCGGCACCCAACCGGGTGTGACCACCGGCAAGGACGCCGCCGTCGAGTACATCAACAACCAGATCGGTGGGATCAACGGTCGGCCCATCGAGGTCATCGACTGCGGGATCGACCAGACCGCGCCGGAGTCCACGATCTCGTGCGCGAACCAGTTCGTCCAAGCAGGTGTCGTCGCCGCGATCGACGGATACAACTCCGAATCCCAGGCAGCGATGCCGATTCTCACCTCGGCCGGCATCCCGATGGTCGGCCAGATCCCGTTCAACACGGCGACCGGCGCCGAGGCGGCCAACCGGGTGTACTTCGGCCCGCCCGCGGCCGCGTTCCTCGTCGGATTCATGCAGTCCCTGAAGGCGGCCGAGAAGGAGTCCCTGACCCTCGCGAATGCCGATCTGCCGCAGGCGCATCAGGTGTTCGACA
Organism: Gordonia sp. Z-3; assembly: GCF_036233855.1. Classification (NCBI taxonomy): domain Bacteria; kingdom Bacillati; phylum Actinomycetota; class Actinomycetes; order Mycobacteriales; family Gordoniaceae; genus Gordonia; species Gordonia sp. Z-3. The sequence goes on from NZ_JAZARS010000024.1 coordinate 54,188, forward strand.
CCCTCATGGTGCCGCTGGGCCAGCAACTCCAGATCGACGTCAAGGGGGTGTACTACCCGCCGGCCGGACCCAACTACACCGCGCTGGCCACCACTCTCGCCGACGGTGACCCCGCGGCTGCCGGCCTGATGACGTCGGCGAACGAGAACAACTGCACCAAGCTGTCGCAGTCGCTGCGGTCGGTCGGCTACCAGGGCACTATGTTCATGGCTGCGTGCACCGAGTTCATCGACACCATGGGTGCCCAGGCCGTGGGCGCGCAAACGTACTCGCCGATCTGGCAGCCGCCGGCGCTCGAGTCGGCGCCTGAAGAGGTCAAGGAGAACGTGCAGATCTCTGAGCAGTACGTCGACGAGGCCGGAGGCAGCGGCGGCTTCTACGCCTACGGGATGTTCGCAACGCTCGTTGACTTCGTGAACGGACTGAACACGGCCGGCGTCACCGACTTCACCGGGCCGGGCGTGCTGGCCGGGCTGAAGGGGCTCACCGACTTCCAGAGCTTCGCCGGTCCGACCCTCACCTGCGGCAAGGAGACGACCCCGAACTGCACCACCGAGATGCTGCTGTTCGAGGTCACCGGTGACAACAAGACCGAACCGGTCGGCGGTGGCTACATCACGCCGAACCCGGAGGTCCTCAAGATGATCCCGGGCGCCATCTGAGTCCTCTCACACCGGGTCGGGGGGGGGGGGGGGGGGGGCGCCCCCCCCCGCGGGGGGGGGGGGGGGGGGGGGGGGGGGGGGGGGGGGGGGGGGGAGGGGGGGGGGGGGGGGGGGGGGGGGGGGGGGGGGGGGGGGGGGGGGGGGGGGGACCGGGGGGGGTCGCGGGGGCGGCGATGGAGGGCAGGCGAGGGCGGCGGAGTGTG
>NZ_JAZARS010000025.1:0-48495 GCF_036233855.1 Gordonia sp. Z-3
TGCTCACCCAGCAGCAGCCACCAACACCAAGTCTGACCCAAACTCACGACCAGACCCAGTAGCTCCCATTAGTAGCCCGCGAGCCGCCAGGCGAGCGTGCGTATCGAGATCCTCGGATCGAGTAGCGGCGAACGCAGTGAGTCGCGTATCGAGATCCTCGGATCGAGTAGCCCGCGAGCCGCCAGGCGAGCGTGCGTATCGAGATCCTCGGATCGAGTAGCGGCGAACGCAGTGAGTCGCGTATCGAGATCCTCGGATCGAGTAGCGGCGAACGCAGTGAGTCGCGTATCGAGATCACGCCCGAGGCGCAGCCGTCGTGCCGCGCACCCGCAACGACGGCTCGAGCACCACGTCATTTTTTGCCAGCTCCGCGCCGGTGAGCAGGTCGACGGCGAGTTCCACCGACTGCTCGGCAAGGCCCTGCGCGTCCTGATGGATCGTGGTGAGGTCAATACGGGGGTTGTCTGACAGTCGGCTGTCGTCGTAACCCATCAACGAGACCTCTCCGGGGATGTCGACACCGGCGCGGGTGAAGACATCGAGCAGACCCAAGGCACATCGGTCGTTGCCGGCCAGAATCGCGGTGGGCAGGTGATCGCTGTCCAGGATCACTTGCGCTGCAACGGCCCCGGCCGCTTCGTTGTGCGCTCCCGACACGATGCGGATCTGGCCCTTGAGCCCACGGCGCCGCATCGATGATCGATACGCGGCCCGCCGGTCGTCGGACGCCGGGTCATTGCCGCCGTCGACATGCAGGATGTCGCGATGCCCGAGGTCAACCAGATAGTCGACGGCCAGCGCCACCCCCTCGGCGTCATCGGTGCGCACCGTCGCAACACGTTCGGTGACCACATCGTCGGGTAACCGCCGTCCGACCACCACCAATGGGGCACGCCCACCCAGCGCGACGAGCTCCGCCGGCGACGCCATCGGTCCGAGCAGGATCACCGCGCCACAGCGATGGTCCAGCAGCGTCTCGACTGCCAACGTCTCGTCGCGACCGGCGAGATTTGCGGTCAGCAGCACGTCGTAGCCGAGCTTCTCGGCCGCTGGATAGATGCCGCTGACCAGTTCGGCCTCGAACAACTGCGAGACATCCATCAGCACACCGAGTGTCCTACTCGTGCCGAGTGCCAGCAGGCGCGCAGCGGCATCGGGACGGTATCCGAGCTCATCGGCGACCCGAAGGACGCGTTGCCGCGTGTCCTCACTGGCACCGGGTTTGCCGTCGAGCACGAACGACACCAGCGTCCGCGAGACCCCCGCCCGAGCTGCGACATCGGCCATCGTCGGACGACCGTTGCGGTTCTTGGCCGGCATTGCGCGCTCCCTTCGATTGCACCGTGACGGTTGACACAGTGACCCAGATCTCACATGATAGTACTTACGCGCGTTACTAACGCGCGTTAGATGGTCCCCGACACACAGAGGTTCTCCCATGTCCGCTCCGACAGGTACTGCCGCCAACGGGCGTTTCCTGACCAAACTCACCGTCATCGCAACACTCGGCGGCCTCCTGTTCGGCTACGACACCGGAGTCATCTCCGGTGCCCTGCTCTACATGAAGGACGACCTCGCGCTGAACTCCTTCACCGAGGCCATCGTCGTGAGTTCGCTGTTGTTTCCGGGTGCGGCGTTCGGCGCACTGTTCGGCGGCCGTATCGCCGATCGCCTCGGCCGTAAAAGGACCTTGCTGGTATGTGGCGCCATCTTCCTGCTCGGCGCCCTCGGATGTGCGCTGGCACCCACGGTCACCGCAATGGTCGCCGCCCGTATCCTGCTGGGCTTCGGCGTCGGCGCAGCAGCGGTGACCTGCCCGCTCTACCTGGCCGAGATGGCCCCCGCCGACCGCCGCGGCCGGATGGTGACGATCAACGAGTTGATGATCGTCACCGGACAGATGCTCGCCTTCGCGACGAACGCGCTGCTTGATCACGTCATCGACGACCCGCACGTGTGGCGGGTGATGCTCGCGGTGGCCGCCATCCCGGCCGTCGCCCTGTTGATCGGTATGCTCGCCCTGCCCGACTCCCCGCGCTGGTATGCCCTCAAGGGTCGAATGGATGACGCCCGAACAGTGCTCGGACGCAGCCGGACGCCAGCTGAGGCCGCCGCCGAGTTCGACATCATCGTCGGGCACACCCACCACATGCTCTCCGCCAACCGCACCCCACTGTCGGTGATCCGGGACGTGCCATGGATTCGACGCATCGTGCTGATCGGCTGCGGCCTGGCGATCGTGCAGCAGGCCACCGGTATCAACACCGTCAACTACTACGCCCCGACCATCCTCGAACAGAGCGGACTGGGGGTCAGCGCAGCCTTGGTGGCGACGATTGCGGTGGGCGTCACCTCGGTGGTCACCACCATCATCGGGATCATCCTGCTCGGCTATATCGGTCGCCGCGCCATGCTGCTGACCGGTTTCGCCGGGGTCGCCGCCTCACAGGCCGCCCTGGCCGCGACATTCCTACTCCCCGAATCGACCACGCGCAGCTACGTGATCCTCGCGTGCATGGTGGCATTCGTGGCCTTCGTACAGATGTTCATCGGGACCTGCGTCTGGTTGCTGCTGTCTGAGATCTTCCCGCTCAGCGTCCGCGGATTCGCTATGGGGATCGCCGTTTTCGTGCTGTGGTGCACCAACGCGCTGATCTCCTTCGTGTTTCCGTTGCTCAACTCGGCCCTGGGCTCCACCGGCACATTTGCGCTGTTCGTCCTGGTCAACATCGCCTCGTGGCTCTTCGTCTTCCGCACCGTGCCGGAAACCAAGGGCACCACGCTCGAAGAGCTCGAAGAGCGACTTGAGGCCGACCACACGGACCGGTTCGCGAAGGTCACCGTCGCGGCCTGATCGAGCACACCTCGACCTGCACGAAACGATCATGATCGTTGGGTACCATCGGGCTGTTCGCCACCACCGGCGGACAGCCCGATACTCACTACGCGCCAAGGATTGACGATGCCCGAGCCGCACGACCCCGAGACGTCGGGATCGCACGGCATGGGAACGCCTGACATACCCGCCCTGTCACCCGAGATCTGGCGACGCCCCGAGGGCCTGCCCGGTACTGTGCCCGTCGGCCACTCACGTGCCGAGCAGGCCGCCAACCAGATCGCCCGCGTGGCTGCCGGTTTCGAGGCCGGTGAGCGCATCGGCAGCAAGGACGAGATTCGCTCGATGTGCTCCGTGTCGGTCGGCACGGTCAACGAGGCGATCAAACTTGCCCAAGAACGCGGAGTGATCACCTCCCGGCCCGGACCCGGTGGCGGGATCTTCGCCGCCGACCCCACCCCACTGTCACGCATGAACGGGTGGTTCCGAGACGCCGCCGGCGACCTGGCCGCACTCGAGGAGTCCATTCAGATCCGCAACGCCCTGGCCCCCCTTCTCGTCGACGAGGTGCTCGCTACCATCACCGACGCCGACCAGGCGTCGTTGGAACTCCTGCTCACCCACGTCGATCGCACCCGCGAGGCCAGAGACATCGCCGGCTTCATCTGGGCCGTGTGGAATGTTCACGCCCGCTTCGCCGAACTCGGTCGTAGCCAACTACTCGACAGCCTCTACCTGAGCATCATGGACGTGGGCACCTCACACCTGCGCGCTCGCCTCGAGGCCGACAGCGACGGCGGTAACACCCACGTCACCGTCTACTTTGACGGACTCGCCGAGGTCGCCGCAGACTTCGTGCACGCTCTCGGCCGACGTGATGCCGACGCCGCGGTTGACGCCCTGCGCCGCACAGATCCCACGATGACGCTGCGTCCGCCGACACGCTGATCCGCTGACCCCCTGAACTGGGAAAACAGTCAACCGCTCGCCGGTGACGTGAAATAACCATGATTAATTTCGCGGAATCTATTGACAAGTGAGTCACGTCACCCGCACGTTGTGATCCAAGTAATTAATCATGTTTATTTGGAGGCAGCCATGCTGGACCAGAAGTTCCGAGATCTGATGGCGGGGGTGTGCGCACCTGTCAGCGTGGTCACCACCGCCGACATCGAAGGCCCGCACGGTGCGACCGTCAGCTCGCTCGCATCGCTGTCGCTACGACCGGCCCTCGTCTCGATCGCGCTGGACCGGCAGTCCGCACTACTGTCTCGAATCCTGCGCAGCAGGTCGCCACCACCACTCGGTTCGTGTACGTCGGACTCGAGGAGCCCGACAAGGCAGAGGTCCTCGCAGATGAGGCCGGAGACGGTCCCACACCCGACCGCCGAGCCCGGGTCATGATGCTCGACATGGCCTCTGGCGCCGCCACCGATGCGATCGTCTCGCTGACCGACGCGACCGTCCTCGGCGTCGAGAACGTCGACGCAGAGGTCGGACAACTCCCCATCCTCGACGCCGAGTTCGAGATCGTCGCCGAATTCCTTGCGGGCGAACCGCAGTGGAACGATGCGCTGCGCAAACGCGGCGTCGATCCAACGAAAACGGTCGCCGTGCCGTTGTCGGCAGGCACCTACGACAATCCCAACGAGGCCGGCCGCCGCATCATCCGGTCCTTCGCCTTCGTGCAGGACCACGAGAAGGATCTGCCGTGGGCGCACCCCGTCGACGGGTTGTGCGCTTACGTCGACATCATCAACCGCGAGATCGTCGACCTCGTCGACTACCGGATCTTCGACGTGCCCGCCGAGTCCGGCAACTTCGACACCCCCGAGGTCGCCGGTCCGCCGATGGAGGGGCTCAAGCCGATCGAGATCACCCAACCCGAGGGCCCCAGCTTCACCGTCGACGGTGAGCACATCGAGTGGACCAACTGGAGCCTCGACATCTCCTACGATCAGCGCGAGGGCCTGATCCTACGCAAGCTCACCTACCAGGGGCGCGACGTGATGTATCGCGCGTCCATCAACGAGATGGTGGTGCCCTACGGTGACCCGTCGCCGAACCGGTATGGGCAGAACTACTTCGACACCGGCGAATACGTCTTCGGCTGCTCCGCAAACGAATTGACTCTGGGCTGCGACTGCCTCGGAGAGATCTACTACTTCGACGCCACCCTGGCCGACGAGCAGGGCAGCCCACGCACGATCTCCAACGCAGTCTGCATGCACGAGGAGGACTACGGCACCCTCTGGAAGCACACCGACATCTTCACCGGGATGAGCGAGGTACGCCGGCAACGGCGCCTGGTGATCAGCTTCTTCACCACAGTCGGCAACTACGACTACGGCTTCTACTGGTACCTCTACCTCGACGGCACCATCGAACTCGAGGCCAAGCTCACCGGCATCGCGTTCACCGCCGCCTACCCGGAGGAGGGCTCGGACTACCAGAGCCTGGTGGCACCCGGATTGGGACTTCCGTACCACCAGCATCTGTTCAGTGCCCGGCTGGACATGGCGGTGGACGGTGTGCGCAACGCCGTCGAGGAGGTCGAGGCGGCGAGAGTGCCCATGGGCGAGGGTAATCCGTGGGGCAACGCGTTCACCGTCGCCAAGACCCGGATCGGGTCGGAGGCCGACGGTGCCCGCGATGCCAACGCGGCCACCGGCCGGACCTGGCACATTCTCAACACCGAGAAGACCGGCCGAATGGGCCATCATCCCGCCTATGCGTTGCACGCCGAGCAGACCCCGACCCTGCTGGCCGACCCCGCATCGTCGATCGCCGGGCGCGCCGCATTCACCACCAAACAGCTGTGGGTGACTCGCTATGACGCCAAGGAGCGTTATGCGGCAGGCGATTTCGTCAATCAGAGTGCTATGGGTGGCGGCCTACCCGCTTATCAGTCGGCCGACCGTTCCCTCGACGGTGAGGACATCGTCGTGTGGCACACCTTCGGTCTGACCCACTTCCCGCGTACCGAGGACTGGCCGATCATGCCGACCGACTACGCCGGTTTCACGCTCAAGCCCTACAACTTCAGCGACGCGAGCCCGGTGATGAACGTTCCGCCGACCACCGCCAAGCACTGCCATGGTCATGGCAGCTGACCTCGTGGCCGTCGGTCACGCCGCACCCGTTGTCCGCGCCACCCGCGGTCCGCGGATCGCCGGCGTGATGGCCCTGCTGATGGCGCTCGTCTCCGCGGGCGCACATCTGAGCGCACTCGGCCATCTCCGACCGCTCGCCGACGTGCTCTCGGTAGCCATGACCATCGCTTGCGTGGCCTGCGGTGTGCATCTGGTGCGGACACCGTCGGCACGGGCATGGGCGACCACGGCGGTGATGGCGGCGGCGATGGTAGCCATCCATCTCACTGCGATGGGCGGGTCGGGTTCGGCGGGGGTGCACCAACATCACCACGGCATGGCCACCGCGGTCCCCGACGCGATGGGCGAGGACACGGGCACAATGGCTGGCTCGCAGATGACAGTGCTCATGGCGACGACCGCAGCGGAGTTGGTGTTCGCGCTGGGCGCGCTGTGGTTCGTCACCCGGTCGCGAGTGCAGCACTGACCGTTGATGGACCAGATCGATGATGCCGCGCACGCCGGCGGTGTGTGCGGCATCATCGTGTCGATGACGGCGAGTGACGCGGAGCTGATCTTCTATCACGGGCCGATGGGCGCCGGGAAGTCCACTTTCGCCTTGCAGACCCACTTCAATCAGGGGCAGCAGGGACGATCGGGGCTACTGCTGACCACGATGGACCGCAGCGCGGAACCGGTGGTGACCAGTCGCATCGGCCTGCGCGCGCAGGCTCTGGCACTCGGGGCCGATGACGACGTGTACGCCATCGTCACCGATCGGCACCTCCACGACCCACTCGACTACCTCGTGTGCGACGAAGCCCAGTTCCTGACGCCCGAGCAGGTGGAGCAGCTGGCGCGGGTCGTCGACGACTGCGGCGTCGACGCGTTCGCCTTCGGCTTGCTCACCGACTTCCGGTCGATACTGTTCTCCGGTTCGGCTCGTCTCGTCGAGATCGCCGACGAGGTGCATCGGATGCAGGCGATCGTGCTGTGCTGGTGCGGGCGGCCGGCGTTTCTGAACGCGCGCATCGTCGACGGACAGATTGCCCGCACGGGAGAGGTGGTCGCGGTCGGCGACACCGGCGACGGACCGGTCATGTACCGAGCGCTCTGCCGTCGACACCATGTGGCGGGACGCACGAAACCCTGAGGCCGCATCGTCGGGGGCGACGACCGGTGGTGCGCGAGGGGGGACTTGAACCCCCACGTCCTAAGACACTGGAACCTAAATCCAGCGCGTCTGCCAATTCCGCCACTCGCGCGTGTCGCCGGCCACACCGGCGCCCGAGACAGCCTACCGCCCGTGGGCCGATCAGTGCTGGCCAGGTACCGTCGATGGTATGTCATCTGGTTCCGCCACCCCCGGACGTCGACATCGTCCGGCGCTCATCGCGCTGGTGGTCGTTGCCGCCACCGCGTGCCTGGCGCTCGCGTGGTGGCAGTGGGATCGCTACGAGTCGTCGTCGGGCACGGCGCAAAACCTCGGCTATGCGTTGCAGTGGCCCGCCTTCGCCGTAGCCGTGCTGTGGGCGTACCGACGCTTCGTGGTGCTGGAGGGCGACCCCGACGAACAACGCAAGGCGGCCAACGAGGCGAGCGGACCCACCGAGATCCCGGCGGGAATCCTGCCGGACCGGCCCTCGACTCCGAGCGCGTCGTCGCTGACCGGCGCATCGTCGGCGGACGACGACTCCTCGCTGGCCGAATACAACAGCTATCTGGCCGACCTGGACAGGTCCGACACATCCCACAAGAGCAGTGAGGAACACCTGAGGTGACCGAGACGACCGACCCCACCACCGGAACGCCCGTGGCCAAGGTTCGTGGTGCGCTGCTGCGCTACCGCGTGCTGGCCTGGATCACCGGTCTGTGGTTGCTGCTGCTGGTCGCCGAACTGGTGCTCAAGTACGGCTTCGACGTCGACGCACTGGACTTCGTTCCGATCGTGCACGGCTGGGTCTACTTCGTCTACCTCATCTTCACCATCGACCTCGCCATCAAGGTGCGGTGGCCGCTCGGCAAGATCATCCTCACCTGTATCGCGGGCACCATCCCGTTCCTGTCCTTCTGGTTTGAACACGTCCGGACCAAGGAAGTGAAGACCCAGTACGGGTTGTGACGTTCTCGCGCGTGCGATTCCCTTTCGCGCGCGCAACGTCACGCGCGCGTGATCAACCGGCGCGCGCGAGCTCGTCGGCGCCTCCGATGGACCGGAGTCGCCAGAGCTTCACCAGGTGATCGCCATCGCGTGACCCCGTCGTCGTCGTGCGTTCACGCGCTGCGGACAACACTGAGCGCGTGCGCATCGTGCAGTTGGCCAACTTCTACGGCACCCGATCCGGTGGACTCCGCACGGCGGTCGATCGTTGGGGCGCCGGCTACGTGGCCGCCGGCCACGAGGTCGTATTGGTGGTGCCCGGGGCTCACGACGGCGCCGAGACCCTCGCCAGCGGCGTGCATCGGGTGTCGGTGCGTGCGCCGCGGCTCCCGATGTCGGGCGGGTACCGGGTGGCACCTCCCGGCCGGGTCGCCGACATTCTGCGGCACATGCGCCCCGACGCCCTCGAGGTGTCGGATCGCCTGACGTTGCGGGGCTTCGGGCAGTGGGCACGCACGCGTGACGTCCACTCGACGATGGTGTCGCACGAACGCCTGGATCGACTTTTCGGGATGGTGCTGCCCCGTGCCGCGGCCCGGTCGATGGCCGACGAGGCCAATCGACGCACCGCCCGCTCCTTCGATGCCGTGGTGTGTACCACTGACTTCGCCGCGGCGGAATTCGGGAGGATCGGCGCCACCAATGTCCGACATGCTCCACTGGGCGTAGACCTCGAGGTATTCGATCCGCGCCATGCCGACCCCAATGTCGGCGCGCGCTACGCCGACGACACCACCACACTCATCACCCATTGCGGACGGCTGTCGCCGGAGAAACGCGCCGACCGCAGCATCGCAGCGATCGCCGAACTCCACTCCGCACGGCGCCGGGTGCATCTGGTCGTGGCCGGTGACGGGCCGCGCCGTCCCTCGCTCGAACGCGCCGCCCGGGGCCTGCCGGTGACCTTCCTCGGTCACGTCGCCGATCGTCGGCAGGTCGCCGCCCTGCTGGCGACCACCGAGATCTCCTTGGCACCGGGCCCCCACGAGACCTTCTGTCTCTCGGCGTTGGAGTCGTTGGCGTCGGGCACACCCGTCGTCGCGTCACGCTCGTCCGCCGTTGCCGGCCTGGTGGATCCCACGTGCGGTGCGCTGGCCCACAACACCCCCGCCGGATTCGCCGCCGCCATCGAACAGGTCCTCGAACTACCCCGACCGGAACGGGAGTGGGCGGCCCGCCGACGCGCGAGCGGCTTTCGCTGGCCGGATTCGGTCGCCAGGATGCTTGCCGTACATCGCGGCGCCGACGACGGGCCGATCTCAGCCGGCCAGCGACCGTAGGACGGGCACCAACTGCGCCAACGCTTTTCCGCGGTGGCTCAACGAGTCTTTCTCGGCGGCCGACAATTCCGCCGACGAACGGCCGGCGGCCACGTCATCATCGGGCACGAACAACGGGTCGTATCCGAAACCGTTGTCGCCCCGCGGCGCCCGCAACAGGGTGCCGCGCCATTCGCCGCGGACCACGGTCTGTTCGCCGGACGGGGTCACCAACGCACATGCCGACACAAAGGCGGCGCCACGACGCTCGTCGGGCACGTCGCCGATCTGAGCCAGCAACAGATCGTTGTTGGCCCGATCATCACCATGGCGACCACTCCATCGTGCCGACAGCACCCCCGGCATACCGTTGAGTGCGTCCACGGACAATCCCGAATCATCTGCCAGACAGGTCATTCCGGTCGCGCGCGCACCAGCGACGGCTTTGATCAGCGCGTTGTCCTCGAAGGTCGCGCCGGTTTCCGGTTCCTCCGGGTACTCGGCGACCGCATCGAGTCCGATTACGTCGACACCGGTGATACCGGCACCGTCGAGGACGCGGCGCAGTTCGGCGAGCTTCTTGGCGTTTCGGCTCGCGACCAGCACTGTCGACATCAGGACGGGCTGGGCAAGGTGCCCGGATAGGGCTCGGCCAGCACCTCGCGCTGCGCCTCGAAGAGCTTGTCGGTGCCCACCATCGCGATGTCGAGCAGTTTGTCGAGGGTGGCGCGCGGGAAGGTGGCGCCCTCACCGGTGCCCTGCACCTCCACGAGCGTGCCGGCGTCGGTGGCGACCACGTTCATGTCGACCTCGGCGCGGGAGTCCTCCTCGTACGGTAGGTCGAGACGGACCCGGCCGTCCACCACGCCGACGCTCACCGCGGCGATCATGCACGACAACGGCTGCGGGTCCTTCAGTCGCCCGGCCGCCTTCAGATAGGTGACGGCATCGGCGAGCGCGACGTAGGCGCCGGTGATCGCCGCGGTTCGGGTTCCGCCGTCGGCCTGCAGCACATCGCAGTCGATGGCGATCGTGTTCTCTCCGAGGGCGGCCAGGTCGATGCACGCTCGCAGCGAGCGCCCCACCAGCCGACTGATCTCGTGGGTGCGGCCACCCACCTTCCCCTTCACCGACTCGCGACTGGAGCGCTCATGAGTCGACGACGGCAACATCGCGTATTCGGCGGTCAGCCAGCCCAATCCAGAACCGCGCCGCCAGGGCGGCACGCCCTCGGTGACGCTGGCCGTACACATCACCCGGGTGTCGCCGAATTCGACCAGCACCGACCCCGCCGGATGCGAGGTGAACCCGCGGGTGAAGGTGATCGGTCGCAGTTCGTCGTCGGCCCTGCCGTCAGCTCGTGTGGTCACGGATCCAACTGTAACGATCGGCCTCCCGCGCCGATCGAGGCGGGAGCGCGCTCACTCGACCAGGTCGAACACCTGTCCGGGCCGCACCAGGTCGACGGGCCCGGCGAAGGTCGACCTCGCCTCCGCGAGAATCTCCTCGGCATCAAACCAGGGCGCGAGGTGCGTCAACGCCAGGCTGCGAACACCGGCTTTCGTCGCGATCTGACCGGCTTCATACCCGGACAGGTGCAGGTTCGGTGGCCGCTCGTCGGGTGCATGTGTCCAGGTGGCCTCACACAGGAACACGTCGGCTCCCTCGGCGACCTCCACCACCTCGTCACACATCCCGGTATCGCCGCTGAAGGCCACCACTTGCCCCTGCGGCCCGGTCACCCGCAGCCCGTAGGTCTCGGGTGGATGGTTCACCCGGACGGGGGTGACCGTGAGACCGTGAAGCTCCACGTCGACGCGGTCCTGCCACTCCACCGCGTCGAAGGTGTCGGAGATGTCGTCGACCTCGCCGGCGACCTCGGCCGACGCCGCCCCCACGCGCACCGCGGTGCCCGACGGCCCGTACAGGCGAGCCCGGTTGCCGGCCGGATTCGGCGCGTACCGACGCCACACCAGCATGGCCGGCAGATCCAGACAATGGTCGGCGTGCAGATGACTGAGCATGACGTCGACGTCGACGGGATCGACGCGGCTCTGCAGTTCACCTAGGACCCCGGGTCCGCAGTCCATCAGGACCGGTCGTTGTCCATCCACCGCGACGAGGTATCCCGAGCAGGCGCTCCCGGGCCCGCCCACACTTCCGGAACAGCCGAGGACGGTGAGACGCATACGCCCTACTGTGCCACGCCGCGGCGCCGCGATGTCCGGCTACGGGGTCACGAGTGTCCAACGATGGTCTGGGCGCGAGCTGAGAATCTGCTCACGAATTACAGGTGCTGCACCTGTCCGATCGTGGGACCGAGGAAGCGGGTCGACAGGCGGGCGAAGAACTCCGGGTCGCCGGTAGCCCGGAACTCACGTACCGCATCGCGATCGCCGTGCGGGTGCAGCAGATCGAGCTCGGTGAGTACCCGGAAGAGGTCTTTGGCGGTCTCCTCGGCGCTGGACACCAGGGTCACCTGATCGCCCATCGCGAGTTGGATCACCCCTGACAACAGTGGGTAGTGGGTGCACCCGAGTACCACGGTGTCCACGTCGGCCTGCTGCAGCGGTTCGAGGTAGCCCTGCGCCAAACCGAGGATCTGGCGCCCGCTGGTGATCCCGCGCTCCACGAAGTCGACAAAACGCGGACACGCCACGGCGCTGATCTCCGCGTCGCGGGCCGCGGCGAACGAATCCTGGTACGCACGCGAGGCGATCGTTGCCTGCGTCCCGATCACGCCGATGCGTCCCGTCTTGGTGGCCACCACCGCACGCCGCACCGCCGGCAGAACCACCTCGACCACCGGAATCGGCGCGTAGCGTTCGCGGGCATCGCGCAGACAGGCGGCCGAGGCGGTGTTGCACGCGATGACAATCGCTTTCACCCCCCGTTCGGCCAGGTCATCGCCGATCGCCAGGGCGTGCCGCCGGATGTCGGGGATCGCCAACGGGCCGTAGGGACCGTTGGCGGTGTCACCGATGTAGACGACGTCCTCGTCGGGCAGGAGGTCGATGATGGCGCGGGCCACCGTCAGACCACCCACACCGGAGTCGAAGATGCCGATGGGGGCCTGTTGTGCCGTTATGAGCGCACCCCCGGGAACTGCTGGGGCGCAGACTTCTTGGCCTTGCGACGGTCTCTGTCGGCGAGGTACCAGGCGGCCAGGATGCCACCGATGGCACCGAACAGATGCCCCTGCCACGACACGGTCGGATTCGTCGGGAGCACTCCCCACAGAATCGAGCCGTAGATGAGGAACAACACCACCCCGCCGAGAATCTGCCAGATGTCGCGGTTGAACAACCCGCGCACCAGCAGGTAGGTCAGCCAGCCGAAGATGATCCCGGAGGCGCCCACGGTGACCGTGTACGGCGGCGCGAACAGCCAGACACCCAGACCCGACACCAACCAGACGATGGCGGTGACGATGACGAACCGCCGCGTCATCAGCAGCAGAAAGCCCAGCACCAGTCCCGGCACCAGATTGGCGAACAGGTGCGCCCAGTCGTCGTGCAGGAACGGCGCCCACAGGATGCCGTCGAGCCCGTCGACCTGACGCGGGACGATACCCGCCTGGTCGAGATCGTAATTGGTGGCCGCGTCAATCCCCTCGATCACGAACATGAGTGCGGTGATCGCGGCCACGATGATCACCGACCGCTGCCAGAGCGGGCGGTCGCCCGTGGTGCCTGTGCCAGGCGACGCGGGATTGACGGTCATGGCTCTTCCTGTCGGTGCGATCACGCCCAGAGCTGGCCTTCGAGGGCCTGCTCTGCTTGTTCCAGGCTACCTTCGTACGCCCCGGTCGACAGATACTTCCATCCCGCGTCCGGGATCACCAGCCCGATGTCGGCGCGCTGACCGTTCTTCATCGCCTTGCGGCCGATGCCGCGCGCGGCCTGCAGGATGGCTCCGGTCGAAATCCCGGCGAAGATGCCCTCGGTGTCGATCAGTTCCCGCACCCGGGCCACGGCGTCGACCCCCTGCACCGAGAAGCGGCGGGTGAGCACCGTGTCGTCGTAGAGCTCGGGCACGAAGCCCTCGTCGATGTTGCGCAGGCCGTACACCTCGTCGCCGTAGCGGGGCTCGGCCGCGACGATCTCGATGTCCGGATTCTGCTCACGCAGGTAGCGACCGACACCCATCAGGGTTCCGGTGGTCCCGAGGCCCGCCACGAAGTGGGTGATCTCGGGCAGATCCGTGTACAGCTCGGGGCCGGTGCCCTCATAGTGGGCGAGCATGTTGGCCTCGTTGCCGTACTGATAGAGCATCACCCAGTCGGGGTGTTCGGCGGCCAGTTGCTTGGCCATGGCGACCGCGGTGTTCGATCCGCCCGCCGCCGGCGACGAGATGACCTGCGCACCGAACATCGTCAACAGCGATCGGCGTTCTTCCGAGGTGTTCTCGGGCATCACACAGATCAGCTGATAGCCCTTGAGTTTGGCGGCCATCGCCAACGAGATCCCGGTGTTGCCGCTGGTGGGCTCCAGGATGATCGAGCCAGGCAACAACAGGCCGTCCCGTTCGGCCTGCTCGATCATCCGCAAGGCGGGGCGGTCCTTGATCGAGCCGGTCGGATTGCGGTCCTCGAGTTTCGCCCATAGCCGCACGTGCGGACCGCCGTCGGGATCACTCGGGTCCGATGCGTCCCACCGTGGTGACAGTCTCCGCAGACCGATCAGCGGGGTGTGCCCGACCGACTCGATCAGTGAGTTGTAGCGCGCCACGACCTACTGGCCGCCGGCGACGGCGGGCAGAATCGTGACGTCGTCGCCGTCGTCGATCGCGGTGCCGAGACCTCCGGAGAACCGCACGTCCTCGTCGTTGACGTACACGTTGACGAATCGGTGCAGCTTGCCGTCGGCGACCAGGCGTTCCTTGATGCCCGGGTTGGCCGACTCGAGGTTGTCGATGACCTCCGACAGTGTCGAACCGTTCGCCTCGACACGCTTCTCACCTCCGGTGTGGGTGCGCAAGATGGTCGGGATGGACACGGTTACGGCCATGATGGCTCAGCTCCTGATCTCGATCGGTTCTTCGGTCACCACGCCATCGACGATGCGATAGCTGCGGATCTCCGCGTTCTCGGCGTCCCGCGTGGACACCAGCACATAGTGGGCGTTGGGTTCGCTCGCATACGAGATGTCGGTGCGACTCGGATAGGCCTCGGTCGCGGTGTGCGAGTGATAGATGACCACGGGTTCCTCGTCGAGCCGGTCCATCTCTCGCCAGACCTTGAGTTGCTCGGCAGAGTCGAAGCGGTAGAACGTCGGTGACCGCTCCGCGTTGATCATCGCGATGAACCGCTCCGGCTGATCCGAACCCTCCCGACCCGCGATCACACCGCAGGCCTCATCAGGATGGTCGGCACGCGCATGCGCGACCATCGCATCAACCAGTTCCTGGCTGATCGTCAACACTCGTGGTCCTCCTGCTCCACCGCTGTCGGTCACCGCTTTGGGGTGCGGTTGCACGGTCAACGACAACGTCGCCGCCGACCACGCTATTCCCCGCCGACCGGCCGGGTATACGGACCCGGCGGCTCGACGAGCTTCGTCCACAATTTGGCACACTGGTCTCCATGGCACAGATCACATTGGGCGGCAACCCGATCAACACCGTCGGCGACCTGCCCACAGTCGGCTCACGCGCTCCGGAGTTCACCCTGACCGGCGGCGACCTGTCATCGCTGACGAGCGCCGACTTCGGGTCGCAACCAGTGGTCCTGAACATCTTCCCCTCCGTCGACACTCCGGTGTGCGCCGCGAGCGTGCGTACGTTCAATGAACGCGTCGGCGAGTCGGGGGCGGCTGTCGTGTGTGTCTCGAACGACCTGCCGTTCGCGCAGCAGCGATTCTGCGGCGCCGAGGGAATTGAGAACGTCACGGCAGCGTCCGCGTTCCGCGACACGTTCGGCGCCGACTACGGGGTGACCATCGCCGACGGACCGATGGCGGGGTTGTTGGCGCGTGCGATCGTGGTGATAGCCGACGGCATCGTCACCTATACCGAGTTGGTCCCCGAGATCGGCCAGGAGCCGGACTACGACTCCGCGCTGCGTGCGGTTCCCCAAGCACAATAGGCCCCCGCGTCCACCAAACGGAGGGGCAGAAACGCCGAAAGCCACTTCAGTCGCGCGACGGCAGATGTTTCCGGGAACCGTTCAGCACGACGGCGAACGACACCCCCAGCAACGCCGCGAGGATCAGCAACAACCCGATGGTGGTGAAGGGCGGCGTCAGGGCTGCGAGGATGGTCGGAGCCGCGAATCCGGTGTAAGCCACCGCATAGAACACCCCGGTCAGCTTCGCCATTTCGTGTGGTGGCGCGATCCGCTGCACCTCCATCAGCCCGGACACCAGGCCGATGCCGAAACCGCAGCCGAGTACCACACTGGCGGCCACGCCGACCAACAGATCCTCCGTGGAGACCGCGAGAATCATGGCCGCAAGCCCGCCGACCAGGGTCAGCAGCGCGACGATGAGTCCACGCGCACTCGAGTGTGAATCGATCCTGCGGGCCACCGGCTGGATGAGCGCGCCTGAGCTCAGCGCGATCACGCTCAGCAGTGTCGCGTAAGCCAGGCCCAAACCTCCTGCGGCATCGGCCAGGAGCACCGGCTGATACCCGTAGGACAGACCGCAGGCGATGAACAGCCACGGCCCACAGATCATCACCACACGAACGAACCGTCGATGACGCACGGACGTGACCCGCAGCCGGGCCAACAGCGGGGCCGGTGGCCCGGCGGTCACCGTCTCGGGCGGTCGCCGGAGCACCCACAGGAATGGAATGGTGACAATGATGTGGACCACGAACGGCAGGATCTGTGGGTAGGGGCCCCACTGTGCGATGCAGCCGGCGACGAGTGCCCCGAGGGCGGAGCCCAGTGTGAAGGCAAGCGACGCCCGACGCGCGCCCGCACCGGCGTCAACGCCGACGTCGTGCGGCGCCATCGAGAGTTCCTTGAGCCAGCTCGACCCGACCGTCATCGCCGTGCCCACCGCCATCCCTGCGAACAACCGTCCGAGGATGATCGGGACCTGCCCGTACTCGTCGAAGGCCAGCAAGAGGCTGCCCAACACGCCGAAGGCCACACCCGCGATCATCGACGGCCGCCGACCCTGATGATCGGAGACCGCCCCCGCAACGACCAGTGCCGGCGCCAGACCCGCAACGTACACAGCGAGAAAGAGGGTGACCGTGGCCGCCGAATAGTGTTCGACGTCGCGATACATCAGCAGCAGCGGGCTGAACTGGTTGCCCGACCACGCGCACACGAACAGCGCGCCGAAGACCAGCAGCCACGGACGAGTCGTCTTCGCATCCGAAGTGCCTGCCGACACCGAGATGTGTTCCCGCACAGTCACATCGCACCCCGATACCGAGCGAAATGCGCTGTGAGCAGCTCACGGTATCGCGACTGATCTCCGTCGAACAGCGCCTGGGCCAGCTGTATGTGGTCATCATGGGCCGCCGCCAGATTGGCCGGATCGACCGCCAGCAGTACATTGCGCAATCGCTGCTGGCGGCTTCGGAGCTGTTCGTAAAAGTGTACGGCGATGGGGTTTGCCGAGGCCGCCACGATGTGCGCATGGAACTCGTCGTCGGCGACAACGAAACCGGCGAGGTCCGATTGCGCGACACAACGCGCCTGTCGAGCAAGGTTGTCGCGGATCGCCGTCTGCTCGGAATCGCTCGGGCCCCCGGCTACGCAGACCTGCCCGGCCGCAGCACATTCCACGCCCTCGCGCATGGCCAACACATTCGAGACTTCCGCCGGATCGACCGGGGTCACCACTGCTCCCCGACGCGGGATCAACCTGAGCAGCTGCTCGGCGCCGAGCCTCAGAAAGGCCTCGTGCGTGGGGGTCCGGCTGATGCCGAGTTCGTGGGCGATCTCAACCTCGCTGAGCAGTTCGCCGCCGGACCACTCGCCGGTGACGATCCGGTCACGAACCGTCGAGTACGCCAGGTCGACGGCATTGAGGGCTTGCTTAGCCATGCGAAGCACCGTAGCACCATCTTGCATGCAAGCATGCATCCAAGCTCTCGGATCGAACTGCGGCGCTCGACCTCGCGACCGTTCAGCTCAGCGCCGACGGCAGTACCTCGACAAAGGAAGGAATTCCCGCCACTGACCGCGCACTGATCACCGCGTTGACGATCGCCCGCTGCACGACGATCGCGGCCACCCGACTCACCTCTGCCACCACCGCGACGTCGGGATTCATCCCCGCCGGAACCTCGGCGACCCGCTCGATCCGACGGTCACCGGTGGCGACGGCAAAGATCGTGTCGCCGTCCAGCGGTGAATGCGCCGGCACGATCGCTCTGGCCAGCCCGTCATGTCCGGCCATCGCGACGCGCTTCAACGAGGCCGAGTCCACCGCCGCGTCGGTCGCGACCACGCCGATCGTGGTGTTGAGCACGCTCTGTTTGGCCGCCAGTTCGGCGTGACGGCGAATCTCCGCAGACACCGGCGCGACCAGCCCGTGGTGAGCCGCGTCGGCGGCCGTCACCGACCACGGCAACCCGGTCGCCGGGTCGATCACCGCACCGACCGGATTGGCCACCATCAACGCACCGATGGTGACGCCGGCCGCCGGCCCGTGCTCGATGACGATCGACGCGGTCCCCACACCACCTTTGAGAGCACCCGCCCGCGCGCCCGCACCCGCGCCGACACTACCGACGGCCACCTCCGCCGACGCCGCCGACAGCGCCTCGCGACCGAACGCGGCATCGGGCCGGTGATCCCATGCCCCCACCGGAAGGTCGAAGACGACCGCGGCCGGGACGATCGGCACCACGTGGCCCGCGGTGTCCATCGCCAGTCCGCTGCCCGACTCCTCCAAACCGGCCATCACTCCGTCGGCAGCCGCCAGACCGTATGCGCTCCCGCCCGACAGCACGATGGCGTGCGCGGTCTGCACCGTGTTGACCGGGTCGAGCAGGTCTGTCTCGCGCGTACCGGGGCCGCCGCCGCGCACGTCGACCGCGCACGTCGCGGCGCACGAAGCGATCCGCACCACGGTGGTACCGGTGGCCCAGCCTCTACCCTCGACACCGTCGTCCGGCGAGGCGACCACCGCGTCGTCGTCGATCCGATATGCGTGACCGACCTCGATGCCGACGACATCGGTGATGCGGTTGCCGGCAGGCGCCAGAGTCTCGCCCGCGTGTGACGACCTGGTCACATCAATGCCTCGACCAGCAATTCCTGCATGACCGTGAGCCAGTGATACACGTCGAGGTGGGCGGCATGCGGATGTTCTGGCGGAAGTTGATCCGGCGTGTCCTCGGAAATGCCGAGCATCGCGCCCAACGCGAGCCGCACATCGTTGAGCGCGGTCAACCACTGCATCGCCTGCTCTTCGGTGAGCGCCAGATCGCCACCACCGCGCGGCAAGGTCTCGAGCACGACCTGCCCGGCAGTCAACTTGGCCTCGATGATGTGCGGCTCGTGCACACTGCGCAGCGCACTGTTGACGTCTCCGTTCACCACATCGGCCGACAGCTGCCGATCCTGGTCGGGCCGATGAAAGTCCGGTAGCAGCCGCCCCAGCGTGACGTCGGAGGGAGCTTCGGTGTGCCCGACCCGAATCCCGGTGATCTCCGACAACTCGTCGCGGGGTGCCGAGGCGTCGCGTTCGGTCAAGAGCTCCTGCATCGAGCCGATCATCGACACCAACAGTTCGACCTCATGAGGATCGAGTTGTGAGCAGATACGCAGCGACGAGCCGCGGCCCTTACGTTTCCAAGTTCGCACGTGGTTGCCGATTCCCCGCTCAGCTGTCCCGCTGCATCGTCGCCCACAGCCCGGCCGCGTGGAGTTTGCGGACGTCGCCTTCCACCTTGTCGCGCTCACCGGCCGACACCACGGCCTTCCCCTCGGTGTGAACCTGCATCATCAGCTGATTGGCGTGCGACTCCGAATAGCCGAAGACCTTCTGAAATACGAAGGTGACGTAGCGCATCAGATTGACCGGATCGTCCCAGACGATGGTGACCCACGGCCGATCGAGGGCCGCGGCGTTCTCCGCGACCTCCGGGTCCGCAACGGTGGCACCTCCGGGCCCACCCACGTCGCTTCGCTCGCTGCGACAACCCCCGTCGCTTCGCTCGCTGCGACAACCCCCGTCGCTTCGCTCGCTGTGGAATCTCCCGTCGCTTCGCTCGCCCTGGAAGGTAGCCTCGTGCGCACTAGTCTCGTCAGGCGCCATACGACATAGGGTAAGCGATTGTGACCGTCGACAACACCGCCCTGCTCACCGACCAGTACGAACTCACCATGGTCTCGGCAGCGCTTCGCCATCCGATGGCGCATCGGCCGTGCGTCTTCGAGGTCTTCGCGCGCCGACTGCCCGACGGTCGCCGCTACGGCGTGGTCGCCGGCACCGGCCGACTGCTCGAAGAACTGGCGCGGTTCCGCTTCGGTGAGGACGAATTGGCGGTGGTCAGCCGTTTTCTCGACGAGGACACCGTTCGCTGGCTGGCCGAGTATCGCTTCTCCGGAGACATCGACGGATACCGCGAGGGTGAGCTGTACTTCCCCGGCTCCCCCATCCTGACCGTGCGGACGACGTTCGCCGAAGGGGTGCTGCTGGAAACGCTGGTGCTGTCCATCCTCAACCACGACAGCGCGATCGCGTCGGCCGCCGCCAGGATGGTCAGCGCCTCGGCCGGCCGGCCGATCATCGAGATGGGTTCGCGCCGCACCCACGAACGTGCGGCGGTGTCGAGCGCACGCGCGGCCTATCTGGCCGGGGTGGCTGCCACCTCCAACCTCGAGGCCGCGCGCACCTATGGCGTCCCGAGCGCCGGCACGGCCGCGCATGCCTTCACGCTCGGGTTCACCGGGCCCGACGGACCGGACGAGAAAGCGGCGTTCGCCGCGCAGGTCGAGGCCCTCGGCGTCGGTACGACCCTGCTCGTCGACACCTACGACATCACCCAGGGCGTCCGCAACGCGATCGAAGTCGCGGGGACCGGCTTGGGCGCGGTGCGCATCGACTCCGGCGACCTGGGAGTGCTCGCGCGTCAGGTGCGTGAACAACTCGATTCGCTCGGCGCCCCCGACACCAAGATCGTGGTGTCCGGCGACCTCGACGAGTACGCCATCGCGTCGCTGCGCGCCGAACCCGTCGACACCTACGGGGTGGGCACGTCGTTGGTGACCGGCAGCGGCGCACCAACCGCTGGCATGATCTACAAGCTCGTCGAGGTGGACGGAATGCCGGTGGCCAAACGGGCCAGCCACAAAGAGTCCAAAGGTGGCGCGAAACGCGCGGTGCGTGCCGCACGACCGTCCGGCACGATCGTCGAGGAGATCCTCTACCGCTCCGTCGACGAGCCGCCGTCGGTGGATGGATTATCGTTGCGGCCGTTGCAGATCCCGTTGGTGGCCAACGGCGAGGTGGTCGGCGCTCTGCCGACACTCGAAGACGGACGCACACACCTCGCGGATGCATTGGTGAGCCTGCCGTGGGAGGGTTTGGGCCTGTCGCACGGAGATCCAGCAGTGCCCACCCGCTACGTACTCGGCTAGGAAGGACACCCGCACAGTCATGGCAGAGCACGCCCCCAAAGACCACGCCCTGATCGTCGTCGACGTCCAGAACGACTTCTGCGAGGGCGGAGCGCTGGGCGTCAACGGCGGCGCGGCCGTAGCGCGCGCCATCACCCAGATCCTTGGCGATTACCGGACCGTGGTCGCCACCCGCGACTACCACATCGATCCCGGCGATCATTTCTCCGACAAACCCGACTACGTCGACTCCTGGCCACCGCACTGCCGGGTCGGTACCGATGGCGTTGCCTTCCATCCCGACTTCGACCACACCGTCGCACAGCAGGTTTTCGACAAGGGCCATTACACTGCCGCATACTCGGGCTTCGAGGGTGCCGACTCCGACGGCACCGCACTGGCCGATTGGCTGCGCAACCGACGCATCACCCACGTCGACATCGTCGGAATCGCCACCGACCATTGCGTTCGGGCGACCGCACTCGACGCGGTCCGCGAAGGTTTCGACACCCGAGTGCTGTTGAATTTCACCGCCGCCGTTGCCTCCGAAACCGCCGAGGAAGCGCTCAAACAGATGCGTTCGGCGGGTGTGGCACTCGACGGCGACCTGCTCTACGACGGTTCCTCCGGCATCGGATGACAACCACCACATGACCTCCACCCCCTCGGTGACCTCACTGCTCGACAGCGCCGTCACCGCCCTCGGCGGACGCCGGCGCGACGGCCAGGTCCGGATGGCCTCAGCGGTCGCCCACGCCATCGACACCGGCGAACATCTCGCCGTCCAGGCGGGCACCGGAACGGGAAAATCGCTGGCCTACCTGATCCCGTCCATCCGTCACGCGATCGTCTCCGGGCGCACCGTGGTGGTGTCGACCGCCACGATCGCGCTGCAACGACAGCTGATCGAACGTGACCTGCCGCGGGTGGCGGCCGCGCTGGCCGGCCCACTCGGTCGCGAACCCACCTTCGCGATTCTCAAGGGACGCGGAAATTATCTGTGCCTGAACAAGATCCACAGCGGAACCGCGGAGGAACCGGCGAGCGAGCTGTTCGACGCGTTCGAGTTGTCACGCACCGGACGCGAGGTGACCAGGCTGCGGGAATGGACGTCGGACACCGAGACCGGCGATCGCGATGACCTGACCCCGGGGGTCTCGGACCGATCCTGGCGGCAGGTGAGCGTCTCGGCTCGAGAATGCCTCGGCGCCGGCAATTGCAGCTACGCCGACGACTGTTTCGCTGAACGGGCGCGCCGCGCGTCGGGCCAGGTCGATGTCGTCGTCACCAACCACGCCCTGCTCGCCATCGACGCGACCAGTCCGGCCAATATCCTCCCCGAACACGACGTAGTGGTCATCGACGAGGCCCACGAGCTCGTGGACCGCATCACGTCGGTGGCCACCGCCGAGCTGTCGGGGGCCGGCATCACACTGGTCGCCCGCCGCTGCGGCAAGCTGCTCGACGACGAGACCACCGACGCACTGCTGGGTGCGGCGGAGATGCTCGACGGACTGCTCACCGAGCTGCCGCCACGAGAGTGGACCCGGCTCCCCTCGGGCGTACCCGAGACCCTGGCGAGCCTGCGTGATCGGTTGTGGCTCGCCCGCAACGAGATCGGTCCGGTGCGCATGCCCGGCAGCAGCGGCGCCGACGAATCGGCCGCGGCCCGCTCGGCGGCCCTGACGTCGTTGGAGGACGCCCACGACACCGTCGTGCGCCTGCTCGGTGCATTCGACAACCCCGACGAGTCGAAACGGCGCGATGTCGTGTGGGTCGCCCACGACCGGGTGGGTAGCGACACCCGGGCGATCCTGCGCATTGCACCGTTGTCGGTCGGCGGACTGCTCCGCGCCTCCTTGTTCGCCGACGCCACCGTGGTGCTCACCTCTGCCACCCTCACGATCGGTGGCAATTTCGACGCGCTCGCCGCGACCTGGGGACTGCCGGCAGCAGGCCGCCGCGACACCGACGGCGCCGATCCACAGTCCGAGGCGCCGCCGGTGGCCGACATCGGCGCCATGGCACACGGCGCCCCCGCCCCCGCCGACAACGCTCCGCCGCGCTGGCGTGGACTCGACGCCGGCTCACCGTTCGACTACCCGAAGTCGGCGATCCTCTACGTCGCCCGGCACCTGCCGCGACCGGGACGTGACGCGATCGCCGAGCAGACGCTCGACGAACTGGCCGGGCTGGTGACCGCGGCCGACGGACGTACCCTCGGGCTGTTCTCGTCGATGCGCGCTGCCCGCGAGGCCGCCGAGGCCATCCGAACGCGCTGCGATCAGCCGGTGCTCTGTCAGGGCGAGGACACGACCGCGGCGTTGGTCAAGAAGTTCGCCGATGATCCGCAGACCTGCTTGTTCGGCACCCTGTCGTTGTGGCAGGGCGTCGACGTGCCGGGTCCGTCGTGCAGTTTGGTGGTGATCGACCGTATCCCGTTTCCCCGCCCCGACGACCCACTGCTCACCGCCCGGCAGCGGGCCGTCGAAGCGCGTGGCGGCAACGGGTTTCTCACGGTCGCCGCCAACCACGCGGCGCTGCTGTTGGCCCAGGGCGCGGGACGCCTGCTGCGCTCCATCGACGACCGCGGTGTCGTCGCCGTACTGGACTCCCGACTCGCCACCGCCGGATACGGTGGATACCTGCTGGCGTCGCTGCCGCCGTTCTGGCGCACGACCGATGGTGATCTGGTTCGTTCTGCGTTGGGCAGACTGGCCGAGATCCCCTACGGTTGAGACGGGCAGGGACGCCGGCGCCACCGAGCACCGCGGACATGGGTCATGTCAGGGGTTGGATGAGAGGAGGCCGCCGGTGATCGGGCGGATGGGGATCGACGATATCGCGCCTCTGGTGTCCGCCGGGCAAGTGCCGGCGAAAGCTGTTGTCGGTGAGCTGATCCCGATATCGACCACGGCGTGGCGGGAAGGTCACGACGCGATCGGGGTGACCGTGCATGTGGACGGTCCCGATCGACGCAGCCTGGACGTGCGGATGGAACCGGCGAGCGAACCCGATGTGTTCAACGCAGCCTTCGTCCCCGACGCCGTGGGCTACTGGGTGTTCCGGATCGAAGCGTGGAGTGACCCGTATACGACGTGGCGGTCCGCGGTACTCAAGAAGGTCGATGCGGGTCAGGGAGCCGGTGACCTCGCCAACGACCTCGAGGTCGGCGCACGGGTCCTCACCGATGCCCGCGATGTGGTTCCGGTCGACGCCCTGGAGATCCTCGACGACGCCATCGACCAGTTGCGCGCCCGGCGCCGCCGGGTGGAGAACCGGATCAACCTCGCCGTCTCCGACGAGGTTGCCGACCTGCTGGCGACGTATCCGGTCCGCGAACTGGTGACCAAATCGCGGTCTTACCGGGTGTGGGTCGATCGACGTCGCGCATTGTTCGGATCGTGGTACGAGTTCTTCCCGCGGTCTACCGGCGGGTGGGACAACGAGGGCCACCCGGTGCACGGAACGTTCCTGACCGCCGTCGACGACCTGCCGCGCATCGCGGGGATGGGGTTCGACATCGTCTATCTGCCGCCGATCCATCCGATCGGCAAGGTCAACCGCAAAGGCCGCAACAACACGCTTGTCGCCGGTCCCGACGATGTCGGCTCACCGTGGGCGATCGGCTCCGACGAGGGTGGTCACGACGCCATCCATCCGGCGCTCGGTACCCGGGAGGATTTCGCGTACTTCATCGCCCGGGCCGCCGAACTCGGCCTGGAAGTTGCCATCGATCTGGCGCTGCAATGCGCACCGGACCATCCGTGGGCCCGCGAACATCCCGAGTGGTTCACCACCCAGCCCGACGGCACGATCGCGTTCGCGGAGAACCCGCCCAAGAAATATCAGGACATCTATCCGCTGAACTTCGACAACGACCGCAACGGCCTCTATCGGGCGGTGCTGACGATGGTGCTCGGCTGGGTCGACCTGGGTGTCAAGATCTTCCGCGTCGACAACCCGCACACCAAACCCCCGAACTTCTGGGAGTGGCTGATCACCGAGGTGAAGAAGCGCAACCCGGAGGTGCTGTTCCTGTCCGAGGCATTCACCCGACCGGCGCGCCTGTACGGACTCGCGCGCATCGGCTTCACGCAGTCCTACACCTACTTCACCTGGAAGACCGAGAAGTGGGAGCTCGAACAGTTCGGACGCGAGATCGCCGACCACGCCGATGAGGCACGACCCAATCTGTTCGTGAACACGCCCGACATCCTGCACGCCAGTCTGCAACACGGCGGCCCGGGCATGTTCGCGCTGCGGGCCGCGCTGGCCGCCACACTCGCACCGACCTGGGGTGTGTACAGCGGATACGAACTGTACGAACACGTTGCCGTCGCCGAGGGCAGCGAGGAGTATCTGCACTCGGAGAAGTACGAGCTCCGGCCGCGCGACCACAAGGCCGCGACGAGCCGAGGCGAGTCGTTGGAGCCGTGGATCACCAGCCTCAACGAGATCCGGCGGCGCCATCCCGCATTGCAGCAACTGCGTCACATCACCTTTCACCACATCGACAATTCCGCGCTCATCGCCTACTCGAAATTCGACCCGGTCAGCGGTGACCGGGTCATCGTGGTGATCAACCTCAACCCGTTCGGTACCGAGAGCTCGACCGTCTGGCTGGACATGCCCGCGCTGGGCTTCGAATGGCAGGACCGTTTCACCGTCGTCGACGAGGTCTCCGGTCAGGAGTTCCATTGGGGGCAGGCCAATTACGTGCAGCTGGAGCCATGGCATGCGGTGGCGCACATCCTCGCACTCCCGCCCCTGGACACCGCCGCGGCCCGACGACTCGCCTACCGGATGCAGTGAGGTTGATGTGACCACCACCGACAACGGCCCCCGCCCCGAACCCTCGGCGTCGGATCACGACCTACGCCGACTGTTCAGCTTGACCCATCCCGACCCGCACGCCTTCCTCGGCGCGCACGAGGCGTCGGGTGGATGGACCATTCTGCGGACGCTGCGTCCGGACGCCACGACCGTCGTCGCGGTGATCGGCGGGGTCGATCACCCGATGGCGCGCCAAAGCGACGACCTGTGGGTGGTCGCGGTGCCGTACTCGGATCTGATCGACTATCGACTTCGGGTGACCTACCCGAACGCCCGCGGCGGGAATGACGAGTACGTCGTCGCCGACGGCTACCGGTTCCTGCCGAGTATGGGCGAACTCGACATCCATCTGTTCTCCGAGGGTCGCCACGAGTCGCTGTGGGATGTCCTCGGCGCACGGATCGTCTCGTACACGACGCCCGACGGCGAGGTACGCGGAACCGCCTTCTCGGTGTGGGCGCCCAATGCGCACGGTGTCGCGGTGATCGGCGATTTCGACAACTGGACCGGCCGGCAGGCACCCATGCGGATGATCGGCAGCAGCGGTGTCTGGGAGGTCTTCATCCCCGATGTCGCCGCCGGTATGCGCTACAAGTTCCGCGTCCATGGCGCCGACGGCGTGATCCGCGACAAGGCCGATCCGATGGCCCGGCAGACACTGCCACCACCGTCGACGGTCTCGGTGGTCGGCGAATCGTCGTACACCTGGTCCGACGACGACTGGATCGCCCGTCGTGCGGCCACCGACGTCGCAGCCGAACCGATGAGCGTTTACGAGGTGCACATCGCGTCATGGCGTGCAGGTCTGTCCTACCGGGAACTCGCACACCAACTCGGCGACTATCTCGTCGAGAAGGGTTTCACCCACGTCGAGTTCCTGCCGGTCGCCGAGCATCCGTTCGGCGGATCGTGGGGGTATCAGGTCACCTCGTACTACGCACCGACCGCACGCTTCGGCTCTCCCGACGACCTGCGCTATCTGATCGATCACCTACATTCTCTGGGCATCGGTGTGATCGTCGACTGGGTACCGGCGCATTTCCCGAAAGACGATTGGGCGTTGGCCCGATTCGACGGGACCCCACTGTACGAAGACGGCGACCCCATGCGCGGCGAGCAGTTGGATTGGGGCACTTACGTCTTCAACTTCGGCCGGCGCGAGGTCCGCAACTTCTTGGTCGCCAACGCGCTGTTCTGGTTCGACCAGTTCCACATCGACGGCCTGCGCGTGGATGCGGTGGCCTCGATGCTCTATCTCGACTACTCCCGGCCGGCCGGCCAGTGGCGACCCAACATCTACGGTGGTCGCGAGAACCTCGAGGCCGTCCAGTTCCTGCAGGAGACCAACGCGACGGTGCACAAGCACTTTCCCGGCGTGGTCACCGTTGCCGAGGAATCCACCGCGTGGCCGGGCGTGACCCAGATGACCAATCTCGGCGGCCTCGGATTCACCTTCAAATGGAACATGGGGTGGATGCACGACACCCTCGGCTACCTCGG
This sequence comes from Gordonia sp. Z-3, assembly GCF_036233855.1. Taxonomy (NCBI): domain Bacteria; kingdom Bacillati; phylum Actinomycetota; class Actinomycetes; order Mycobacteriales; family Gordoniaceae; genus Gordonia; species Gordonia sp. Z-3. The sequence goes on from NZ_JAZARS010000025.1 coordinate 27,218, forward strand.
TCGCGACCAGATTCATCGCAGCTTCCACCACCACGAAATCACCTTCTCGCTGATGTACGCGTGGAGCGAAAACTTCGTGTTGCCGATCTCCCACGACGAGGTGGTGCACGGCAAGGGCACCCTGTGGAGCCGGATGCCCGGCGATTCGTTCACCAAGGCCAGCGGGGTCCGGGTGCTGCTGGCCTACATGTGGGCGCACCCCGGCAAGCAACTGCTGTTCATGGGCCAGGAGTTCGGTCAGACCGGTGAGTGGGCCGACAACCGCAGCCTCGACTGGTTCCAGATGGAGGGATGGGAAGGCGAACTCCACTCCGGCATCTCGGCATTGGTGGGCGATCTGAACCGGGTCTATCGCGCCAGCCCGGCTCTCTACAGCCAGGACACCACCCCTGACGGCTACGAGTGGATCGACGCCAACGACACCGCGAACAACGTGATCAGCTTCCTGCGGTTCGGCCGTGACGGCTCGGTGATGGCGTGTCTGTTCAACTTCTCCGGCAGCGAACGCGCCGACCACCGCGTCGGGCTACCCCGGTCGGGGACCTGGAACGAAGTCCTCAACACCGACTCGACCGACTACAGCGGGGCGGGCAAGGGCAACCTCGGCAGTGTCGTCGCCGATGGACCCGGCTGGCATGGGCGCGAGACGTCGGCGCAGGTGACGATCCCCGCCAACTCGGCCGTCTTCCTGGCGCCCGCGGAGGCTCGTCCCACCACCACTCCCTGACGAGGGCCACACCCGCGAACGCCCCGCAACCACCACCCGCTCACAGGAGGGCCGGGCCCGTCACCCCCGCCCCCTGATGACGGCCGGAGCCTGCGGAGGCCCGTCACGAAGGGCATCGCAACCAAGCTTCCTCGGCTGCCGATCGACGGAAAACGCCGCCCAGTCAACGAAAAGCGGCGCCCAGTCAACGAGAAACGGCGCCCAGTCGACGGATAAGGATCAGTAGAGCGCGGTGGCCAGCTTCCGGCGCGCCGAGACGACGAATGGCTCCGCCGGGTCGAAGAGCTCGAACAGCTCCAGCAACCGGGTACGCGCGCGAGTGCGGTCGTCGCCGGCGGTGACCTTCACGACCGCGATGATCCGGTCGAAGGCGGCCTCGGGCTGCTGGGCGAGCAACAGTACGTCGGCCGCCGCCAGCTGAGCGTCGACGTCGGCGGGCGCGGCGGTATCGACGATGGCCGGGTCATGGGCCTGCGCGCGCAGCACGAACTCGAGGTTGCGTGCGGCCGATGCCGCCTCCACGTTCTGCGGCTCGGCTTCGGCGATCGCCCGATAGTCGTCGAGTGCACCGGCGAAGTCGCCCGCGTTGAGCTTCTCCTCGGCGGCGACCATGCGCGGATCGTCGGCTTCCGGCTCGGCGTCGACTGGGGCGGCGCCGGGCAGCACATCACCGAGTTGGGAGAGGATCTCCCCCACCCACTGGGAGATCTCGGCCTCCGAACGGACGCCGTTGAACGCCGCGACCGGCTGCCCCTGCGCGATCGCCACCACCATCGGGATGGACTGGGCACGGAACGCCTGCGCGATCCGGGGATTGGCGTCGACGTCGACCTTGGCCAGCACCCAGCTTCCCTGCGCCTGCCCGGCCAGCTTCTCCAGCACCGGCGACAGTTGTTTGCAGGGTTCGCACCACTCCGCCCACAGGTCCACCAGCACGAGCTGCTGCTGTGATCGCGCAAGCACCTCGGTCTCGAACGTTGCCTCGGTGATGTCGAGGACTGCCCCGCCATGCGCAGCTCCCGAGGCCGGTGCACCGTCGTCGGTCGGCGGTGCCGGGCGCGGGGTCTGGTTGGGGCGCTGCGCCTGCTGTCGCTGCGCGTCGGCACGTTCCTTGAGGGCGGTCAGGTCAACCGCTCCCGACATGGCGACGGCCGCCGCCTGCTGCCGGGCGGCTGCGGCCGCCTGCTGCCGATTCGTTGGTCGAGTCACCCCTCTAGTGTGTCATGCCGCGATCGCGGGGAGCTTCCGCGGCGGCCGGTGCACGGACCACGCCCGCCGCGGCCGCAGCAAAGGCGAGGGCACCCACCGCGACGAGCAGGCCGATGCCGAGACTGGTACGGCTGCTGATGAACCCGACCACCGCCGGACCGGCGAGCATTCCCAGGTAACCGCATCCGACCACCAGGGAGATGGCGCGTCCGCTCGATTCGGTCGTCAGGTTGCCCGCAGCGGTGAAGATCTGCGGGATGAGCCCGGCCAGGCCGATACCGAACACACTCCATCCGGCGATCGCCCATCCCACTGACGGCGCGAGAACAGCCATCCCCATGCCGACGAGGCCGATCAGGGCACCGACGCGCACCACCACCATCGGTCCGACCGCCGCCGCGATGGGATCGATCCCGAATCGCGCGACGGTCATCGCTGCGCTGAACGCACCGAAGGCCACCGCGCCGAGCGATTCGGCAGTACCGAACGTGTCGACCACGTGCAGGGCGCTCCAGTCGTAAGCGGTGCCCTCGGCAAGCATGAGCGCGAATGCCACCGCCGCCAGCAGGACCAGTCGCCGACGATCGATCCCGCGCCACCAGCGGCCAGACGATTCGGCCGGCCGTGACCCCGACGGTGTCCGCATCGAGGCATCCACCGTGACCAACAGGTGTGCACTGGTGATCGCGGCGACGGCGAACCCGACGATCGTGGCCGCACCGACCGTGGCAATGACACCGACATCACGCCAGAGGGTGAGTGCCACCACGCCCGAGCCGATGAGGCTGCCGATGGAGAAGAATCCGTGAAACGACGACATGATGGGCCGGTCGTACCGCCGCTCGACGGCCACTGCCTGTGCGTTCATCGAGACGTCGAGAGCACCGTTGGCGAAACCGAACCCGGCCAGCGCCAGGGCCAGGGTCGCCAGGTCGTGCGCGGCCACCGGGCCAAGGATCACCGCGGACAGCACGGCTGCGGCGACTGTTGTAGTTGGTTTCGATCCCCATCGATCGATGATCGGTCCGCACACCTGCATGCCGACGAACGCGCAGCCCCCGAGCAACAGCAACAAGGCGCCGAGCTGATCCTCCGACACCCCGGTCCGATTCACGATCACCGGGATGTGGGCGACCCACATCGCTGCCAGAAAACCGTTGAGGGCAAAGACCGCGGACGCCGCGGTGCGCGCTCGGCGGTCACGAGTCGTCGTGTCGGCGCGAGTGGACCTCATGGCGCCATCGTGTCAGTCCGGCTGCCGGGTCAGTCCAGCAGCCGGTCGACGCGGGCGACCTTGCCGGCGAGTTCGTCCGTGTGGCCCGGACGGATGTCGGCTTTGAGGACAAGGCCGACGCGCGGCGCCTGGGCCGCGACGGCGTCGGTGGCACGTTTGACCACCGCCATCACCTCATCCCACTCGCCCTCGAGATAGGTGAACATCGCGGTGGTCTGATGGGGCAACCCCGATTCGCGCACCACGGCCACGGCCGCAGCAACCGCAGCGCTCATCCCGCCGTCCGAGTCGACGGCATCGCCCCCGGAGGGGCTGAGGCTGAAGGCGACGATCATCGCGCCACCACTCCTCAGGCGGCCACGCGCTGCGGCGTGGTGTCCGCCGACAACTCGGCCAGATGACCATTGCGCTGCGCCCACCACTCGAACACCAGGGTGCCGAAGGGCGGGATCGAGGACACCAGCGCCCATGCCGTGACCTTCAGACCCCACCGCAGCTGCACTGCGGTGATCAATGAGACCACCACGAACACGACGAAGACGATGCCGTGAACCATCCCCGGGATCGCCACCGCCTCCTCGTGGCCGAGAACCCATTTGAAGAACATGGCGATCAACAGGGCCAGCCACGTGATGGCCTCGAGGACGGCGACCAGTCGGAAGCGCTTGGCCGGAGTGGTGAGATCAAAGAATTGCGACATGTGTCCCATTGTGCCGAATCGGACAGAAAACTACGACGATGTGTAGTAGAAATCTCGCCAGAGACCGTCGGGGCTCAACTCTTGGGCACCCGCACGATCAAGGCATCGCCCTGGCCACCGGCCCCGCAGAGCGCGGCCGCACCGACGCCGCCGCCGCGTCGCTGCAGTTCCAGCGCCAGGTGCAGGGTGATGCGGGCACCGGACGTCCCGATCGGATGCCCGACCGCGATGGCCCCGCCGTTGACGTTGACAATCTCCGGGTCGACGCCGAGCTGCTTGGTGGAGGCGAGTCCGACCGCCGCGAAAGCCTCGTTGATCTCGATGAGATCGAGATCAGCGGGCGTGATACCCGCCCGTGCGCACGCCTTCTCGATCGCGTTGGCGGGCTGGGCCTGCAAGGTCGAGTCCGGTCCGGCGACCACGCCGTGCGAACCGATCTCGGCGAGCCAGGCCACCCCCAGTTCGGTGGCCTTCGCCTTGCTCATCACGATGACTGCGGCCGCACCGTCGGAGATCTGCGACGAGTTGCCCGCGGTGATGGAGCCGTCCTTACGGAAGGCCGGTCGCAGCCCGGCCAGCGAGTCGGCGGTGGTGTCGGCGCGCACACCCTCGTCCTCGGCGAACGAGATCGGGTCACCCTTGCGCTGCGGAATGCCGACCGGAACCACCTCGTCGGCGAAGACACCGTTCTTCCACCCGATCGCCGCACGCTGGTGGCTGCGCGCCGCAAATTCGTCCTGCTCGGCCCGGGTGAACCCGTCGGTGTCGTTGCCCTGTTCGGTCAACGCACCCATCGGCTGATCGGTGAACGCGTCCCACAGGCCGTCGTAGGCCATGTGATCGACGAGTTCGGTGTTGCCGTACTTGAAACCATCGCGGCTACCGGGCAACAGGTGCGGGGCCTGCGTCATCGACTCCTGACCACCGGCGACCACGCAGTCGAACTCGCCGGCCCGGATCAGCTGGTCGGCCAATGCGATCGCGTCGATGCCCGATAGACACATCTTGTTGATGGTCAATGTGGGCACATCCCACCCGATGCCCGCCTTGACCGCGGTCTGGCGGGCGGGCATCTGGCCGGCTCCGGCGGTGAGGACCTGACCCATGATCACGTACTCCACGGCCGAGGCGGGCACTCCCGAACGCTCCAGCGCGCCCTCGATGGCCACGGCGCCGAGATCGACGGCACTGAAACCCTTGAGTGAGCCCTGCAGTCGACCGAAGGGCGTCCGCGCCCCGGCGACGATGACCGTCGAGAACTGATCGGTGGACGTGGACATATGAGGACCTCCAACATCGGCCGAGCAGGCAGACCGAGCGCCCGCTCTGTGAGCTTCTACCCTCAACGCTACCGTTAGGACATGAGCACCTCAGCAGCAGACCCCGCAGCCTCGGCGACCGCCGTCATCGCCGACCTCGTCACCGCCATCGACCATGTCGGGATCGCGGTCCCCGATCTCGACGCAGCCAAGAAGTGGTACCTCGACCATCTCGGCTTCGCGACGCTGCACGAGGAGACCAACAGCGAACAGGGCGTCATCGAGGCGATGGTCGGCCCGCAGTCGGCCAGTTCCACTGGCGGCGCGGTGATCCAGCTGCTCGCCCCACTCAACGACGAATCGACCATCGCGAAGTTCCTCGACCGCAACGGACCGGGACTGCAGCAGCTCGCGGTGCGGGTCACCGACGTCGATGCCGTCACCGAGCGTCTCACCGCAGCTGGCGTGCGAGTGCTCTACCCGCAGCCGCGTCGTGGCACCGCGGACTCGCGGATCAACTTCGTGCACCCGAAGGACGCCGGCGGGGTACTGCTGGAATTGGTCGAGCCTGCGACCGGTGCCGCAGCGCACTGAACTGCCTGTGCACTGATCGCCGCAGCTCACCGATTCCTGAGGTCGCGGCGGTTCGCCTCTGAGTTAGACTGTGCCGCATGTCAGCTCCGGCACCGCGAAACCTCCCGTTCGCAGTCGTCATGCGTGGTTTCGACCGTGAGCAGGTGACCGAACATCTGCAACGGGTTGATGCCGAGTTGCGGGTGCTCGCGGCCGATCGCGACGCCGCCACCGCGAACGCGCACGAACTCGTCGCGCACCTCGAGGAAGCCCGCGACGAGATCGAGGAGTTGCGCCGTGAGGTCGACAAGCTGTCGGTCCCGCCGACCACTGCGCAGGGGATGAGCGAGCGTCTCGGTCGCATGCTGCAGCTGGCGTCCGACGAGGCCTCCGAGATCCGCGCGGACGCCGCCGCCGAGGCGGCCGAGCTCACCTCGATCGCCCGGCAGGAGGCGGCAATGGCCCGCGACGATGCCGAGTCCGACGCCACACGCATCCGCGAGGAGGCGCAGGAGACGGCTCGCAAGACCATCGCCAAGGCCGACGAGCACGCCCGCAAGGTCCGCGAGGACGCCGACGCGTTGGCGGAACGGTCTGCGGAAGAGGCGGACGAAGCCGCGCGACTCATCGCCGAACGGACCGCGGCGATGGAAGCCGAACACAAGGAAACGATGACCGCCGCCCGCGACGAGGCGCGGCGGATAGTCACCAAGGCCAAGGGCGAGGCGGCCGAACTCGAGCTACAGAGCACCCGCGCGCGCCAGTCCGAGCGCGAGCGCCATGATGCCGAACTCGCCGCGCAGCGCGACCGGGCCCGCCATGAGGCGCAGCGGATGAAGGACACCGCGCAGGAGATCGCCATCGAGCGACTGGCGCGATCCCGGGAACTCGCCGCTCAGGCCGACCAGGCGCGCAAACAGATCGCCGAGCAACTGAGCCGGGTCCGTGATGAGGTGGCCAAGCTGCCGGTGCAGTTGTCCGAACGGCATCAAGACCTCGCCGACCTCACCGAGACCGACGACGCGGAGCTACTCAACCGCGCACTGTCCGCGCAGTCGCAGATCAAGCGTTCGGGCGCCAACGGAACAGGTGCGTCGTCGAGCGCATCCCCGGTCGGAGCCGGCGGCGAGGCGTCAGCACGCTGACCCTGCACTGATCGCGGACGGGCGACGCTCTTCGAAACGGCTGCGCAGAGCGGCTGCCGGAGTCAGAACAGTCGGAACTCGGTGCTCTCGGCACCACGCAGTTCGTCGTAGTCCAGAACCAGGCACCGAATTCCGCGATCCTCGGCAAGGGTGCGGGCCTGCGGTTTGATCTGCTGCGCGGCGAACACCCCGGAGACCGGGGCCAGAATCGGATCCCGGTTGAGCAACTCCAGGTAGCGGGTGAGTTGCTCGACGCCGTCGATCTCCCCCCTCCGCTTGATCTCGACCGCCACCGTCGCCCCTTCGGCATCCCGGCACAACAGATCCACCGGGCCGATCGCGGTCATGTATTCGCGACGGATCAGTGTGTGTCCGGTGCCCAGCGTGTCGACATGTTCGGCCAACAGTTCTTGCAGATGCGCCTCGACCCCATCCTTCACCAGGCCTGGATCCACCCCGAACTCGTGGGCCGAGTCGTGTTCGATCGAGGCGATGGTGATGCGGAGCTCTTCGCCGGTCTTGTTGGTGACCACCCAGTAAGCCTCGGCCTCGACCCCGTCGGGCACCGGCGCCTCGGTCATCCAGCACGGCGGGCTCATCCAGTTCAGCGGCTTGTAGGCACGGTCGTCGGCGTGCACGCTGACCGACCCGTCGGACTTGATCAGCAGCAACCTCTTCGCCATCGGCAGGTGTGCGGTCAAACGGCCGACATAGTCCACTTGGCATTCCGCGATAACCAGACGCACGGGGGTCAGCTTAACGGTGACCGCCCGCGCCACCGGTCACGCCCCGCCGAACATCTCGCCACGGGTGTAGCGACGTTTGAGCTGAAACGCCTCGGCATCACTCACCGCATCCTCCATCGTGGCGTGCACGTGTGGCAACGTCGGGTCAAAACCTCGAAGCGCTTCGGGCGCAATGATATCGGGGACAACATGGTCGTGTCGGTGTCGTTCTACACTGGCCCGGAGAACGCCGTCGGGGTCGACGACCATCGCCTTGCGACCGCGCTCGGCGAGTCGGTGTTTGAAGGACAACACCATCGTTCGCGCCACCGGGTCGATGATGCCGATGCGCGATATGTCGATGATCACCAGGTCGTAGTGGTCGGCGTCGGTTTCCAGGCGTCGCATCGCCGCCTCCGCGCCGGAGAAGGTCAGGTCGCCCTGCAGTTCGTAGACCCGCACGCGATCCCGGCAAGTCCGCAGGTAGCCGCGCTCGCGTTCGGTCCAGTCCGCGCCGACCTCGAACTCCCCGATGTCATAAGTGGCGCGCATGGTCACCCGGCTCTCCCGCGTCACGTTGAACATGTGCAACCCCAGATCGGTGGACAGATGGCGACAGGTGTCGATTCCCCGCACGCTGTTGCCGTGCGCATCCAGCCGCGGCGAGTACACCCCGATCCCCAGCTGCCCGGGCAGGATCGCGAGGATCCCGCCTCCCACGCCGCTCTTGGCCGGCAACCCCACCGACGACACCCAGTCCCCCGCTCCGTCGTACATTCCACAGGTGGTCATCACCGAGAGCACCCGCTGCGCCACCTCCGGAGACACGATCTGACGACCGGTGCGCGGATTGACTCCACCCGTGGCGAGCGTGCAGCCGATCACCGCGAGGTCGTCGGTGGTCACCCGCAGCGAACACTGCCGCAGGTAGAGATCGAGCGCCGCCTCCGGATCGGCGTCGAGAACCCCGAAGCTGTCGAGCATGTAGGCGATCGCCCGGTTGCGGGCACCGGTACGCCTCTCGGACCGATAGACCGCGTCGTCGATGTGCAGTCGCCGACCCGCGCATGCCGAATAGAACGACACGAGGTCGTCGAAGACGGCGTCGACAGTCCGGACCTCGGGGGATTCGCTGTCCATGGTTGCGGAGTCGGCGTCGCGGACCTGCGGCAACAACAGCGACGCGGACATGATCGCACCCGCGTTGATCATCGGGTTCTTCGGTCTGCGAGCACCGTCCACGCTGATCTCGTTGAACGCCTCCCCCGAGGGCTCCACGCCGATCTTGGCGTCGACCTCCCGCGGACCGAGCCGCGTGAGCACCAGCGCGTAGGTCAACGCCTTCGAAATCGACTGGATGGTGAACTGCTCGGCACTGTCGCCGTGGGAGTAGAGATGCCCGTCGTGCATACACAGCGACAACCCGTAACCATCCGGGTCCACCCGCGTGAGTTCGGGAATGTAGTCGGCGACCGCGCCCGCCCGATCGGTGGCGCACAGAGTCATGATGTGGCGGAGATATCCGTCGACAGGGGTGCTCACCCACCGAATGTAGCGAGCCGACGCGCCCCGGCCCGAGTTACCCGACGCGCAGAACGCGCCGGGTGGCGTCCGGTCAGCCGACGGACGCGTCGGGGCCGTGGTCGACCCGAGCCGAGACACCAGCCACGAAGCGATAGGGGTTGGCCGCGAGCAATCCACCGAGATGCTTTCGCAGCCGGGACATCTCAGCCCGCACCGTGATCGTGCGATCGTCGACGCCGAACAGGTGCCGCGACATCTGCGCTGCGCTGCAGCCGTCGGGATGGTGCGCGAGGAGCGCCAGGATCTCCGCGTGCCGGGGCGACGGTGTGATCGTCCATTGCCCGCTGCTACCGGTCACCGTCACCGACGGTGACCGGCGATCACGCCAGTCGAGGTGCAGCACCGTCTCCGACGCCACGGAGTCCACCGCCGCGACCCGCACCAGCCAGCCACCGGGCAACGGATCGAGGTCGCATTCGCCCAGGCTCCGCACCCAGACCCGGCCGGGTTCGGCATGGCGGGGCAGACTCAGCCGGCTGCACGGTGTGACGGCGTCCACCGCCGCCACCCATCCATCGTTGTCCACCGCCAGCGCAGGACTGTTCAGGCGCGAAAGCATCGGCGCCGCGACGGACCGGAGCTGATCGAGCGAGCGACGGTGGTGGTCACGCAGGTGCGCCTCGGCGAGCTTGGCGACCACGTCGACCAGGGCGACGGTGGTCGGGTGGATGGTGGCTGCCGGCCCGCTCACGTCGACGACGCCGATCAGATCACCGGTCCGCGGATCCCGGATCGGCGCCCCGGCGCACGTCCACGAATGGTGGGTGCGCACGAAGTGTTCCGCGGAGAAGACCTGCACGGCGTGGCCGGACATCAGTGCGGTGCCGATGGCGTTGGTGCCGACCGCATTCTCTCCCCAGTTCGCACCCTCGACGAACCCGAGTCTGTCCGCCCGGTGCATCACTCGCGGCGCCCCGCTGCGCCAGAGCACGCGCCCGTGCGCATCCGCGACGACGAGGATGTTGTCGCCATCGGCGATCACCGAGTCGAGCCCGGCGGTGAGGTCGTCGAGCACGGGCGCCAACCCGGAGTCGAGTCGGCGGGCCTCGAGGTCGGCGACGTCGAGACCGGCCCCGGCGGCTCCGACATCGGGATCAACCCCGGCGTGCAGTACGCGATCCCACGACTCGCCGATCACCGATCGCGGCCGAGCGGGCATCTTCTCACCGGCCATCGCGGCGTCGTACACCGCACAGAGCAGCTGTGCGTAGTGCCGCGGGTCGTCGGCCGCGGACACCGCGGGCTCGATTCCGGCGTGCGCATCAATTGTCGACACACCTCGATTGTGCTCCGGATCACAGCCGCGCCGCAAAATTCGATCGGGGTTGCAGAGGGTTGCAGCCGCTCGACCCTGGGTCGCAACCCGATGCAACCCTTTCGCAACAACCTAGGCGCACGGTGTGCTGTGGATCACACAGAGCAACGTCAACCCGAGGAGAAACCATGACCCAGACCTTGGAGCCACCGGTCACCGGGACCGTGAACGACCCACAACAACGCGTCGACATCTGGCTCACCGAATTCGAGGCCGCCCTCGTCGCCCGCGACGTGGCCCGCGCGACCGGCCTGTTCGCCACCGACAGCTTCTGGCGCGACCTGGTGGCGTTCACCTGGAATCTCAAGACCGTCGAAGGTCGCGAACAGATCGGCGACATGCTGAACGCGCGTCTCGACGACACCGCTCCGCACGCGTTCCGGACGAGCGAACCCCCAACCGCCGACGACACAGGCGTGGTCACCGCCTTCATCGAGTTCGAGACCGCAACCGGGCGCGGCGTCGGGCACCTGCGCATCAAGCCCGACGACGAGCAGGGCACGGATCTCGGGTGGACGCTGCTCACGACGTTGCAGGAACTCAAGGGACACGCGGAACCGGCCGGTCCGACCCGCGTGATGGGTGCCGTACACGGCTCCGACCCCGACCGCCGATCCTGGGCACAGAAACGCGACGATGAAGAGGCTGCGCTGGGCCGGACCGTCCAGCCGTATGTTCTCGTGATCGGCGGTGGGCAGGGCGGTATCGCGTTGGGGGCGCGCCTGCGTCAGCTCGGCGTGCCCTCGATCGTGGTCGATCGACACGACCGCCCCGGCGATCAGTGGCGTCAGCGGTACAAGTCGCTGTGCCTGCACGACCCGGTGTGGTACGACCACCTGCCCTATCTCCCGTTTCCCGACAACTGGCCGGTGTTCGCACCCAAGGACAAGATCGGCGACTGGCTGGAGTTCTACACCAAGGTGATGGAGGTGCCGTACTGGAGCAAGACCACCTGCACCTCGGCGTCCTACGACGAAGATGCCGGGCAGTGGACCGTCGAGATCGACCGCAACGGCGAGCCGATGACGCTGCATCCCACCCAGTTGGTGCTCGCGACCGGCATGTCGGGCAAGGCCCACGTGCCGACGATCGCCGGGCAGGACGTCTTCGCCGGCGACCAGCACCACTCGAGCCAACATCCGGGTCCGGACGGTTACGCGGGCCGCAAGGTGGTGGTGATCGGGTCCAACAACTCCGCTCACGACATCTGCAAAGCCCTGGTGGAGAACGGGATCGACACGACCATGGTGCAACGGTCGTCGACCCACATCGTGCGGTCGGATTCGCTGATGGAGATCGGCCTCGGCGCCCTCTACAGCGAGGAGGCGGTGGCGTCGGGGATGACCACCAAGAAGGCCGATCTGACCTTCGCGTCCCTGCCATACCGAATCATGCACGAATTCCAGATTCCGCTCTACGATCAGATCCGCGAGCGCGACAAGGACTTCTACGATCGTCTCGAGGCCGCCGGGTTCGATCTCGATTTCGGCGACGACGACTCCGGGCTGTTCATGAAGTACCTGCGTCGAGGGTCCGGTTACTACATCGACGTCGGCGCGTGTGAGCTGATCGCCGATGGCTCGATCACGCTCGAACACGGCGAGATCGACCACCTCACCGAGCGCAGCGTGATCCTCGCCGACGGCACCGAACTCCCGGCCGACGTGGTGGTCTACGCGACCGGGTACGGCTCGATGAACGGCTGGGCGGCCGACCTGATGGGCCAGGACGTGGCCGACCGCGTCGGCAAGGTGTGGGGCCTGGGGTCTGACACCACCAAGGATCCCGGCCCGTGGGAGGGCGAGCAGCGCAACATGTGGAAGCCGACACAGCAGCCGGGCCTCTGGTTCCACGGCGGCAATCTGCATCAGTCACGCCATTACTCGCTGTACCTTGCCCTGCAGCTCAAGGCCCGCTACGAGGGCATCCCGACGCCGGTGTACGGCCTGCAGGAGGTCCACCACCTCAGCTGATCACGACCGACCGGGAGATCATCGCGCCACCGCGCCGGGTCCGCCACGAGCGGGTCCGGCGCGGTTGCATCGTCAGGCCTCCATCACCTTCTCGGTCGGCAGGTCGTAGACCGGGCACTCGGCAACCCCGATCGTTTCGCGGGTGATGGCCTCGACCTGTCGCTGGGTGGCCTCGGCGTCGGTTACCCAATTGCGGTAGAAGTCGAAGGGGCACTCGGCAACCCCCTTGTCGCCATCGCCACCGGCGAGTACACCCGTGTAGCCACGGTGGAGCAACTTGAACAAGTGGTTCTGCGACTGATCGTGGCGGCGGGCGTCACGGATCGTGGACAACGACAACTGCGCGTACTGCACCCCGTACTCCTCCTCGCCGCATTCGCCGAGGGTGCGGCCATCGAAGCCGATGATCGAGCTGTGCCCGAAATAGGAATACACACCGTCCCACCCGGTGGCGTTCGCGACGGCGACGTAACAGTTGTTGGCCCAGGCCATCGCCTTGGCCATCAGGACCTGCTGGTCCTTGGCCGGATACATGTAGCCCTGCGGCCGGACGACGAGTTCGGCGCCCTTCATCGCGCAGTCCCGCCAGATCTCCGGATAATTGCCGTCGTCGCAGATGATCAACGAGATCTTGAGACCCTTGGGCCCGTCGGTGACATAGGTTTGGCTGCCCGGATACCACCCCTCGATCGGCGTCCATGGCAAAATCTTCCGATACTTCTGCACGATCTCGCCTTCGTCGTTGATGAGCACGAGCGTGTTGTATGGCGGCTTGTTCGGATGGTCTTCGTGCCTCTCCCCGGTGATCGAGAAGACACCCCAGGTCCCGGCCTCCCGGCAGGCGGTGGAGAAGATGTCGGTTTCGTCGCCGGGAACCGTGGCGGCGGTGGCGTACATCTCGTCGTTGTCGTACATGATGCCCTGCGTCGAATACTCCGGGAACACAACCAGATCCATGCCGGGTAACCCGGACTTCATGCCGCGCACCATCTCCGCGATCGCTTTGGCATTGTCGAGGACCTGCTCGCGGGTGTGCAACCGGGGCATCTTGTAGTTCACCACCGCGACGCCGACGGTGTCCGGGCTCGATGAGATGTCGCCGTGACGCATAACAACTCCTTGTTGTGGTTGATCGTGAACTGATGTCGTCGTAGCGGAAATTACTTTCAAACGGAAGCTTGTCCGCGCTCGACACATAACCGGTCCGGTGTTGCCACAAAGTTTCCACGCCATGGAGATCACATGAAGCGCGCGCACGGTGGGCGCACGGGCCGCAGATGATCTACTTTCAAACGGAAGCGAAGGAGGAAGACCATGTCGGGACACGCCGCGGTGAAGTTCTCCGACCTCGACACCACGAACGGATTCCGCCTCGGTGACCTGCGCTCCCCGGCCTACCTCGCCGCCTCGCTGCGAGGGTCGATCATCGGACAGGACACCGCGGTCGACGCGGTCGTGCGCGCCGTGACCATTGCCGCGGCGGGCTTGCATGATCCGCACCGGCCGATCGCGTCACTGCTCCTCGTGGGTCCGACCGGGGTGGGCAAGACCGAGCTGGCCCGACAGGTCGCACACCACATCCGCGGGGATGCCGACAACCTGTGCCGGGTCGACATGAACTCATTGGCGCAGGAGCACTACGCCGCATCACTGTCGGGCGCCCCACCCGGCTATGCCGGTTCCAAGGAACAGTTCACGCTGTTCGATCGGGACAAGGTCGAGGGCAGTCTCTCGCGTCCGGGAGTGGTGCTCTTCGACGAGGTCGAGAAAGCACACCCCACCGTGCTGCGGTCGCTGCTGCAGATCCTCGACACCGGCACCCTGCGTCTGGCTTCCGGGACCACGACCATCGACTTCCGTAATGCGATCGTGCTGTTGACATCGAACCTCGGCTCCCGCGAGGTGCACGACATGCGACGCCCGTGGCGCGAGCAACCGGCTCGACTGCTGACCCGCAACGCGCTCGACGGCGTCTTCGGCCGACGCCGGGACGAAACCCGCGTCGTGCTGGATTCGGTGCGGGCGTTCTTCGACCCGGAGTTGTTCAACCGCTTCGACGAGGTCATCACGTTCACGTCGATCGACGGCGGCGTCGCGCATCGAATCGTCGATCTGGAGGTCGACCGCCTGGTCCGCTCCCTGGCCACCCGCAATGTGCAATGTCAGGTCAGCACGGCCGCACGCGAACGGCTCGCCGAGGTCGGATTCGACCCCCGGTACGGCGCGCGAGCGCTTCATCGGGTCCTGCGACACGAGCTCTGTGCGCCGATCGCGACGCTGATGGTCCGGCCCGACCGAGACCCCGCGCGACCCGTGCGCATCATCGTGGATCGCGACGGGGACAACCTGTCGTTCTTGGATACGACCGAGGAGAGCATCGATGCCCGCTGACCCGAATCCCGACCCGATGCTGCTGCAACTGCTGCGCGCGGTCGCGCTCCTCGAGGACCAGATGGCACCGGTGTTCGATGAGCTCGGCGTCACCGCCGAACAGTGGCGGATTCTGGTGATCCTCGCCGGGGCAGAGGGCGACGGACACACGATGACCGAACTGTCCCGTCTGGCCGTGTTGCCGCCGGCCACGACCACGCGCGCAATCGACAAACTGATCTCGCTCGCCCTCGTCTACCGCCGCGTCGACCCCGCGGATCGACGGCGCGTGATGGTGTTCCTGAGTCCGCACGGCTCCGGTGCGCTCGCCGCGGTCGACGATCGCCAACGGCAGATCGAGCGCGACTTGGCGACGTCAGTCGGCTCTCGCCGGTATCTCGCACTCGGGGACAGCCTGGCCCACTTGACCCGGTGAGCAGCACCCGGCATTCACTGCGATCGCTTCCGAAGGACGACACCCGACAGACGCAAATGTCGCGCAACGACCTGATCTGTGCGAAACCCGCTGGAAACGCGTCTGGCGCACACTGGAATCGGTCTCCACAGCACACGAGGATTCACACTGATGCACCTGGGCATGGTCATTCCGCAGAGCGGTCCCTCGGGGATCTTCGGGCCGTCCTGCGCGGCGAGCGCGCAACTGGCCGTGGAGGAGATCAACCAGCGCGGCGGGATCCTCGGTCGCGAGGTCACCGTGACGACGATCGACGGTGGCGCACCGGTCGAGCAGGTCGCCGCCGCCGTCAGTACACACCTCGGCCCGAGTTGTGGATCGATCCCCCGATTCGATGCCGTGGTCGGCTGGCACACGTCAGCTGTAAGACGTCGGTTGGTCCGTGTCCTGCGCGGCGAGATCCCGTACGTCTACACGGCGGTGTACGAGGGCGGCGAAGGTGCGCGGGGCACGTTCATGACCGGCGAGGTGCCCGACGCGGCCCTGCTGCCCGCATTTGAGTGGCTGTCACAGCAGCTCGGTGCGCGCCGATGGGTGGTTGTGGGCAGTGATTACATCTGGCCGCGTGCCACGGCAGCGACGGTCACCGCGCACCTCAATGCCGACTCCTCGCCGACGCAGGTGCAATCCCAGATCTTCTGCCCACTCGGCACCTCCGAGTTCGGCGATGTTCTCGACCATATCGAGGCGTCCGGTGCGACGGCAGTTCTCGTGCTGCTCCTGGGCGAGGACGCAGTGCAGTTCAACCGTGCGTTCGGCGCCCGCGGGCTCGACGGACGCTGTGTACGGCTCTCATCACTCATGGACGAGAACATGCTGTTGGGTTCCGGCGACGGCGGTACGCGAAATCTCTACTCGGTGTCGGGGTACTTCGAGTCGCTCGCGACTCCGTACAGTCTCGACTTCGAACAGCGTTACGTGCGGCGCTTCGGGGTGGCCGCACCGCCGCTGACCTCACCGGGCGAGTCGTGCTTCGAGGGCGTGACGTTGCTCGACGAACTGATCCGTCGGGCCGGGTCCACGCATCCGCGGGCGATCGAGTGGGCTGCAGGCGAATCGCCGGTGTATACGAGTCCTCGCGGCGAAGTGCGATTCTCGGCACGGCATCTGCGTCAGGCGATGTACGTCGCGCAGGCCGATGGCCTCGAGTTCGACATCCTGGCCCAGGTCGGCGACCCATCAACGGCCGCCTGACCTCGCTCTGGCGGCCATCGCGACGGTTTCATCATTGCGCTCCACGCATCCCGCAGCGGTGAATGTGTCCCACAGCGCTGCGTGGCACAGTGGTCGCATCGTAGGATTTCACGGGCCCACGATCGGAGTACACGATGAAGTTGCTCGTCGCCTACCTGGCCACACCCGGCGGGGAGGACGCAGTCGCCTTCGGCGCATGCCTTGCCCGGACCTTCGGCGCCTCACTGGACATCGCGGTCGTCATACCTCCGGACCCGCCCGAGACCATCACGAGCGCGGCAGGGTTCGCCGAGGCGCTGGACGAAGCGGCCAGACAGTGGGTCGCCGGCGCCGCAGACCTGGTGCCCGGCGATGTCGTCGCAGAAACGCATGTCGTGGTCGACGAGCATGTCGCCCACGGCCTGATCACCGAGATCGAACGGGTCGGCGCCACGATGCTGGTGGTCGGTGCGTCCGGGGGCGGCATCACCGGGCGCCATTCGCTCGGTTCGGTCGTCAACGACCTCTTGCATTCATCACCGGTTCCCGTCGCGCTCGCGCCCCGAGGCTTCAGCCACACCGGGGCAGAGCGAATTCGCGAGATCACCACCGCGATCGGCAGTCGCCCCGGCGCCGAGATCCTCCTCGACACCGCCCTCGCCCTCAGTGCTCGCGGCGACCTCCCATTACGCCTGCTGTCGCTTGTTTCCCGCGACGACATCACCGGCCGCACCACTGACGACGAGGCGGTTGCCCGTGCCGTGGACCTCGCCAACACTTCGTTGGAGACGGCCCACAAGCGGCTGTCCGATCAGACACCGATCGCGTCCACCCTCGCTCAGGGACGCAACGTCGAGGAGGCGGTCAGCAGTGTCGAGTGGCACGACGGAGACATGATCATGGTCGGTTCGAGCAGACTCGCGGCGCCGGGCAGGCTGTTCTTGGGGGCCACAGCCGCCAAGATGATGAGCGTCCTCGCGGTTCCGCTACTGGTGGTGCCCGGACCCGACCGCGAGTGACCGCCTCGCGTCGCCGCCGTGAGCGCCCCGTCGCAGCGTTCAGAGCAACGAGGGAACCGCCGCGTTGATCGCGACTTCCAGCAGCGTCGGTCCTGAACGGTCCCGTGCTGCGGCGACCTCGGCGGCCACCTCCGCCGGAGTCGACGCCCGCACACCATGGCATCCGTATGCCGTGGCCAGTGCCACGAAATCGATACCGGGTATATCGAGACCGGGCACGCCGGGAGTGTCCTCCAGCTCCGCGAAGGCCTTGAGGATCGCGTACTCGCCGTTGCGTGCCTGAGTTTTATCAATTTAGTGCGGTCCCCGGATTGCGGTGAGGACTTCGTGCAGGTCGTCGGGTAGTGGGTCGGCGGCGGTGATGGTGTGCTCGCCGGCTTGGATTTCGATGGTGCGGTAGCGGCGGGCGGTGGTGACGAACTTCTTGATCGACCAGCCGGAGCGTTCTTCGATGACGCGGGTGACCGCGAGCGCGGCGAACACGATGGTCAGGTGCGCGTCGATGGAGTCGCGGGTGCGGTGGAAGATCGGGCGTGCCGCGAGGTCGCTTTTGGACATGCGGAAGCTTTTCTCGATCCGCCACAGCTGGTGGTAGGAGCCGATCACGAATTCCGGTGTTGGAGCGGTGATGTTGGTGGCGTAGGCCTTCCATCCGGCCAGCAGACGCGCCTTGGCTTCGAGGTCGCGGTTGACGCTCTTGTCGGCGCCGGTGAGGGTGACAAACCGGTTGCGCTTGACCGACAGAGTGCCGGCCACGACCTTCTCGGCTTTGGCGACTTGCTCGTTGATGCCACGCAGGCTGCGTCGGGCGCGATCGGCACTGTAGGCGTAGTAGACGACCTGACTGCGGCGGAAGCTGGTCTTGGCATTCGCCGGGAACGGCTGGGTCAGGATCAGGCCGTCCGGAGGAGTCTGATCGGGATTATCGTTGTGCCACTTGTCAATCAGATAGGGCACGGTGGGGATCTTCTCGCCCAGGATGAACGACAGACCGGCCGCTTCGATGGCCTGTTTGTTCGCTGCCGAGATCATCCCGGCGTCAGCCACCACGGTGATGTCATCAAGGTGGTGGGCCTTCATAAAGGCACGCAGCGTGGGCATCATCGTCGCCGTCTCGGCTTTGTTTCCCTCGAACGCCTCGATCTGCAGCGGAAACCCGGAGGCGTCGGTGAGCAGGCCGACGGTGATCTGCGGTTCCAGACGACGTTCCTTGGAGAAGCCGGGTTCACGGAACCCGTCGGCCTTGTCGGTCTCGAAATACAGCGTGGTCACGTCGTAGAGCAGCAGGCTTGCCGGTCCCAGCCGCGCATGGGCCGCACACGCCGCGGCCAGCCGTCGACGCCAGTCGGGCTCGGCGTAAACCGGTAGACGCCGATTCAGCGTCGGGTACGACATCGGGTCGATGCCGGCCTCGCCGAGCACCCGCAGCGAGTCGAGTTTGCTGGTCGGTTCGATGATGCGGGCCAGGACCAGATCGCGAAACACCTGATCACCGTCGGCCGCGGTCGCGAACCCCAACTCGTCGTAGACCCCGATCACCGCGTCGCACAGGTGACTCATCCGCGAGGACGTGATCGGCAGCGGACCAGAAGCAGCAGCCACGCCCACGCCGAGATCGAGCTCTTCCTGCCCGCCGGCGATGCGTTGTGCGGCCACGGCTTTCAACGCAGCCACCGCCGCGGAGTCATGTGCGGATCCGAGATGCTCGATATCGCGCGACCCGCGCCGCGACGAGTGCACGATCTGCACCGCCGTCGCACCCGACGCCGTCTTCACCGTCCGCACATACGCCACATCAGCAGCCTACGAACCCCGAGTTAGTGCGCAAATCCACTGCCGAACCCCCCCATCGCCGCAGGTCACAAGCTCAACGTCCACCCGCGGCCTTCGCGGTGATAAAAGTCAGGTCGCAGCGTTCAGAGCAACGAGGGAACCGCCGCGTTGATCGCGACTTCCAGCAGCGTCGGTCCTGAACGGTCCCGTGCTGCGGCGACCTCGGCGGCCACCTCCGCCGGAGTCGACGCCCGCACACCATGGCATCCGTATGCCGTGGCCAGTGCCACGAAATCGATACCGGGTATATCGAGACCGGGCACGCCGGGAGTGTCCTCCAGCTCCGCGAAGGCCTTGAGGATCGCGTACTCGCCGTTGCGTGGCACCACGAACAGGATGTCCAACCCGTGTTGCGCGGCGGTCCAGATCGACTGCACCGAATACTGGAACGAACCGTCACCGATGATGGCCACCACCGCTCGTCGCCGACCGCTGTCGCTCTCCGCCAACGCGATCCCGACACTCGCAGGCAGGTTCCACCCCAACCCGCCACTGGCAAAGGTATAGAAGGAGTCCGGCTCGGTGATCGGCCACTCCGCGTGCAGGTCGGCCAGGTTCGACGGTGACTCCTCCACCAACACGGTGTCCGCCTCGCACGCACTGCGCAACGTCGCGAAGAGTTGCCGCGCACTCATCACCGCATCCGCGGCCGTCGCGTCCGTCGGCGGGTGCGGCGCCATCCGATGCTCCTGCGGGGTCAACGCCTCCGGCTCACGCCGGTCCCGCCGCAGCGCGCCGACCAGCATCTGCATCGCGACACCCGCACTCGAGACCAGGCTGTCACCGACGGGCGCCCGTGCCGCCTCGGCAGGGTCGTCGGTGATGTGCAGCAGACGCAGGCCGTCGGGGAGGTAAGGGCCGGCCACGTATGGGTAGTACCGGAACACCGGTGCCCCGATGATCACCGCGAGGTCGTGCCCGCGCAGACGTTCGGCGAGTGGACCCGTTGCAAACGGCAGCCCACCCACGTACAGCGGATGGTCCTCGGGAAACGGGGCACGCTCTGATGCCGGCGCGGCCCACACCGGGGCCCCGACCCTCTCCGCGAGCTCCACCGCGACATCCCATGCCCGATCACGGGCGACCGCTGCGCCGAAGATCAACACCGGACGCTCCGAGTCGTCGATGGCGGTGGCGAATTCCTGCAGTCGAACCGGATCGGCGGCAACGCCGGTGGCAACCGTACGCATACCAGCGCCCCCGATCGCCGGCTTCTCCCAATCGTCGAGCGGCAGCGAAAGAAACACCGGCCCTGCCGGCGGCTGGACCGCTGTGGCATAGGCCCGCATGAACGCAGCCGGAACGTCCTCGGCGCGCACCGGTTGGTAGGCCCACTTGACCCACGGCCGCGGCAACATCTCCGGCTCAACATTGGTCAGCCACGGCTCGAGCAGCAGCATCTCTCGAGTCTGCTGACCCGCCGTCACAATCAACGGCGTCCGATTCATCGACGCCGAAATCAGGTTGCCCATCGCATTGCCCAAACCCGCCGCGGTGTGCACATTCACCAGGGCGGGATGAGCGGTGCCCTGGCTGTAGCCGTCCGCGATCGCCATGACCGAGGCCTCCTGGAGCGCCAGGACAAACCGGAAATCGGACGGGAAGTTCTTCAGGAAGGTCTCTTCGGTGGAACCCGGGTTGCCGAAAACAGTGGTCAAGCCGAGTTCACGCAGCAGTTGATGGGTGACGTCCCGGACGGTCGGCACGGCTTACCTCGTCTCGACGAAGGCGAACTTCGGAGTGCTCCTGATTTCAACGCTAAGCCATCACGGCTGCAGGTGTCGTCGAACCGCACAGAACGGTCAGAATCGCGGCCACCACGTGCCTGCAGACTGTGGATATGCCGAAGGCCCCCAACGGTGTTGGGGGCCTTCGGTCAAGGTTAGTTCGGCGGTGTCCTACTCTCCCACACTGGTTAGGGTGCAGTACCATTGGCGCTGGAGGGCTTAGCTTCCGGGTTCGGA